>DASSBF010000146.1:0-28823 GCA_035699005.1 Dongiaceae bacterium
GGGCAGATCCGCGCCCGCGCGTGGGAGCTGCTGCTGGCCATGCTGGTGATGGAAGCGGCCTTCGGCATCCCCGGCGTGATCGCCGCGCCGATCTACTACGCCTACCTCAAGAACGAGCTCAACGCGCGCGGGCTGATCTAAAAGCCATCACCCATGAATGTTGCGCCTGGCGAGCAGCGCGCCTTGACAGTCGCCGTGCTGGTGACCCTGGAGCGCGGGTTGGCGCCAGGCCTGCCGCTCGGCGCGGCGGCGCGGCGCTGGGCGGAACGGAATTGGCCGAGCTGGCGCGAAGTGCTGGAGCAGGACCTGCTGCCGGTTTGGCGGAGCGCCGCGGAAATCGGGCGCTCGCGCGTCACGTCTCGATGACGCGGCCGGAGGAGAGAATCGCCTGCACGAAGTCCGGCACCTCCAGGCCGGCCTTGACCTTTGCCTCGAGCGCGGCTTCCGCGGCGCGGACATCCGACAGGCGCTTCAGCACAGTGCCGATTGTGCCGCGCGGGACGATGACCACGCCGTCATTGTCGCCGATCACGATGTCGCCCGGTTCGACAGCGACGCCGCCCAGCACCACCGGCAGCCCGATGGTTCCCGGCCCGTTGCGCGCCGGCGAGTTGGGCGTGATCCCGGCGCAATAGACCGGCAGTGCGACGCCGAGGATGCCGGCGAGGTCGCGCGCCAACCCGTCGGTCACCAGGCCCGCGCCGCCACGGTTCCTGGCCATGCCCAGCAGCAAATCGCCGGTCACGGCGGTCGCCGTGAAAGCGTCGGTCGCGGCGATGAGGATATCGCCGGGCCTGGCGGTCGCCATCGCCGCGAACAGCGCAAGGTTGTCGGCAGGGCCGCAATGGCAGGTGAATGCCACCCCGACCATGACGGACTTGGCGGGCGACAGCGGCTTGATCCGGTAGTCGAGCGCGCCGCGCCCGCCCATGGCGTCGATCGCGTAGCCCGTCGGCACGCCGGCGAACGCGGCGACGTCGGCTGGCGCGGGCCGCGGGAAGTCGCGGCGGATGGTGAGCAGCGGTGGATCCTTGATCATGCGTTCCGTCCATTCCGGGGTTGAAGCAACAGATCTTTCGTAATGCCGGCGATGCTGGTGACGCCGCACAGGCCCATGACGCGGTCGATCTCCTGGCGGTAGATCGACAACATGTGCGCGACGCCGGCCTCGCCGGCGACCGCCAGGCCCCACAATTGCGGCCGGCCGACGAGGCACGCCGTCGCGCCGAGCGCGAGCGCCTTCACCGCATCGCTGCCGCGCCGGATGCCGCCGTCGAGCAGGATCGGGATGCGCCCCGCCACGGCCTCGACGATGCCGGGCAGCGCGTCGAGGGTGGCCGCCGCGCCATCGAGCTGCCGGCCGCCGTGATTGGAGACGATGATGGCATCGATGCCGCGCTCGACCGCCATGCGCGCCTCGTCCGGGTGCAGCACGCCCTTGAGGATCAGTGGACGGTGCCAGGATTTGCGCAACTCGTCGATATCCCGCCAGCTCATCGACGGGTCGAGCAGCGAGGCCATGCGCGCGGCGAGCGTACGAACGTCGGCGCTTTCGCCGGGCCGCACGTAATTCCCGAAGGTCACCCGCTTGAGGTCGCGGCGCATGCGCCACAGCCACTCGGCCTTGAGCGCCATGCCCGCGAGCCCCGCGAGCCCGAAGCGCGGCGGGATCGAGAAGCCGTTGCGGATGTCGCGCTCGCGGTTGCCGAGCAGCTGGTTGTCGGTGGTGAGCACCAGCGCGTCATAGCCGGCATCGGCCGCGCGCTGCGCGAGCGCGCGGGTGAAGCCGCGGTCGCGATAGATGAACACCTGCATCCAGCGCGGCGCGGCGCCGGTCGCCGCCAGGTCTTCCAGCGTGCAGACCGAGCCGTGACTGAGGCAGAACGCGACGCCGGCGGCCTTGGCCGCGCGCGCGGCGCAGCATTCGCCATCGGGCCAGAACAGGCCGGCCAATCCCGTCGGCCCGATGACGATGGGCATGCCGAGGCGCTGGCCGAGCAGCGAGATCGAGAGGTCGCGCTGCGCCGCGCCATTGAGCGGACGAGGGAGCAGCGCAAGCTCGTCGAACGCCGCCTCGTTTCGCCGCAGGGTGTGTTCGTCCTCCGCGCCGCCGTCAGCGAAGTCGAACACCGGCCGCGGCAGCCTGCGGCGCGCCAACGCCCGCATCGCATCGATGCTGTAGGCTTGCCGCCGCCAGCCTGGCGCCGCCTCGGTCATTGATCGAGGCGATAATCGCGGATGGCGTTGTCGCGGAACAGCTTGCGCTTCTCCGCCGGGCTGGCGCCCTCCACCGCCCAGTCGACGATATCGACCCACTGCGGATAGGTGCCGGCCAGCTCCAGCACGTGCCAGTCGCCGCCGTACATCACGCGGTCGAAGCCGAAGGCATCGATGGCGTGGATGATGTAGGGCCGGAGCTGCTCGCGGGTCCAGTTCCTGTGGTCGGCCTCGGTCGAGACCCCGGAGATCTTGCAGGTGACGTTGGGCAGCGCCGCCAGCTCCTTCATATGCTGGCGCCAGGGATCAGAAAGACCGGCCTTGATGCCTGGCTTGCCGATGTGGTCGAGCACGAATCGCACCTCCGGGCATTGCCGCACCATCCGGATCGCGTTCGGCAGGTGATGGTGGAAGATGCAGATGTCGAACACCAGGTCGTGGCGCGCCAGCAGCTTCAGCCCCGCGATGAAGTCGGGGCGGATGCAGAAGTCCGGATCGGGCTGGTTCTGGATCAGGCGCCGGATGCCGCGCAGGATCTTGTGCTGCCGGAGGGCGTCGAGCTCGGGCTCGATCGCCTTTCCGCGCTCCAGCGGCAGCGCAGCGACCATGCCCTTGAGGCGCGGCTCGGATTGCGCGAGGCCCGCTATCCATTCCGCTTCGGCAAGGTGCTGCGGGAAGTCGACATCGACCTCGACAAACACGAACCGGTCGATCCGGACGGGCGCCGCCGCCTCGGTCAGGTGCCCGGGCAGGACCTGCCGGTTGAGCGACGGCGCGTTCTTCGTCCAGGCGTAACCGAACCGCTGCGGATCGGCGAGATGCACATGGCTGTCGACAATCGGGAAATCGGGCATCGCTCTCCCCCATTCTTGGCACGGATGGTACCCCAGCGACGGTTGGCAGCGCCAGCGGACACAGCTTCAACAACGAGATCGCTCGGGGTGGAGCGTATCAGGTCTCTTCTTCGCCCTCGGCCCGCAGGCGGTAGCCGATGCCGGGCTCGGTGAGCAGGAGGGCGGGCACCCGCGGGTCGGCCTCGATCTTCTGGCGAAGCTGGCCGACCAGGACCCGCAGGATCTGGCTGTCGCGCTTCTCGCCGGCGCCCCATACGAACGACAGCAGCTGGTTCCGGGTGACCACCTGGCCGGCGTGCTGGGCCAGCACGCGCAACAGGTCGAACTCCTTCGGAGTCAGGTGCATCTCCTTGCCGCGGACCACAACCTGCCGCGCGGTAAAATCGATGGCGAGTCCGTGTGATCGGTAGGCGTGCATCGTGCTCCGGCTGTGATGGAGGCGCAGGGCGACGCGCAGCCGCGCCAGCAGCTCGCCCATGCTGAAAGGCTTGTTGACGTAGTCGCTGGCGCCGGCATCCAGGGCCGCGATCTTTTCCCCTTCGAGGTGGCGCGCCGACAGCACGATGATCGGCAGGTCCGACCATTGCCGGACTTCGGCGATCACCTCCTTGCCGTCGCGGTCCGGCAGGCCGAGGTCGATGATCATGGTGTCCACCGTCTCGCGGCGCAGGACGGCCAGGGTCTCGCTGGCGTTCGCCGCCGTCAGCACGTTGTGTCCGGCGGCGGACAAAGACAGCCGCAGCGTCTTCACGATCTGAGGCTCATCATCGACGATCAGGACGTTGCACTGGGGCATGTCAGGTTTCGTACACGCGCTTGAGGCAGATATGAATGGCGGTGCCGCAGTCGTCTTTGACCGGGCTGATCGCGCGCACCGTGCCGCCCATGGCCTCGACCAGGCCGCGGGAGATCGACAGGCCGAGCCCGGTGCCCTGGGCGGCCGGATGATTCGTCGACACGCGATAGAACTTGTCGAACACCCGCTCCAGGTCTTCGGGCGGAATGCCGGGGCCCTCGTCGAGGATAACGATCTCGGCGATGTGCAGGCTGGCATGCAAGGAAACTTCGACCGAGGACCCCGCGGGCGAATAGAGCATGGCGTTGTCGAGCACGTTGTAGATCGCCTGCTCGAGCAGCACGGGATCGGCCTCCACCAAGCATGACTTGTCGGGGATAGACCGCAGCCAGCCGCGCGTCAATCCGCGCGCGTCGGGCGCTTTGCATCGGCGCGCGGCCGCGCTGATGATGTCGATGGCGTCGGTCGGCTCCAGCTTGACGCCGATGGCGCCGGCCTCCAGCTTGATCATGTCGAGCAGATTGGCGACGTAGCGGTTGGTGCGCTCCGCCTGATCGCGGATGTCGCCGAGCAGCTCGCGCGCCGTCTGCGCGGAAAAATGCTCGCCCTGCTCGAGCAGCGCCGTGACCGAGGCGAGAATGCCTGACAGCGGGGTGCGGAAGTCGTGGCTGATGGACGAGAGCAGCGCGGTGCGCAGCCGGTCGCTTTCGGCCAGCACCTGCGCCTTGGTCATCTCCTGCACCAGATAGGCGCGCTCCATCGCGATCGCGCCGAGCTCGCACAGGATGGGGATGGTCTCATCGTCGATCCCCACTCCCCGCTCGGCGCCGGAGCGCTGGCACACCAGCAACCCGATGGGCTGGCGCATGGTACCGAGCGGGTATGTGGAATACCGCTCGTCGAACGGCGCGAATGGGACGCCGCCCTCGGACGAGCCGATGCGCGTCCATACGTGTTCGGCAAAGGCGATGACGTCGGCATCGGCTTCGCGTTCCGCCCGGATGCAGCGTTCGCCGGCCTCGTCCCTCGTGCTGGCCGCCGATCCGGCCCACGCGATTCCCTCGCCGGTGCGCACAAGAACGTGTGCGGTGCCGCGCGTGGTGCGGGCGACCTCCTCGGCAAGCATCGCCGCGATCTCGGTGCGGTCGGTCGAGGTGGCGAGCACCCGGCTGGCATGGAACAGCACGGTCATGGTCGAGGCCCGTGCCGCGCTCGCGCTCGCCTGGTCGCGCACCCGGCCGGCGAGGCCGCCCGTCAGCAGCGCCACCGCCAGGAAGACCGCCAGGGTCAGCGTATCGCTGAGCGGCGCGAAGCTGAGCGTGAAGCGCGGCTCCAGGAACAGAACGTTGTAGGACAGGAAGGCGAGGATCGCCGCGACGATCCCGGCGTTGCGTCCATGGATCACGCAGGACACCAGCACGGCCGACAGGAACACCATCGCCAGGCTTTCGTCGGCGATCAGCCCGCGCATGGCCCACGCGACCGCCGTCGCGGCCGCGATGGCCGCGATCGACCAGAGATAGGGAATGACCGCGGACAGACGGCCGCCGCCGCGCGCCGCGCCTTGCGGCGCACCGGGAATCGTGCGCGGCGGAATCGTCATCTTCAATTCGGCGCTCCACCAGGGGCCATCCGACTATCGGCCACTATAGGGCGATTGCCGGGCGCGTGGCGAACGCGGCGGCTCGGGCGCCGACGGCGCCATCCTTCGTCGCGACCGTGCATGTAAGAAATTTATAAGATTCTTATCAGGAAGAGCTGCCTTGCCGATCTTATCGCTCTTTGGCCATCATCGAGGGGGTCGCAACAGCACCTCATCCGAGTCCGTTGCGTGCGCAACCGGGCGGTTGTCGTTCTTACAGGATGCCTGCTCCCCGCAGGTGTGCGACCCGGGCTCATGGCGTTGGTGTCATGGCGCAATGTGTTCGGGTCGCGATTTTTCCTTCGGCAGTGGGGCAGGTCGAAACTGCACAACGCGCCCCGGTCCAACCGGGGCGAGCCAAATGGGGGAGACAAATGGCGGAACAGACGACTGGCGGCGGGGAACAGGCCAAAGTCACGTATGAAGGCGTCCACTACGAAAAAGTGGAGCACGAATACTTCGAGAAGCGGACGCTGCGGCGCTACGCCCGAGTCGGCTCGCTCTGGGCGCTCGGTGTCGGCGCGGTGATCTCCGGACATTATTCGGGCTGGAACCTCGGCCTGGCGCCCGGCGGATTCGGCGGTTTCCTGATCGCCGGCATCGTCATCGGCATCATGTATGTCGGCCTGTGCTATTGCCTGGCGGAGATGTCGCCGGCGCTGCCGCACACCGGCGCGGCGTATTCGTTCGCCCGCTCCGCCATGGGACCGTGGGGCGGCTACATCACGGGCCTCGCCGAGAACATCGAATACGTCATCACGCCGGCCGTCATCACCTATTTCATCGGCGCCTACATGAGCGGCATCTTCGGCACGCCCGACGCCTACCAGCCGATCTGGTGGATCGTGTTCTACGGCATCTTCCTGACCCTCAATCTGCTGGGGGTCGAGCTGTCGTTCCGCGTTTCGGTGATCGTGACGCTGCTGGCCCTGGCGATCCTTGCGGTGTTCTACGTGAGCGCCATTCCCCATTTCGACTTCAATCGATGGGCGCTCAACATCGGCGTTGGCACGGACGGCGCGCCGGTCGAGCTGCCGGAGGGCGGCGGAGAGTTTCTGCCGTTCGGAATCGGCGGCATCTTTGCGGCATTGCCTTTTGCGGTGTGGCTGTTCCTTGCGATCGAGCAGCTGCCGCTGGCGGCGGAGGAGAGCCACGATCCGAAGAAGGACATGCCGAAGGGATTGCTGCTCGGCATCCTGACGCTGTGCATCTCGGCGACCCTCGTCACCTTCCTCAACTCGAGCATTCCGGTGAGCGACGGCGCCCATTCCGGCGCCTTCTATCTCGGCACCTCCGGCGAGCCGATCCTGGACGGGTTCCGCGTCACCATTCCGGGGCTTGCCAGCGTTCTGTCGCTGCTGGCGGTGGTCGGGCTGATCGCGAGCCTGCACACCATCATCTACGCGGCCGGCCGGCAGATCTACTCGCTGTCGCGGGCCGGCTACATCCCGCGCCCCCTTTCGGTAACGCACGGCAAGCACAAGGTGCCGCACGTGGCGCTGATCGCGTCCTGCACCGTCGGCTTCCTGGTCATGCTGATCGTGTTCTGGTGGAAGGGCTCGGACGCCGGCGCCATCATCGGCGGAACGCTGCTCAACATGGCGGTGTTCGGCGCGACGATCTCCTATGGCTTCCAGGCGATCTCGTTCATCCTGCTGCGCCGCAACCTGCCGCACATCGATCGGCCGTTCCGCAGCCCGCTGGGCGTTCCGGGAGCCACGCTCACCTTGGCGATCGCGGTCGTCACGCTCTACATGCAGCTGCAGGATCCGGTCTATCGGTACGGCGTCTACGGCGCGGCGATCTGGTATGCGGTCGGGGTCGTGTATTTCGCGCTGATCGGCCGGCACAAGCTGGTCTATTCGCCGGAAGAGGACTTTGCCGTGAAGGAGCGTCAAAAGGCGCTGGGCCACGCCTGACGCTCGCTGAGCGGCTGCAATTTCCCCGCGCGTGCCCAACGGAACCGCGCGGGGAGGAGCGTGCCGCCATGAAGATCCTGTGCGCAATCGACGGAAGGGACCATTCCCTGCGGGCGGCCCGCGTCGCCTGCGACCTGGCGAAGCGGTTGGACGCCGAACTCAACATCTGCATGGTCAATCCGCTGCTGCCCGGACGCGGCCCGCCGATCTATCTGTGGCCGGAGGAATACATCGCCGGGGTTCTCGCCGATGCCAGCCGGAAAGCGGCATGGGCCGGCGTCAGAACCGTCACGAGCGGGACCTGGCACGCGCTCTCGGTATCCGACGCCATCGCGCACCATGCCGACCAGGAGGACGTCGACTACATCGTGATCGGCGCCAGCGACCGTTCCGAACTGTCCATGGCGCTGAACGGCTCGGTCTCGCGCGAGCTGGCGCAAAAGGCGAACTGCCCGGTGCTGATCGTCCACCGTGTGCGCGGCGAGCGGCCGGAAGGCGGGCGCCGCGGCCCGCGCGTGCGCGAGCTTCTTGCAAGGCCGCGGCGTCTGCTTTTTGACGAGCAGTACGCAGGTCGAGCGTCGCATCAATCCGAACCGTCAGGTCCCGGCACCGGCTGGGCTGGCACCCGGAATCGTGGATGAGTGATACGGGCAAACGCTGGACGGGGTGCATGGTTTTCGAATCACTCATTTGCGATAGTGGGTACTAGCGTGCCTTCTGCTCCGGCAGCGCTGTGACCAGGGCGCCTTCACCGGCGGTCTCTGGCGGTGCCGCACCCAGACGGCCGAGAATGTACTCGGAAATGCCGCGCGCGATCTCGCGCTCGCCCATGATGATTCGGCTTGCACCGAGCTTCGCGAGGTAGTCGACCTCGGCTTCGGAATGGGCGCGCGCAATGATCTCAAGCTGGGAGTTGGCGGCCCGCGCGCGTTCGATCAGGTTGCCGGTTTCGAACGGATTTGGAATTGCCGAGATCAGGAATCGCGCAGCGGTCACATTGGCGGCATCCAGCATTCCTGGTTGCCCGGCATTGCCGACGATCACTTCGATTCCTTTCGCGCGGGCTTGTTCGACCGCCGCCTGGCTCTCCTCAATCACCAGATAGCATTGGCCCATCTGATCGAGTGTCTTCGCGACCAGCCTTCCGACCCGGCCATGGCCGATCAGCACCGCGTGGTTGGTGAGGCGAGAGTGCGCCAGTTTGGAAACATTTGGCGGAGCTGCCTCTTGCAAGGGCGCTTCTTGACCTCGAGTCGCGAGCAACGCAGGAAGAAACCGATCCGCCGCTGACATCAAAAGGGGGTTGAGCAGAATTGACAGCATGGCGCCTGCCAGAATGACGTCGCGACCGACTTCCGGGAGCAGATTGAGTGCGATCCCCAGTCCTGCGAGGATGAACGAGAATTCGCCGATCTGAGACAGCGTCAGCGCGAGCGCAAGGGAACTCCGCAATGACGTGCGATACAGTCGACTGATCGCAAAGATGACGGCCGTATTGCCAGCCACGATGATCAGCAGCGTCATTACGACCAGGAGCGGTTGCCGAAGGACGACCGCCGGATCGAACAGCATGCCTACAGAGACAAAGAACAGCACGGCAAACGCGTCGCGGAGCGGCAAGGTCTCCTGCGCCGCGCTTTGACTCAGTTGAGATTCGGCCAGGATCATGCCCGCAAAGAAAGCCCCGAGCGCGAACGAGACCCCGAAAAGCTCCGCTGCTCCGAAAGCAACACCGAGTGCCATCGCCAGCACCGCGAGACGGAACAGCTCGCGCGATCCAGTATGCGCCACGTAGTGGAGGATCCACGGGATGATCCGTCGCCCGGCCAGGATCATGAGCGCAAAGAACGCGAAGAGTTTGGCAACCGTTACGCCGAGCATTCCCATCAATGTATGCGGTTGCAGAAAGGCGAAGGTTCCGGTCGTGGCGGTTTCGACCGTATTGTCGTCTCCTCCCAGGACTTCCGAGAAGGCCGGCAGAAGAACGAGGGCAAGTATCGTTGCAAGATCCTGGACAATCAGCCAGCCGACAGCGATTCGCCCAATCTCGGATCGGAGCTCGTGCTTGTCGTGCAATGTCCGCACCACCACCACCGTGCTGGCGATTGAAAGCGCAAGTCCGAAAATAATTCCTGCGCCGAGAGGCCAACCGACAGCATATGCCGTCGTCAAGCCAAGCAACGTCACAATGGCGATCTGGGCCAAAGCGCCAGGGACTGCGATCTTTTTGACCGAGAGCAGATCGACCAACGAAAAATGCAGACCCGATCCAAACATCAGCAGGATCACGCCGACTTCGGCAAGCTGACGCGCCAAGGCCTGGTCTGCGACGAAGCCAGGCGTGAAGGGGCCTATCAGGATGCCCGCAACCAGATAGCCGACCAGCGGCGACAACCGCAGCTTGTTGGCCACGACGCCCAGAAGAAAGGCAAGTCCCAGACCCGCCACCAGCATGGCGACGAGTGGCGTATGTGACATGTACCGATCGCTCCTAGAGATGATTCGGACGTTTGCAGATGGACATACAGGTAGTTGCACAAAGGTTGGCCGCCTGTCCAACCATGGTAGATTGAGGTCCGACGGAGGCGAAGCGACCGGAGGTCAGGTTTTCCCGCTGTCGACACCGAAGAAGAAGCCCTGGGGCTTCAGCGCGCCGTCCGCCTAAGTCACCCGCAGAGACTCGGCCAAGAGCGGCGTCGAGCTTCCCCGCGATCCGCTTGCGCCAGGGGCTGATGCCCGAGCGTTAATGCGGGAACGCATCGGCGAACAGCTCCGCCCCGGTTAAATACTGGGATCGTAGACCCAGCGGTCACGAATCTGCTCGTCCGACAACCCGCGAAGCTGCCTGAGCGGCAACCCGGGTGGGCAGGCCTTCCTCGCTGAAGCAGTCCCAAAGCTCAGCGTCGATCCACGACCAGTCGGCTGGCCCGGATTATGGTCGACAGCACGGTGCAGCCCAAATGAAGTGATCGGCAATCTGTCAGATCGGGACCTTGCGGCGTGATCGCGGGGCGGATGGTTCGGCGCGTGCCAAAGCGTCTCGCGTTGCGGAGATTTCACCGCTTCGGTACGTCGATCATCAAGGCAGTCGGGGTTGCCGGCCATCTCCTTCCATCAGACAGGTACATTCCGGCCATGATCGTCGATCAGAGCGCGCGGATTTTCTACGGTTGGCGTGTCGTTGCCGGGGCCTTCGTGCTGGCGGTGTTTGGCTGGGGCGTCGGATTCTACGGGCCGCCGGTGTTCCTGCATGCCGTGCGGGAGGCGCGCGGCTGGCCGCTGCCGCTGGTCTCCGCCGCGGTGACGGTGCATTTCGTGGCCGGCGCGATCGTGGTCGCGAACCTGCCGGCGCTCTATTGTCGATACGGTCTGCCGGCGGTGACCGCGCTCGGTTCCGTGGTTCTGGCGCTCGGAATCCTCGGCTGGTCGGTTGCTTCAGCGCCGTGGCAATTGTTCGCGGCGAGCCTGCTCAGCGGCGCCGGCTGGGTCGCGATGGGTGCGGCGGCGGTCAACGGCATCGTCGCGCCGTGGTTCGTGCTCGCGCGGCCGGCCGCGCTGGCCGCCGCCTACAACGGCGCCAGCATCGGCGGCGTGATCTTCTCGCCGCTGTGGGTGGCGGCCATCGAGCGGCTGGGATTCCCGATGGCGGCCGCTTTGGTCGGCCTCGCCATGGCGGTCACGACCGGGACCCTCGCCGCCACGCTTTTTTCGCGCACACCGCAGCAGATGGGATTGCAGCCGGACGGCGACGCGCCGCAACGGACCGCCGCGCCGGCGACATCGCAGGCCGCGCGGCCGCTGCCGGGCGCGCTGCTGTGGCGCGACTGGAAGTTCCGCACGCTTGCGGCCGGCATGGCGCTCGGCCTGTTCGCGCAGATCGGCCTGGTGGCGCACCTGTTCTCTTTGCTGGTGCCGGCGTTCGGCGCGCAGGAAGCCGGGCTGGCGATGGGCCTTGCCACCGCCTGCGCGATCGGCGGGCGGACCCTGGTCGGCTGGCTGATGCCGCGCGGCGCGGACCGGCGGCTGATCGCCTGCGCCAGCTATGCGGTGCAGATCGCCGGGTCGCTGCTGTTCATGCTGGCCGGCCGGAGCGTCCCGCTGCTGCTGCTCGCGATCGTGCTGTTCGGATCGGGCATCGGCAACGCCACCTCGCTGCCGCCGCTGATCGCCCAGGTCGAGTTCGCCAGGGACGAAGTGCAGCGGGTGATCTCGCTGATCGTGGCGGTGGCGCAGGCAGTCTATGCGTTCGCGCCCGCCATCTTTGGCGCGATCCTGGCCTTCGGGCCGCAGGGCGGGTCGAGCGTCACGTCGTTCTTCGCGGCGGCGGCAGGGGTTCAGGTGCTGGCGATCGTGTGCTTCTGGGCGGGCCGCTTCGGCCCGTCACGCTGAGGCCGCGCGCAGCCGCGGCCAGGAGGCGAGCAGGCGCTGCGTGTAGTCGGCTTGCGGCGCATCGAACACCTGCGCGGCCGGGCCCTGCTCGACGATCTTTCCGCGATGCATGACGGCGGCCGAATCCGCGATCAGGCGCACGACGGCGAGGTTGTGGCTGACGACCACCAGGGTCAGGTCATTGTCCGCCCGCAGCTCCTGCAGCAGGTTCAGGAGGTCGCCCTGCACCGAGACGTCGAGGCCGGCGGTCGGTTCGTCGGCGATCAGGATGCGCGGGCGCATCAGCAACGCGCGGGCGACCGCGACCCGGCGCGCCTGCCCGCCGCTGATCTGATAGGGATACTTGTCGGCGGTCCCGGCGGGCAGGCCGAGGCGCCGGAACAAAGCCTGCTGGCGGGTGCGGATCTCGGCGCGTGTTTCGCCCAGCACTTCGCCGACTTCGTCGAGCAACTGCCCGATGCGCCGGCGCGGCGACAGGGATGCCGCCGGATCCTGGAAGATCGCCTGCACCAGGCGCGCGCGCTGCCGGATGCCGCCTTTGCCGAGTGGCGCGCCGAACAAGGCAATTTCGCCTGACGATAGGGTCTCGAGGCCGAGGATCGCGCGCATGAGCGTGGTCTTGCCGGAGCCGCTCTCGCCCACCAGTCCGAAGCAGTCGCGCGGCGCGATGTCCAGCGTGACGCCGTCGAGTGCCTGGGTCTGCCCGAAGCGGAGCTTCGCATCGCGGACGGAGATGGCGGAATTCATCGCGCCTCCACCCGGATGCAGCGTGCCCACTGGCCGGAGCCCTTTCTGACCTGGATCGGCGGCGGGACGATCTTCGCGCACTCGGCGATGGCGATGTCGCAGCGCGTGCGGTAGATGCAGCCCGACGGCGGATTCAGCGGGTCGGGCAGGTCGCCGGGGATCATGCGAAAGCGGCTTTGCCGCGCATCGGGGGATCGCGGCGCGTCGATCGTCACCTCGCAGGCCAGCAGGGCCCGGGTGTAGGGATGGCCGGGGTCGGACGCGACCTCCGCGACGGTGCCCTGCTCCACCAGCTCGCCGGCATACATCACGGCGATGTCGTCGCAATATTCCGCCACCAGCCCCAGCGAATGGGTGATGAGCAGGATGGAGCAGCCGATGCGGTCGCGCAGCGCGCAGACCTCCTTCATCACCTGGGCCTCGACCGTCGCGTCGAGCGCGGTGGTCGGCTCGTCGGCGATCAGCAGGTCCGGGCGTGCCAGCAGCGCCATCGCGATGGCGACGCGCTGGCGCATGCCGCCGGAGAGCTCATGCGGATATTGCGTCAGGCGCAGCTCCGGCCGGTCGATGCCGACGGCGGCCAGCGCATCCAATGCAGCCTGCCGCTTCGCTTCGCCCGCCAGCTCCGGCGCGCGGCGCTGCAAGACCTCGTTCAGGTGCGCGCGGACCGGGAACACCGGGTTGAGCGAGGCGAACGGGTCCTGGAAGATCATCGCCATGCGCCTGCCACGCAACGAGGCCGTCGCCTCCGGCTGCGTCAGGTCGAACCGGTCCGCGCCCAGCTGCAGCGTTCCCGATGACACGCGCGCGTTGGCGGCGAGCAGCCCCATCAGGGCGAGCGCGACCGTCGATTTGCCGCTGCCGGATTCGCCGACCAGGCCCAGGATGCGGCCAGGCTCGGCGGCGAGGTTCACGTTGCGCACGGCGTGATGGATGCCGGCCTTGGCCGCGAAATCGACGCCGAGGCCGGCGATCGCGGCCCCGCTCATCGGCCGTGGCCCTTCAGCTTGGGGTCGGCGGCGTCGCGCAAGGCCTCGCCGAACAGGGTCGAGCCGAGGGTCGTCAGCGCCAGGGTGACCGCCGAGCCGATGGTCGGCCACCACGACTGGTTCAGGTAGATGTAGCCGTCCTTGATGAGCGAGCCGAGGCTGGCCTGCGGCGGCTGCACGCCGATCCCGAGATAGGAGAGGCCGGCCTCGATCGTGATCACCACCGGAATGTTCATGCTGGCCAGCACGATCAGCGGCCCCACCACGTTGGGCATGAGGTGGCGCAGGATAAGCTTGCGGGTCGGGAGGCCGAGGATGCGCTCCGCGTCGATGAACGGCTGGTGGCGCAACGACAGGGTCTGCGCCCGCGCCATGCGGCCGAACTGCGGGATGAACAGGATGGTGACGACCAGCAGCAGGTTGCCGAACCCGGTGCCATAGAGCGCGATCAGCCCCATCGCCAGGATCACCGGCGGGTACGAGCTGATGATGTCGAACACGATGATGACGCCCCGGTCGACCACGCCGCCCGCCATCCCGGCCGCGATGCCGAGGATGGAGCCAGCGACCAGCGAGGCGGCGACCACCAGGAGCGAAATGACGAGTGCCGCGCGCGTGCCCTGCGCCGTGCGCGCGAACAGGTCGCGGCCGAGATTGTCGGTGCCGAGCGGATGCGTGAGGCTCGGCACCTGGAAGCGGTCCTGCACCGCGATCTTGTTGGGATCGACGGACAACACTGGGCCCAGGATGGCGAGCAGCAGGATCGCGATCACCAGCACCAGGCCGATGCGGCCGGTGGTGCTGCGCCAGATGTCGGAAAGGATCGCGCCGAAGCCGCTCATCACGCCGCCTGCTTCAGGCTGCGCGCGATGCGCGGATCGAGCAGCGCGTTGAGGAAGTCGACCAGCAGGTTGGCGGAGACGTAGGTGAGGACGGTGAACAGGATGCCGGCCTGCACGATCGGGAAGTTCCGGATCCGGATCGCGTTGTAGATCATGGTGCCGATGCCGGGGCGGGCGAACACGAACTCGACGAACACCGCGTTGCTGATCATGTCGCCGATCCCGAGGCCCATGACCGCGACCATGGGCACCAGCGCGAGGCGCAAGGCGAAGTGGCGCACGATCCGCACCTCCGGCACGCCATAGGCGCGCATCATGCGCACGTGCTGCTCCGCCAGCACCTCCAGCAGCGAGGCGCGGATCAGGCGCGCGAGATAGCCGACCCAGCCGATCGCCAAGGCGGACGCGGGCAGGATGAGGTGCGCCAGGCGATCCAGCGGGTCGCCAGATTCGCCCGCGCCGGTGACCGGCAGCCAATGGAGCTGCAGCGAGAAGATCAGCAGCAGGAAGATCGCGACCACGAACGACGGTGTGGTGATGAAGGCGACCGAGGTGACGCCCAGGAAGGTGTCCAGCGCCGATCCCGGCTTCAGCGCCGCGATGCAGCCGAGCGCGACGCCGAAGATCATGGCGAGGAGCAGGGCCGCGCCGGCGAGCTGAAGTGTGTTGGGCAGCGCCTCCAGCACGATGTCCAGGATCGGCCGGTGGGTGATGATGTCGTCGCCAAGGTCGCCGCGCAGCGCGTTGCCGAAGAACAGGGCGAGCTGTTCGTGGAGCGGACGGTCGAGCCCCATGCGCTGGGCGAAGTCCGCGCGCAATTCGGGCGTCGCGCGCGGCCCCAGCAGGACGCTCGCCAGGTCGCCTGGCACGAACTGGATGATGACGAACAGGAACAGCAGCGCCCCGGCCAGCGTCAGCACCGCCGCCGCCAGCCGGCGCAGGATGAAGCTGGCTAGGCCGGAGGACATGAAGCGAGATGTCGCCCCGAGCTCGATGCGCTCCTTTCCCCGCCCGTCCGCGAATGCGGACATTCGTCCGCAGGGCGGGGGAAGGTTGGGATGCGGGGTGAAGCAGCGCTGCGGCCTCGACGTTTTGCGCTCTTGTGAGCGCGCGTGGCCGTCCGCGAATGCGGACATTCGTCCGCTGGCGCCGCGCTGCCCCCCATCCAGCTTCGCCTGGGTTCGCTCCGCTCACCAAGGCTCCGCATCCTTCCCCCACAAGGGGGGAAGGGGATTGTTCTGCGGTAGAATTGGTGCACGGCTTGTGCGCCCTACGCCTCCTTGAAGTAGCGGTATTGCCAGTTGGAGCCGTTGGGCAGGATCGATGGGGACAGCCACTTGGCACTGGCGAAATCGTGGACGCCGTGGGTGATCCAGATGCAGGAAGCCGATTCATCCAGCAGCTTCTGCATCTGGATGTAGAGCGCCGCGCGCTTGTCGGGATCGGTGATGGAGGAAGCCTCCTTGTTCAGCTTGTCGAACTCGGGGCTCTTCCAGCGCTGCCAGTTCCACACCCCGACCTGGTCCGACACGAACCACTGGGTCTGGAAGCTGGGGTCGAACTTCGAGGAGTAGGGGATGATGGTGAGCTCGAGATCCTTGCTCTTGTCGTCCTCGCCCATGCCCCAATAGGCGGCGCCGTCGAGGGCGTTGATCTTCACGTTGATGCCGATCTCCGCGAGGTTCGCCTGCACGACCGCGGCGATCGCCTGGTATTGCGCGTCGCTGAGGCAGGTCAGCGTGCAGTCGAAGCTGGTCTTGCCTGCTTCGGCCAGGAGCGCCTTCGCCTTCTCGGGATCGTGAGGGTAGAGCGGCGCGTCGGCCCAGTGGCCGAGCAGGCCGGGCGCGAGCAGAGTCTTCGCCCGCTCGACCGTGCCGCCATAGGCGCCGGCGATGATGGCATCGACGTCGATGCCGTAGCGGATCGCCTGCCGCACCTTGAGATTGTCGAACGGCGGCTTTTCCACGTTGATGCCGATCCAGGTGTAGTCGATCGCCTCCATCTTGATGACATTGGCGTCGGGATCGCCCTCTACCTGCCCAACCGCCGTCGACTCGATCTCGGTGAAGGCGATCTCCTTCGCCTGGAATCCGAGCAACGCGGTCTTCCACTCCGCGATCGGCTTGCCGACGATGCGCTGGAAGTGGACCTTGTCCGTGCCCTTGTAGTCGGGGTTCTTCTCGAGGGTGAAATGGTCGTTCGGCTTCCATTCCTTGAACATATAGGGGCCGGTGCCGATGAGGGTCGTGTTGAACTTCTCGCCGAGTTCCGTCACCGCCTTCTTGGAAATGATGCCGCCGGAACCGTCGGGAATCCCGATGACCCAGATTGCTGGCGCGGGATGCTTGAACAGCAGCTTGCCGGTATATTTGCCGGTCACCTCGACGTGGTCGAGCGCGCCCCAATCATCGGCATAGGCCGCCTTCTTGCCGGCATCGCCCGGCGCGTTGAAGCGCTCGAACGAGAACTTCACATCGTCCGCCGTCATTTCGCCATAGCCGCCGTGGAACATCTGGCCGGGATGGAGCTCGAAATCGATCTCGGTCTCGCTCACCTGCGTGATGGTCTTGGCGGCGTCCGGCTCCCATTCCAGCGAGCCGGGCTTGAAGCGAGCCAGGTTCTGGCAGACTGCGATGATGATGTTGTCCTCGACCGAGCCGACGCGGTTGGCCGGATCGAGATTGCCGATGTCGGTGTCGACCCGCACGATCAGCTCGTCGCCCGCTGCGAACGCGAGCTTCGAGCCGAAGGTCAGCATGGGAACGGTCAGCGCGCCCGAACTGGCCATCAGGAACGCCCGTCGATTCATGTGCATGTTCATGGAAAGCCTCCCTATCCCTGTCCCTGTTTGGTTGCTCACGTCCAGCGATGGCATTCTGCTCCGGATCGCTTCCGGCTCCTACATGCAATCGCGCTTGATCCGTTCCCTGTACTCGCGGGTGGCGAATATCTTGCCGTGATCGTACGCCTTGATCCAGCCGGTCATGTGAAAGTGGGTCGCATCGCACGAGATGGCCGCTTCGCTTTCAACCCTGGCATCCCAGTCGCCGCGCTTGTAGCTCTGGGTGCTCTGCACCGAGCAGAAGCAGGACGCGGGGTCGTCGCGCTGGATGCGGTAGGTCTTGGTGCGGGTCGAGGTCTGTTCCGTCCCGATCTCGTCGAGCACATAGCGCCCGTCGTCGCTCTTGATCAGGAAGCTGACGGTCTCGCTCTCGATCTCCTGCATGATCCGGCGGGTCTCGACCTCCGGTTCGAAATCGGTGGTCGGGCTTGTCGGCGCGAAATCCGGCGGGCCGAACTTGACGCCGCCCAGCCCGGCGAACGACGCGAGCATCGGCAGGTCGAGGCGCGACTTCGCGGCATCGACGGTCAGCGTCACATCCTCCGGCGAGGGCCACACCATTGGCCAATAGGTGGAGGAGATCGCAAGGCGCAGGCGGTGGCCCTTCGGGATGACCTGGGCGACGGACTTCAGCGGCACCGCGACGTCATAGAACTTGCCGGGCTTCAGCGGCTCAGGATGCTCATGGCTCTTGCGGTGCGCGAGGTTCAGGATGCCGAACGTGACCATGGCCGAGCTGCCGTCCGGCGCCACGTCGTTGAGGCGCACTGCCACCAGCGCCTGCTTCCGGTCGGCGGCGATGCGCAGCCGCGCGAAGCCGTTGCCGACGATGTTGAGCGGCGCCTTCATGGGCGCGGTGTCGAAGCAGAGCGAGCCGCTGTCATCCTCGCGCTGGTCGGTCGCGCCCTCGGCCGCGATGCGGCCCTGGCCATAGGGGCACCATTCCTGCGCTTTCATGCCGGTGGTCTGCGGCGAATGCACGGTCAGCCGCTCGCTCCTGGCGCGCGGCTTGCGTTCCGTCAGGCTGCGGCCGGACAGGTACATCGGCTTGGTCCTGATCTTGCGCGAGGGCCAGTCCTTGAAGCCGAGCCACCGGCCCTTGCGCTCCAGGAAATGTGGCGCCGGCTTCGCGTAGTCCATCAGGTAGAGCCGGATGTCGGGATCCTTTTCGACCCCGGTCTCGATCCCCTTCAGCCATCTGTCCCACCAGCGCTTGCATTCGCGCAGGAAATCGATGGCGGGGCCAGGTACACCTTGGTGCGGCTCCTTGTGGCCCCACGGGCCGATCAGCCCCTTGCACGGCGCCATCAGGTTCTCGACCAGGTTGATGATGGTCGGCGTGTAGCCGTCGAGCCAGCCGCCGACCGCCAGCACCGCGCACTGGATCGCGTCGTAATCCTCGCACACCGACCCGTGCTTCCAGAACGCATCGCGGCGCTGGTGCTTCAGCCACTCGGCGGGGAACAGGGGCAGGTTGTCGATGCGGTGCTTCCACATCTCGCGCCAGCGCCTGCCCACCATCTCCGGATCGGGCGGCAGGCCGCCGTAGTTGAAGAACGAGGCGCCCCAGGAGAAGTTGTCGTCGATCACGCAGCCGCCAAGATAGTGCGCATCGCGGGCGTAGCGATCGTCGCTGGAGCAGGTGGTGACGATGGCCTTGAGGGCTGGCGGCCGTCGCGCCGCGATCTGCAAGCCATTGAAGCCGCCCCAGGAGATGCCGATCATCCCGACATTGCCGCTGCACCAGGGCTGCTTCGAAAGCCAGGCGATCACTTCCAGCGCGTCGTCCTGCTCGCGCTTCACATACTCGTCCTCGACCAGCCCGTCGGAATCGCCGGTGCCGGCGATGTCGACCCGCGCCGTGGCATAGCCGTGGGCCGCGAACCAGACGTGCTTGCCATCGTCGCGCATGCGCGTGCCGTCGCGCCGGCGATAGGGCAGGTATTCCAGGATGCAGGGAACCGGGTGCTTCGCTGCGTCCTTGGGCAGGATGAAACGCGCCGCCAGCTTCCGCCCGCCGCTGACTGGAATCCAGGCCAGCTCGATATTGTCGACCTTGCCGCGGAGGAGCTCGCGTTGCGTCATGGGATATCGATCCGGCGGTGAACCTAGGTGAGATCGTGCGGGGCGCCAGTGGGGTTCGACGAAACTGGCGTCGGCAAACGCGCAAACGGCAGCTTCGAAACGCCCATCATGCCCCCCGATTGCCTTTTCGGCCATCCATAGGATATCTTGATTCTGAAATCAATATATTAAACGATGATTCAAGGACGATCCAAAACAAGTCGCAGGAAGAATCATGGCCGGGGTTCGGAAGAAGCGTTCGGTCAAGGACATGCGCCGGGACGAATTGATGGAGGCGGCCATCCTGGTGATCGCCAAGGAAGGACTGCACGGCGCGACGCTGTCCCAGATCGCGGTCGAGGCGGGGATGTCGACGGCCCTGGTGAACCACTATTTCGACAGCAAGGAGGAATTGCTCGAGGCCACGATGCGGCGGCTTTCCAACTTCTATCGCGGCGAGATCATGGCGCTCGCGCCCGCCGATCCGACGCCGGCCCAACGCCTGCGCGCGATCATCGAGGGGTCGTTCCAGCCCGGCAATTTGTCGCTCGCGTCCCGCAAGGCCTGGGTGCAGTTCCTGGTGAACGCCATGTCCGGCGGCCGGATTTTCCACCTGTTCCGCCTGACCGGCGAGCGGGTCGTATCGAACATTCGCTATGCGGTGAAGCAGCTGGTTCCGCCGGACCAGGTCGATGACACGGTCGACGGCATCGCCGCCATGATCGACGGCTTCTTCTGGGAAAATGCCACCGATTGCTCGGCGGAGGATCTGATGCGGGCGCGCCGGATCTGCTGGAACTATGCCACGATGCTCATCCCGTCGCTGCGTGAGCCGCACTGAGCAGGATCGTCGCAGCGGCGCCGCGGCTCTTGCGGCCGCGCATCCGCTTCGGCAGCATGCGGCAAGCGACTGACAGAGAAGCAGAGCCATGTCAGCATCGGTTTCACCGGAACAAGTGCGAGCCTATGAGGCCGATGGCGCGGTCTATCTTCCCGGCCTGTTCGCGGACTGGGTGGAGACGATCCGCGCCGGCATCGAGCGCAACATGCGCGAGCCGGGGCCGTACGCGGCGGAAAACCTGAAGCCGGGCGAGAGCGGGCGGTTCTTCGACGATTATTGCAACTGGCAGCGCATCCCCGAGTTCGTGGAGGTCGTGCAGAAGTCACCGGTCGCGGGGGCCGCGGCTGCGCTCATGCAATCCAAGAGCGCGCAGCTGTTCCACGACCACGTGCTGGTGAAGGAGCCGGGCACCGCCAAGCCGACGCCGTGGCACCAGGACGCGCCGTACTATTTCGTCGATGGCGAGCAGACGGTGAGCTTCTGGGTGCCGGTCGACCCGGTGAAGGACGCGGCCCTGCGCTGCGTCGCCGGCTCGCACCGCTGGCCCAAGCTGGTGCTGCCGGTGCGCTGGCTGTCCGACGAGAGCTTTTATGCCGACCGCGATGCCTACAGCCCGGTGCCCGACCCCGATGCCGAGCCGGAGCGCTACCGGGTGCTGGAATGGCAGATGCAGCCGGGCGATGCGGTGGCGTTCCACTACCGCACGCTGCATGGCGCGCGCGGCAATCTCGCGGCCGATCGGCGGCGCGCCTTTTCGCTGCGCTTTGTCGGCGACGATGCGGTCTATGCGACGCGGCCGGGCCGCACCTCGCCGCCGTTCCCCGGCCACGACATGACGCCGGGCGAGCGCCTGCGCGAGGACTGGTTCCCGGTCGTCTATCGGTCAGCTTAGCCCCACCACCGGGATCGCGGCGCCGTGGATGGCGCGTGCGGCGGGCGAACACAGGAATACCAGCACATCCGCCAGCGCCGCCGGCGCGACCCACTTGGCGGGATCGGCCTTGGGCATCGCGGCGCGGTTCTGCGGTGTGTCGATGACGCTGGGCAGTACGCAATTGACGTTGATGTTGCTGCCTCGCAGCTCCGCCGCCATGGATTCGGTGAGGCGGATGACGGCGCTCTTGGAGGCGATATACGCCGCCATTTCCGCCTTGCCGGAAAGCGCGGAGTAGGCGCCGATGTTGACGATCCTGCCGCCGCCCGCCTTCAGCATATGCGGCACCACTTCGTGCGCCATGCGCAGGACCGAGCCGGCGTTCAGCTCCATCATGAAGCCCCATTTTTCGGCGGTGAGCTCGTACGTCTTGTCGCCCATCCGGAAGCCGCCGGCGAGGTTGCACAGTGCGTCGATCCGGCCGAAGCGCGCCATGACCGCCGCGACCGCCGCCGCGATCGAGGCGGGGTCGGAGAGGTCGACCCGCTGGCGCAGCACGTCGGCCGCGCCCTGCGCCGGCACCTGGGCGAGCGCGGCGTCGTTTAGGTCGAACAGCGCGAGGCTGGCGCCCTCCGCCGCGAATGCGGCCGCCACCGCCTGGCCCAGGTTGCCGGCGGCGCCGGTGATGAGCACGGTCTGGCCCTTGAAGCTCATGCCTCTCTCCTGTCGATCGCGCGGCGTATCGGCGCCGGATGGTCCTACGATAGCAGCCGGCGCCACCAGCGCCGCGCCTGAAATTTCCCGCGCTCCATCCAGCCCGCCCTGGCAAGCAGCATGCGCTGCAGGCCCTTGATCGAAAAGTCGCCGTTGGCCCGCCGGCGCAACGTGCCGGAGAGCGGCGCGGAATGCACCGACGGCGTGATCACAATGTCCTGCGACAGCAAACCGGCCAGTTCGCTGAAATTCCCCGGCGCGCGCACCAGGATGTCGGCCACGACCATGTTGTGGAACGTCTCCTGGGCGTCGGTGCCGATGTGGAGCCGGCACCCGGCCCGCGCAAAGGCCGCGAAATCGGCCGGGTCGCCTTCCGAATAGAGATCGACCTGAAGCGGCCGGCCGATCGCGGCGACCGCCGAACGCAGACGCTCGATCGAGCGCAGGATCGGGTCCTCCGCGACATAGCGCCAGGGGTGGTCCGCGGTCACATCGCCGCGCCGCACGTGCACTGCCGCGGTCAGGCCGTGGGGCGCGCCGCCATGCACCGGCAGCCCGGCCTTGGAATTGAGCCGGTATCGCGCCCGCAGAATCGGGCGCAGCTGCTCGTGGACCGGCCAGGCACGGTTCCGCGCGATGCGATAGACTGGCTCCGCGATCACGATCGGCCGGCCGGCATAGGCGCCGGGATCGCGCACCATCGCCGCGAGCGGCACCACCTCGGCATCCGGCGGCACCGGGCTCTCGTCGTGCCCGAGGCTGAGGAAGCGCTCCCAGCTCTGCGCCCATTCGGCCCGGTCGCCGCCGGTGTGGGACATGGTCGTGAAGGGCGAATGGCGATAGGCGCAGCCGGTCAGGCGCGCCAGGGTCATGGCCGAAATGGCGGCGATGGCCTGCGCGCCGGCGCCATCGTCCTTGCCGCGGCAGGTGATCGAAACCCCGGCGCCGAGCCTGCCGTCGGCGGCCAGCCGGATCAGCGCCTCTGCATTCTGCCGGGGGTCCTCGGGCCGGCTATCGGCCACTTGCCGTTCCCCGCTGCAGGACGCGCCGGATCCGCCAGGCCCAGCGCTCGCGCCAGCCCATCCGGCCCAGCAGCGCGCGGCGCAGGCGCTTGATCGAGATGTCGCCGTCGCCTCGCCGGCTGATCCAGCCTGAATGCGCCGGGGCGTGGACGCGGTGGTCGAGCACGATGCCCTCCGACAGCAGCGCGGCGGCATAGCTGAACATGCTGTAGGCGCCGACCAGGATGTCCGCAGCCACCATGTTGTGAAATGTCTCGAACGGGTCGGTGGAGATGTAGAGGCCACATCCCGCCTCGGCAAAGATGCGAAAGCCTGCGGGCTCTCCCTCGGAATACAGATTGAACCGTAGCGGCCGGCCGAACGGGGCGAGTGCGCGCTTCAGCCGCGCGATCTGGTGCAGCATGCGCTGGTCCGGAACATAGCGCTCACCATTCTGCGCCCTGCTTACGTCACCGCGCCGCAGGTGAAGGGCAACGGTGAGCTCGCGATCCGATCCGCGATGCAGCGGAATCGATGCTTTCGGTCCGCGCCAGTATTTCGCCCGCAGTTCGCTGCGGAGTCCATCCGTGATGCGCGTTCCGTCGGGGCTCGGCACGTGAAGCCGGCGCTCGGCGATGACGATCGGACGATCCGAATAAAAGGTTGGATTTGTGAGAACATCGGAAAGCCGCACCAGCTCCATGCCGGATGGAACAGCCGGCTCGCCATCGCCAAGATTGAGGAAACTCTCCCAGCGCTGCGCCCATTCCGTCGGCGAGCCTTCGGCGTGGGCGACGGTTCCGAACGGCGAATGAAAGTAGCGGCACCCGATGAAACGGGCCGTCGCCATGGCCGAAATGAAGGCCATGGCCTGCGAGCCCGCGCCACCCTTCCTGCCGCGGCAGGTCACGCCCAGCGGAGGAGCGAGCCGGCCCTCGGCGATCAGCCGCGCCAAGGCGGCGGCACGCTCGCCATAGGTACTCGCCGGTGCATCGGCGCCCTCAGGTGTCTGCACGGCGTTCAGTCCAGCGCCGGCGCCACAGCCGCACGCGATACCGGGCCTGCTCCACCCAGCCCACCCGTTCCAGCAGCGCCCGGCGCAGGCGCTTGACCGGAATGCTGCCGTCCGGCCGGCGATGCAGCCAGTTTGCAAGCTCGGGCGCGCGGCCGCGATGGTCCAGCACGACTCCGCGCGACAGCAGGCCGGCAAGATAGCTGAACATGCTGGTCGCGCTCATCAGGATGTCCGCAGTGACCATGTTGTGGAAGGTCTCGAACGTATCGGCGCCGATGTGGAGGTTGCAGCCGGCGTCGGCGAAGGCGCGGAAATCCTCCGCAGCGCCCTCGGAATAGAGGTTGATGGTCAGCGGCCGGCCGAACGGCACGATCGCCTCGCGCAGGCGCGCGATGTGGCGCAGCACCACCTCGTTGCGGACGTAGCGCTCGGCGTGGCTGCTCGGGTTCACGTCGCCGCGCCGAAGGTGGATGGCGGCGGTGAGGCCGGCGGGTGCGCGGTGCGAGGGGATCGCCGCCTTCGGGCTGCCCCAGTATTTGGCGCGCAGCGCGTCGCGCAGTCCGTCGCGGATCCGCCAACCGGCCGCTTCGGGCAGGTGGAACATGCGTTCGACGATGACGACCGGCCGGCCGGCATAGAGCGCAGGGTCCTGCACCGCTGCGGCCAGCGGAACCGGCTCCGCATCCTCCGGCACCGGGCGCTCGCCGGCGCCGAGATCGAGGAAGGCTTCCCAGCGCCCGGCCCAATCCTGACGGTCGCCCGCGGCGTGCGACATGCTGGTGAACGGCGCGTGGAAGTAGCGGCAGCCGGCGAATTTCGCCACCGCCATGGCGGAGATTTTGGCCATCGCCTGCGCGCCGGCGCCGTCCACCTTGCCACGGCAGGCGACGCCGATGTCGGGGCCGAGCCGGCCCTCCGCGATCAGGCGCGCCAGGATCTCGACGCCGTCACGGGAGCGATTGCCGCGCCGCTTCGCGTGGCGGATGGCGGAATTCGTTTGCTCAAGGTCCATGGGGAGAGGATTGCAACCGGAAGCCGCACCCTGCAAGCGGGATGGCGCATGCGGTGGAAGAACGGGGAGTGCTGGTGGACCCGATCAGAATCGAACTGACGACCTCCTCATTGCGAACGAGGCGCTCTCCCAACTGAGCTACGGGCCCACTGAGCCGGGTGAAACGGCCGGGAATATGCGGACGGGGCCTGCCGCTGTCAAGGACAACCGGGCCGCCGCCGGCTCCGGCGCGGACGCCAGAACGCCCGCTGTTTCAAGCTGTTAGGAGGCAGGCCGCGGTGGCTGTGGCGCGCCGCCGGCTCCCTTGCGTCAAGACCTTGGCGCGGTTAGGTTTTCGCACCATATTGAAGCCGCGGGCGCGCAAGGCGCCCGCTTTGAGGACCACGACCCCTCCCATGATGGCCATCGCCAACCTGATCAACACAGTCATCTGGCTCTACACGATCGTGCTCATCGTGCATGTGGTGCTGAGCTGGCTGACCGCCTTCAACGTCGTGAACACGCGCCATCCCCTGGTGAACGGGATCGGCCAGATCACCTATCGGCTGTGCGAGCCGGTGCTGCGCAAGATCCGGCGCTTCCTGCCCAGTCTCGGCGGCCTCGACCTGTCGCCGATCGTGCTGATCCTGCTGCTGCAGTTCGCGCGCAACCTCATCATCGAATACGTGCTCTACCCGGCGATGATGTAGGGGCCGCCCAGGCGCGCCATGCCGTTCCGCGCAAGCCCGGCCGGCGTGCGGGTGCGGCTGCGCGTCACGCCGAAGGCGAAACACAGCCAATTCGGCGGGCTGGCGGACGAGCCGGACAACGGCCCCATGGGACAAGGTCGGGCCTTGAAGATCGCGGTGACCGCGGCACCCGCGGACGGCAAGGCGAACGACGCCGTGATCGACCTGCTCGCCGAGGAATGGGGTGTCGCAAAATCGGCCATTTCGGTCGTGTCGGGCGCAACCGGCCGGCGCAAGCTGGTGGAGATTCGCGGCGCGCCGCAGGAATTGCTGGCGAGATTGCAGGGCTGGCTCGCCGCCCGAACAGAATGATGAGGCACAGATGTCCGACCGCACATTGACGGACCCGAAGGCGATCGACGGCAAGGCCTTCGCCGCGAAGCTGCGGGAGAAGATCGCGCGCCAGGTGAAGGCGCTGCAGACGCAGCACGGCTTCACGCCGGGTTTGGCGGTGGTCCTGGTGGGCGAGGATCCGGCCAGCAAGGTCTATGTGCGCAACAAGGGCGAGCAGACCAAGGAATCCGGCATGGCGAGCTTCGAGCACAAGCTGCCCGCCACCACCAGCCAGGCCGAGCTGCTGGCCCTGATCGACAAGCTGAACAAGGACCCGAAGGTCAACGGCATCCTCTGCCAGTTGCCGGTGCCCAAGCAGATCGACCCGCAGGCCATCATCAACGCGATCGACCCCGACAAGGATGTCGACGGCTTCCATGTGGTGAACGCGGGGCGCCTCGCGACCGGCGGGCAGGGCCTCGTCCCCTGCACGCCTTACGGCTGCCTGCTGCTGCTGAAGGACCGGCTGGGCGACCTCGCCGGCAAGCACGCGGTGGTGATCGGCCGCTCCAACATCGTCGGCAAGCCGATGGCGCAATTGCTGCTGAACGAGAGCTGCACGGTGACGATCGCGCATTCCAAGACCCGCGACCTGCCGGGCGAGGTGCGCCGCGCCGACATCGTAATCGCCGCGGTGGGCAAGCCGGAGATGGTGAAGGGCGACTGGATCAAGGATGGCGCGGTCGTCATCGATGTCGGCATCAACCGCATCGAACGCGACGGCAAGGGCAAGCTGGTCGGCGATGTGGACTATGCGTCGGTCTATGCGAAGGCCGGCGCCATAACGCCGGTGCCCGGCGGCGTCGGCCCGATGACCATCGCCCTGCTGCTCAACAACACCCTGATCGCCGCCTGCCGCCAGCGCGGGGTGAAGGTGCCGGAATAGGGCACTCCACTCTCACCGTGCACTCCTCCGTCACCCCGGCCTTGAGCCGGGGGCTATCGCTCCGCCACTCGTGCGACTGACTCGTGGACCCCGGATCACGCCGCTGCGCGGCTGTCCGGGGTGACGGATGGAGAGATGGCGACTGCGTCGCATCTCCTGCCATTGCGCCGCTTTACCACTTCGTAAGGATGTAACGCCAAGCTTGCGCGGGGAAATCTCACGCAGGGCCGATCCTTTGCTCGACTCGAACCGCAACAAGAAGAACCGCCGCAAGATCGCCGTCGGCCTCGATACCGGCGACGGCGAAGAGCTGGTCTACATGTTCGTCTATCCGTCGGAGCGGGTGATCGACACGCTGAACGACGACCGCGCGTTCCTGCCGTTCGAGCGGCCGGACGGGTCGCTCACCATCGTCGCCAAGAAGATCATCCGGCGCCTCTCGCCGATCGAGGTCGCGCGCCATATCGATCACAAGGACCCGTACGACGTGCTCGGCGTTCCGCTGACCGCCAGCGACGCGGAAGTGCAGGACGCCTATCACCGCGCGGTGGCGGCCGTGCACCCCGACCGCGTGCATTCCCTCGGCCTGCCTGGCGATTTCCTGGAGATGGCGACCCGCCGCGCCGCGCAGATCAACGACGCCTACCGCAAGATCAGGGCGGTCCGCAAAGCCGAGCGCGTAGGCCACGACGAGCCGGCAGCCTAAGCGGCCGCTACTCCTTCTTCTCCACCACTTCCGAGGCGGGCAGGCGTTCGACCTCGAGCAGGTCGAGCTCCAGGTCCTCGATCGCGAGCACCTGGTCGACGCGCGCGCCGTCGCTCGACAGCGGGAACATGGCGCAGACATAGGGCTTGACCACGCCGTCGGTGAACCTGATCTGGCACAGGCCGTAGATCGGCGACTTGTCCGCCGCGATCGCGCGATAGATGGCCGGCCAGTCGGTGCCGAACTCCGACACGAAATCGAGCTCGTCGAGATAGCGCCCGCTGTAGTCCATGCCGGCATTCTCGACCGCGCGCGTGCCGATCAGCTTGTAGAGCACGCGGAACGGATCGTATTCCAGCCGGGTCAGGATGACATTGGGCAGCAGGTCCTTGATCTCGCCCGGCTCGATGTCCGCGCGGGCCGGCATGGCGCGCGCGCCTTTCTTGTCCAGCCAATAGCGGTGCATGCGCCGCGCGCGCGTCGAGGGCACTTCCTCGATGCCGCGGTAGCGCTCCATCTAGCCGCGGCCGCGCTTCAGCAGGCGGAGGCGCAGGGCGTTGAGCTTGATGAAGCCAGCCGCGTCGCGCTGGTCATAGACCTGGTCCTCCTCGAACGTCACGTGTGCGAGGCTGTAGAGGCTCTTCGGCGACTTGCGGCCGACCACGATGGCGTTGCCCTTGTAGAGCTTCATCCGGACCGTGCCTTCGACATGCTGCTGGCTCTTGTCGATCAGGGCCTGCAGCATCTCGCGCTCGGGGCTGAACCAGAAGCCGTTGTAGATCAGCTCCGCGTAGCGCGGCATGACCTCGTCCTTGAGGTGCGCGGCGCCGCGGTCGAGCGTGATGCTCTCGATCCCGCGATGGGCGTGGTGCAGGATGGTGCCGCCCGGCGTCTCATAGACCCCGCGCGACTTCATGCCGACGAAGCGGTTCTCGACCAGGTCGAGGCGGCCGATGCCATTGGCCTTGCCGAGCGCGTTGAGCTTGGTCAGCAAGGTGGCGGGCGACAGCGCCTCGCCGTCGATCGAGACCGCGTCGCCCTGCTCGAACCCGATCTCGACATACGTTGCCTTGTCCGGCGCGGCCTCCGGCGAAATCGTGCGCTGATAGACGAACTCCTCCGGCTCGTGCCAGGGATCCTCCAGCGCCTTGCCCTCGCTCGAGGAGTGCAGCAGGTTGGCATCGACCGAGAACGGCGCTTCGCCGCGCTTGTCCCTGGCGATCGGGATCTGGTTCTTCTCCGCGAACTCGATCAGCCTGGTGCGGCTGGTCAGCTCCCACTCGCGCCACGGCGCGATCACCTTGATGTCGGGGTTGAGTGAATAATAGGTCAGCTCGAACCGGACCTGGTCGTTGCCCTTGCCGGTCGCGCCGTGGGCGACCGCGTCGGCGCCGGTCTCCTTGGCGATCTCG
>DASSBF010000147.1:0-10939 GCA_035699005.1 Dongiaceae bacterium
ACCCCGACCCTCCCCCAACTTGGGGGAGGGAGATTCTCTCGATGAGTCTCGGGCCCCATCTCCTCCTCGCCCTGATGGAAGGCACCGTGGCGGCGTTCGTGCTGGCGCTGACGGCGCTCGGCCTTGCGCTGGTGTTCGGCGTGATGCGGATCGTGAACGTCGCGCATGGCGAATTCTTCATGCTTGGCGCGGTGCTGGCGTGGGCCTGCGCCCATCTCATCGGCAACGCGGCGCTCGGTTTCCTGGTCGCGGCGATCGTGAGCCCCATCATCGTCGGCGGGGTGGCGCTGGCGATCGACCGGCTGATCCTGCGCCGGTTCAACTATCAGCCGGAGGCGACCATCGTCGCCACCATCGGCCTGCTCTACATCATCCAGCAGCTCGTGCTCGTCTTCTACGGTCCCGAAGCACGCTCCGTCGAACCGCCGATCGATTTCCGCATCCAGCTTCCGTGGTTCGGCTATTCCGGCTACAAGCTCGTGGTCGCCGGAATCTCAGCGCTGCTGCTGCTCGCAACCTGGTACGGCATCGCGCGGACGAAGCTCGGCCTCGTGATGCGCGCGACCCAGTTCGACAGCGAGACCGCCCAAGCCTTCGGCATCCCGGTCACCAGGGTCTACGCCGCGGTGTTCGCGCTCGGCGCCATGCTGGCGGCGATCGCCGGCGTGCTGATCGTCCCGATCAAGCCGGCCTACTACCTGATGGGCCTCGACCCGCTGCTGCTGTCGTTCATCGTCGTCATCATCGGCGGGCTGGGCAGCCTGCGCGGCGCGATCATCGCCGCCTTCGTGATCGGCATCAGCGACGGCATGATGTCGGTCTTCTTCGCGCCCAACCTGTCGAAGATCCTGGCGACCCTGCTGGTGGCGCTGGTCCTGGTGTTCCGGCCGGAGGGCCTGTTCGCGGCAAGGGCGCGCTGATGGAAGGATCGCACCACCGCACACTTGTTCTCCATGGCGGGGTGGTCGCCCTCCTGTTCCTGCTGCAATTCGTGCTGCCGCCGTACCACCACACCAACTTCACCAGCATCATGGTGCTGGCGACCTACGGCATCGGCTACAACATCCTGATCGGCTACACCGGGCTGCTCAGCCTCGGCCACGCGATGTTCTTCGCGGCGGGACTCTATGGCGCGGGCCTCGGCGTGCACTATTTCGGCATCGATCCGGTCAGCGCCTTCGTCCTTGGCACGGCGGCGGGACTTGCCCTTGCCACGGCCGTCGGGCTGATTGCGCTGCGCACCGCCGGCGTCTCTTTCATGATCGTAACCATGATGTTCGCGCAGGCCTGCTATCTGCTGGTCCTCTATTTCAACGACGTGACGCGCGGCGACGAAGGCATCGTGCTCCGCGAAGCGGCGCGCCAGATCGGCGGGTTGAGCCTCGTCAACCCCACCGTCCGCTTCAATCTCGCACTGGCCCTGCTCGCCGGCGCGCTGATCCTCTGCCTCGTTCTGGTCCGCTCGCGCGTGGGGCGCGTGCTCGTCGCGATCCGCGAGAACGAGGACCGGGTGAAGATGCTGGGCTACCACACCTTCCACTACAAGCTGCTGGCGCTCGCGCTTTCGGGCCTGCTGGCGGGCGCGGCGGGGGCGGCCTATGCGCTGATGTTCGGCTATGTCGGCGCGACCTTCGCCTCGATCGAATATTCGATCTATGCGCTGCTGTGGGTTCTGCTGGGCGGCAGCGGGACCGTGCTCGGGCCGCTGATCGGCGCGCTGCTGATGTTCTATCTGGTCGAATGGGCCAGCGACGTGACGGAAAGCTATCGCATCGTGGTCGGCGTCGTCCTGGTGCTGCTGACCCTGTTCTTCCCCAAGGGCATTCTCGGCACCCTGCGCGAGAGGCGCCTCACATGGCTGCCATGAATTTCCTCGAGACCCGGTCGCTGTCCCGCCGGTTTGGCGGCCTGACGGCGGTGGATGGGGTGGATTTCCGGTTGGCGGCGGGCGAGATCCGCGCCGTCATCGGGCCGAACGGCGCCGGCAAGACCACCTTGGTCAGCATGATCTGCGGCCGCGTGCCGCCGAGCGAAGGCGCCATCCTGTTCGACGGGGAGGACATCACCCGCCTGCCGCCGTGGGAGCGCGTGGCACGCGGCATCGTCTATACCTTCCAGATCACCAGCGTGTTCCGCAACCTGAGCTGCTTCGACAATGTGGCGCTGGCGGCACAGCGGGCACTGACGCCGGGCAAGGCGCCGTGGCGTTCCGTCGATCGCCGCGCGCTTGCGTCCGCCGTCGCAGCGGCCCTGGAGCGCGTGGAGCTGAAGGAGCGCAGCGACGCGATCGCGGCCACCCTTCCCTATGGCCATCAGCGGCTCCTCGAAGTGGCGATGAGCCTGGCGCTCAAACCGAGGCTGCTGGTGCTGGATGAGCCGACACAGGGTCTGTCGGAAGCCGAAATTGCGAACTTCTGCCGTCTGGTGCGCGAGATCGCCGCCGATGCGACCATCCTGCTCATCGAGCACAACATGGATGTGGTGATGGAGCTGGCGCAGCGCATCACGGTGATGGAGAACAGCGCCATCCTGGCGGAAGGGACGCCGGCGGAGATCACCGCCGATCCGGCCGTCCAGCGCGCCTATCTGGAGGCGTGATGCTGCGGGTCGAGCGCCTCGACTGCTTTTATGGCAACGTGCAGGTGCTGCGCGACTTCACGCTGGAGCTCGGGCACGGCGAGGTGTTGTGCCTGCTGGGCCGCAACGGCGCCGGCAAGACCACCCTGCTCAAGGCCATCATGGGGTTGGTCAGGCCGCGATCGGGCCGCGTCATGCTGGAGGAGACGGACCTGACCGCGCTCCCCGCCCCCGACGTGCCCAAGCAGGGCATCGGCTATTGCCCCCAAGGGCGGCGGCTGTTCTCGGAACTGACGGTCCAGGAGAACCTGCGCATCGGCCTGATGACGCGCAACCGCGGCGCGCCGACCCTGGAGCGCGTACTGGCCCTGTTCCCCGTGCTGCGGCAGCGCCTGCCCCAGCCCGCCGGCACACTGAGCGGCGGGGAGCAGCAGATGCTCGCGACCGCCCGCGCGCTGTGCATCGAGCCGAAGATGTTGCTGCTGGACGAGCCGACCGAAGGGCTTATGCCGAGCGCGATCGCCGCCATCCTCGGCACCATTGCGCGACTGAAAGCGGAAGGGGTTGCGACCATTCTGGTGGAGCAGCGCGTGGAGGCGGCATTGAAGGTCGCCGACCGCGTCCTGTTCATCGAGAACGGCCGGAGTTGCGAAATTGTGAAGCCGGACAGCTTGCGTGCCGATCCCAGTCCGTTGCATCACTATGTGGGCGTCGGGCTGAAGCGCGAAACCATGGGAGTGACTCGATCGTGAACGAAGAAAGCAGCGCATCCAAGGCGGCCGGCGTTACCCTGGCCAACTGGCGGCAGGCACCGTGGAGCTGCTGGGCGTTTCATCATGTTCAGGAACTCCTGCCGGTCACGCGGATCGCCCGCGATCCGGCTCATCCCTCGGGCCTGTCGCAGAAGCCGCGCGCGTTGGGCGCTGTCGCCTTCGCCGCACCCGGCGGCGTGTCCTGGACGATCGACCGCATGCTCCCGCACACGAGCACCGACGGATTCATGGTGCTGCACAAGGGCGCGGTCGCGTTCGAGTGGTACGGCAACGGGCTGACCCCCGCCGACCCGCACATCGTTTTCTCGGTCAGCAAGTCGATCACTGGCATTCTTGCCGGCATCCTGGCGGAGCGCGGACAGCTCGATCCGGACGCACCGGTCATTCGCTACATTCCCGAAGCCGCCGGCTCGGCCTATGGCGATTGCACGGTGCGGCACGTGCTCGACATGACGGTCGGTATCGCGTTCGTGGAGGATTATCTGGCTGCGACCGGCGATTTCGCGCGCTACCGCGCTGCGACCGGCTGGAACCCGGTGACCGATCCGGCCCTCGCCGGCGACGTGCACAGCTTCCTCGTCACGCTGCGGCGGGACGCCAATCCGCACGGCGCCGCGTTCCACTATGTCTCGCCCAACTCCGACCTGTTGGGCTGGATCCTGGAGCGGGCCGGCGGCATGCCCTATGCGCGGCTGCTCGGCGAGCTGATCTGGCGCCCGCTCGGCGCCGAAGCCGACGCGCATGTGACGGTGGATCGGGCGGGCGCGGCGCGCTCCGCCGGCGGCATCTGCACCACCCTGCGCGACCTTGCGCGCTTCGGCGAGCTGGTGCGGAACCATGGCCGCGCCGGCGGGCAGCAGATCGTGCCGCGCTGGTGGGTCGAGGACATCCTGCGGAACGGCGACCGGCGCGCCTGGCTGGCGACCGAGACCGCGGCGAGGTTCCTGCCGAACGGCCGCTACCGCAGCCAGTGGTACATGATCGGCAATGACAGCGGCGCCTATTGCGCCATCGGCATCCATGGCCAGTGGATCTACATCGATCCGAAGGCCGAGATGGTGATCGCGAAGCTTTCCTCGCAGCCGCTGCCGCTCGAAGACGCGACCGACCATCTTCTGCTCGCGGCCTTCGCGGCAATAGCCAACGCGCTGCGCGCCTGACGAGAGCCGTCATGCGGCGGTCGGCTCGCGCCATAGCCCTGACTGCGGACCTGGTTGCGCTGGTCGAGCGGATGGAGCGCGATCCGGGACCGGATCCGGCCTATACGCGGATCGCCGAGGCGGATTATGACGGCGTGGTCGAAGGTCTCCTGAAGCAGCACAGCCCCAATCCGCTGTGGCTGTTCGCCTATGGCTCGCTGATCTGGAAGCCGGAATTCACCGCCATCGAGCACCGGCGCGCGATCGCCTATGGGTGGCACCGCTCGTTCTGCCTGGAGTTGCGATCCTGGCGCGGCACGCCGGAGCAGCCGGGCCTCATGATGGCGCTGGAGCGCGGCGGCTGCTGCGAGGGCATCGCCTACCGGCTCCCGGACAACGACCATCACGACCAGCTTCGCCGGCTGGTGCATCGCGAGATCGGGTATCTCGAGGACGTGCCCAGCATGCGCTGGATCACTGTGCGCACGCCGGTCGGAAGCGTGCGGGCGCTCGCCTTCTATGTTGGCCCGAGCGGCCGCGTCCATGCGAAGCTGCCGATCGAGGAGGTCGTTCATCGGCTCGCCTGGGCAGCCGGCCATGTCGGGTCGTGCGCGATGTATCTCCACCAGACCATCACGAAGCTTGCGGAGCACGGCATCCATGACCGGCACCTGTGGCATTTGCAGGAGCTGGTGGCGGCCGAGATCGCGGGCATGATGCCCCCATCCGGGCCGGTGTCACTCGAAGCTGTAGCTGACCCCGAACAATAGCTCGTGCGCGTGATAGACGGTCTCGGTCCAGATCCGCGCGCCGTCGACATGGTCGATGAAGCTGGGATCCTGCGTGCCGAAGTAGCGGTACTCGACCCCGACGCTCCAATGCGGCGCGAGCGCATAGGCGAGGCCGGCGATGCCCTGATAGGCGAACTGGGTGTCGGTATCGAGCGCGTGAAACTGGCCGGCATCGCCGCGCTTCATGTCGAGATCGAGCAGCGAGATGCCGACCCCGCCGCCGATATAGGGCGTGAGATCGGTGCCTGTATCGAGCCGGTAATAGACGTTGGCCAGCAGCGTGTACGAGCTCAAGGAGCCATCGAGAACCGTCGAATCGCCGCGGAAGACGTCGTGGTCGAGGCCATTGCGCCGATAGGCGAACTCGGTCTCGAGGGCGAGGCCATTGTCCCAGTCATAGCCCCCGGCAATTCCGGCCGTCCCGCCGATATTGTCGAAATGAAGCCGCCCGACGTCCAATGGCTCGCCATGCGGGTCGCGCGACAGGTCAGCATCCAGCAGGTAGTGCGGCCCGCCATGCAGGTTGACGTAGAAGCCGTCGGCGTGCGCGGCCGGCGCCTCTTCGCCAAGCCCCGTGCACAGAATCAAGGCCCCAATCAATCCGATCGTCGGCTGGCGCATGACCCTTCCCCGTTTCAGGCAGCCGGGTGGACGACGGCATTCCTGCCGCAAGTCTGAGACCGGGGCCCGGGGCTGTCAATTGTGCGGCGATGCGCGTTAATGCTCTGGAGACGAATTCCCGCTACCCATGGCGCAACGGCTCCACAAATGGATGATCCTCGTCCATGACCTTTCCGCCTCTTCCGGCGCTGCTGGCAGTCCTGCTGTGCGCCGCGTTGTTCGTCCTTTTGTTCCAGTATCTCTTTCCGCGCCCTGCGCCTTGGCAGCTGGCCGCGGGCGCCATCCTCGCGGGCATTCTGGCGACGCTCCTGCTGGCCCTCATCCTGCGTCATTTCGCGGCTCCCGGTATGGCGGGCCTGGACGGGTTGAATTCCATCTCCGCCGCTTTGCCGTTCGCGGTCGTGCGCGCCGGCCTGCCCGAGGAAGCGACCAAGGCGCTGGCTGCGCTGCTGGCGCTGGCGCCGTTCTGGCGGAGGGTGACGCCGGCGCAGGCGTTCCAGGCCGCGTTGTTCGCCGCCATCGGCTTCGCGATCGTGGAGAACCAGGGCTATGCCAGCGCGTTCGGGGACTTCGCGGTCCTGATCGCGTTCGGTCGCGGGTTCCTCGCCACGCTTACCCACACGCTGCTCGCCATGATCTTCGGCGGCTTCCTGATGCGCTTCGCCGCGCGCGGCTGGCGGCACTGGCATCTCATCCTCGTCGGCTATCTGATGGCGGTCCTGTGCCACGCGCTCTACGACGCCGGCCTGCTGCCCATCCTCTCGGAATATCTGAGGACCAAGACCGTCGACCCCGCGACCGTGTTCTACGCCGCGCCGGTGGTCGTCGTCGGCATTGCCCTGGTGCTGATCGCCGGCCTGTGGTCGCTGCGCAGCGCGATCCGCCGCGCGGCCGGTGACGATCCCACCGCGACCGAGCCGCCGCATCAGGCCATCGTCCGCCGCTGGCGCTGGAGCGGGAACGCGCTGCTGGCGCTCGGCATTCTCGGCCTGTTCGTTGCGATCACCTGGGCCGTGTATGCCGAATCGCCGCAGCCGGGAACCCCGGACCTGCGCGGCGCGCTGCTTGCGGCCGGCGGCATCGCTGCTGCGGTGTTTGCGGTCATCCTGGGCTGGGTGCTGAGGCAGAAGCGGTGATGGTGAGTTCCGGTGTCCCTCCGCGACGCTTCACCTTGATCAGGTTGTGATGCGGTCGAGCGCCGGCACCAGCGGCAGCAGGTGACGCTTGAGCACGATGCCGCCGCCGATGGCGACCACCGTCATCACGACCGCGATCAGCGGGAAATGCGTGGTGTTCCACACGCCGAGATGGAACGAGGCCACCTTCACCAGGCCGATGAAAATGGTGTTGGTGAGGTAGATGATGAGCGTGTAGCGGCCCATGATTTCGAACAGGCCGAGCCGCCATTGCTGGGTCGCCTGCATCAGCCCGGGGAGCGCGGCGATCGACAGGGCTGCGGCAGCCCAACGCGCGATGGGATCGTCCTGCGCCCCCACCGGCAGGAGCGCGACGAAGCCAATCAGAGCCGGCGCCCACAGGCGCTCCAGCCAGCGGCGGGTCTGCTCGTGATGGCGGCCAGCGATCGCGCCGATGACGAAGAACAGGCTGAGCTCCTGAAGCAGGTCCCATGCGAACCACGAACTGGTGGGCAGCCACCAGAACGCCATCGTGACCGGCAGCAGCCAGAGAACACGGCCCTGCACCGCACGGAATGCCGGCGGGAACGCGACATACAGCATCGCCAGCGCGTAGACGTACCACAGGAACGAGCAATAGCTCGCGGTCGGCTGGGTCAGCAGCGTCAGCAGCGCGGCCGCGTCATGGACGCGGTTGTCGACGGCCGGCGTGAAGGACTGGAACGTCAGCTTGCCCGCGAACACCAGCAGCCCGATCAGGATGTAGGCCGGCAGCACCCGCAGCACGCGCCGCCGCGCGTCGCGCAGGTCCTCCAGCACCGTCGCCCCAGGCCGCCAGCTGAGGCCGTACACCATGCCGCTCACCGCGATGAACAGCGGCATGTGGAAGGCGTAGATGCCTTCCTTGACCAGCAGGTACCACTCGATGTCCGGACCCGGCGGCGACCGGCGCGCGACCAGATGGCCCATGACCACCAGCAGGATGGCCAAGCCCTTGGTCCGATCGATGTAGGCGAACCGCTGCTTCAACGCACTCCCTCGACGAGGCTCGCTCGCCGCTCTCGCCGATCGCTTCGATGCCGACCAAGCCGAACCCCAATTCAGCGTCGCAGGGCGGAACGGGGAACTCTTGCCCCGTTCGCCCTTTGCAAAGCGCGGTCTTCACTTCGCGGCGTATGGCTGGTCGTCCAACAGCGGCGCGACAAGGCGGTTTCCACGACGGCGGTGACAAGGACATGAGCGCGCGCGGCTTGTGCGTGATCCAATGCGGACGCGCGCGCATCGGCTGTTTCGCGATGGGGCTTGTTCGAGAAATGACTGCCGAGACCGACCGAAAGCTGACAGCGTCTCGCCATGAGCGGTGCGGTTGGTAGCGCCGGGCGGATTTGAACCACCGACCAAGGGATTATGATTCCCCTGCTCTACCGCTGAGCTACGGCGCCACCGGAAGGGCCGGCCTGGGAGGCCGGCCGGAATGCGGAGGCAAGCGTATAGCGGCCGCCGTCCGGCCCGTCAAGGATAGCGCAAACCTCTGATTTTCCGAGCTAATCCGCGAACATGGAGGTCAGTTTGAGGGCCACGCCCATGCTGCCCTCGACCTTCAGCTTGCCGGTCATATAGGCGAGCGTGGGGTCGAGCGCGCCATCCACCAGCTTCTTGAGGTTCTCCGGCGAGATCCGGATCGTGGTGGTGGCGTCGGGCTTGTCCTCGTTGTCGATCGCGGGCGGATGCTCGGTGCCGTCCCAGAAGATGATCCCGCCATCCTCCAGGATGAACTTCACCTTGTAGCCGAGCTTCACGTTCTGCCCCGCGCGCTTGCGCAGCTCTTCCGTCAGTTCGGTCAGGTCCATCGCGTTCCCCCTACGCTGCCTTCGCCGCGCTCTCGCGCCGGATCCAGCCGCCGCCGACCACGCGGCTGCCCTGATAGAACACGCAGGCCTGGCCGGGCGCGATGCCGAACTGCGGCTCATCGAGCGCGACGCGCGCGTGCCCGCCGGGCAGCAGCGAGAGCAGCGCCGGCTTCGGTTCCGTCATCGAGCGCAGCTTCACCTCGACCGCCACGTTCTCCGTCGCCTCATCCGCAGCGCCCAGCCAGTTCACGTCGCGCAACGTGACGCTCGCCGCCGCCAGCGCAGCCTTGGGTCCGACGAACACGCGGCGCGTCTCCGGCTCCAGCCGCACCACATAGAGCGGCTGTCCGTTCTCGTTGAGGTCGCCCAGGCCGAGCCCCTTGCGCTGTCCCACGGTGAAGTTGATGAGGCCATCGTGCTTGCCCAGCACGCGGCCATCCATGTGCACCAGCTCGCCCGGCTCCGCCGCGCCGGGGCGCAGCCGCTCGACGACCTTGGCATAGCCCCCGGTCGGCACGAAGCAGATGTCCTGGCTGTCCGGCTTGTCCGCCACCGCCAGCTCGAGCTGCGCCGCGATGGCGCGCGTCTCGGTCTTCGGGAGGTCGCCCAGCGGGAAGCGCAGGAAATCGAGCTGCTCCGGCGTGGTGGCGAACAGGAAATAGCTCTGGTCGCGCCGCGGATCCGCGCCCCGATGCAGCTCCGGCCCCCGCGCTCCGACCACGCGCTTCACATAGTGACCGGTCGCCAGCGCCTCGGCGCCCAGCTCGCGCGACTGCGCCAGCAGGTCGCGGAACTTGACCCGCTGGTTGCAGCGCACGCAGGGAATCGGCGTCTCGCCGGCGAGATACGAATCGGCGAAGTCCTGCATCACCGCATCGGAGAAGCGGCTCTCGTAGTCCAGCACGTAGTGCGGGATGCCGATCTTGTCGGCCGCCTGCCTCGCGTCGTAGATGTCCTGGCCGGCGCAGCAGGCGCCCTTCTTGCCGACCGTCAGGCCGTGGTCGTAGAGCTGCAGCGTGATGCCGACCACGTCGTAACCCTCGCGCTTCAGCAAGGCGGCCGTGACCGTGCTGTCGACGCCGCCCGACATGGCGACGACCACGCGCGTATCCTCCGGCCGCTTGTTGAAACCGAGCGAATTCATGGTGCTTTGACCGGTCGTCCCTTCTCTCATTCCAAGACGTCACCCCGGCCAACGAGCCGGACTCCATTTATCCGCTGGCGCTTGCCTCGCCGATGGATCCCGGCTCAAGGCCGGGATGACGGGCGAGCCGCGGAAGAATTGACGCGACCATCCTACACTTTGCGCCCTGTCCGGGCCAACTGGTCCGGTTCTTCAACGGCTTAGGATGCCGAACATGCGCGCGTAGGGCGACGGGTCGACGCCGAGGCCGATGGCGGCGGAGAAGTGGCCGCGGTCGCGCAGGAAGAGATTGTCCTTCGGGATGCGCCAGCTTTTCGCCAGCAGAAGCCCGCCGGCGGCGGGCGTCACGTCGTCGCGCTTGCCGACCATGAGCACGATGTTCGCCGGGTCGAGCGGCGGCTCCGCCCCGGCATCGGTGATGGATTCCAGGGCCGCGAAATGCTCCGCAGTCCAGCCGTTGCGCCGCACCTCGTTGTCGATATCCGCCATGTGGCCGAGCGAGGATTCCAGCGGCAGGGCGCTGACCCGCGCGGTCGAGGTCATGAGGAACAAGGCATCGGGCCTGCACTCGGCCGGCCAATAGCGCCAGCGGCTGGCGGCGACCTGCGCGCTCAAGGCGCCCAGCGAAATGCCGCCGAGCGAGATGCGCCCCGGCCCCTGCGCGCGGCACCACGCGATCATGGCAGCGAACTCCCGCGCGGCGCGCACGAAGTATTGTATGCCCGAGATCGGCGGCTCGGTGAGGAAGCTCTCGCCGCCATAGAGCCCCGGCTTGCAGCGCCGGTTATGGCCCGGCCCGTCCGGCAGGACGATGCGCAGGCCGACCCGCGCCATGTCGAGGAAGCTGCGCGGCCCCTCCACCATCATCTCCGTCTCCATGGCGAGGCCATGGGCGAAGAAGAAAGTGG
>DASSBF010000148.1:0-11691 GCA_035699005.1 Dongiaceae bacterium
TCCATTTGTCGAGCACGCCCAGCAGCCGCAGATCCTCGCGCGGCTCCGCGCCGAACGACTTGACCACCGGGTTGCAGCTCACCGCGTCGGCCAGCGCGCCGCCGGTCTTGGTGTCCCACTGGTTGGAGAGCCGCGCCGCCGGCCCGATGTAGCCGATGGAAAGAAAGGCCGTCATGCCGATGAAGACCAGCGCGCCCACCGTCACGACCAGGCCCATCAACGGCCAGTAATAGCCAAGCAGCGCGGTCGATCCCACCAGCACCACGAAGGACGGCAGCAGCGCCAGCAGCAGCGTGTCGTTGAGCATATCGATCGCCCACATGCCGCGCGTTACCTTGCGCACGATCGATCCAGCGAAGGTGTTGGCGTGCCATTCGGCTGCGAAGCGCTGCACTTTCCAGAACGCCTCGCGCGCCACCTCCACCATCTGCTTCAGGGTGAGGCGCACGACCGCGACGAAGGCGGCATGCCGCGTCACCAGCATCAGCACGCCGAGGCCGACCATCGCGGCCAGCGCGGCGATGGCCTCGCGCACGGCGGCACCGCGCGCCGCAGCGTCGCCGGTCTGCGCGACCGGCGCGAGCGCGTCGATCAGCCGGCCGACATAGACCGGCAACAGCACGTCGGCCAGCGTCATCAGCATCACGCCGACGGCGATGAACGCCACCACGCGCCTCTGCCGGCGCCAGTGGCGGAAGTTGAAGGCGAGCACGTCGCGGAACGGGGCCGCGCGGTCGCGCAAACGGTCGAGGGCACTCATCGAATCTTCCGGCGCCGCGAATGCGGCAGCCGCTCCAAATCGAAACGCAGGGACGGGGACAGCGCGAAGCACGCCAGAGGAGGCGGCGGGTCGCGGCTGCCGGTATCGCTTAGGGGTTCAAGAGGGCAGGCGGTGCTGAACCGGCCTGCGCGTCGCGTGTCCTAGTGCTCGGACGAGCCGGGACTGTACGGCACAAACATACCAATCATGCAGGCCTCCCGGCGATTCGACGTTGAAAGAGGGGCGGACCATAACCCTATCGCAGCCGGAAGGCAAGATGCCGGGCGTGCGCGCACGCACGCACGCACCCTCTCCTGAGGCACGCTTCCTCGCGGCAGGCGAGTGCCGAATCCAGGCCCCGACAAAAAAATCCCCTCTCCCGCTGACGCATGCCGTAACTCGCTCGGGGGGATGGCGAATGTAGGCAATTGTCGCGTGGAGAGGGTAGGTGGGGTTTTTTGTGGACCCGTCTCGCGTAGAAAGTCTGCGCGCCGGCGTCGTCTTCCACCGCCAGAGCTCGCGACCGATAGCCGGCCGTCGCGAGCATCGAGTGCCCGAAGCGGACCGCAATCTCCAGGGGGAGCCTCGATCATCCGGAGATCGCAGTACCGCTTCGGGCAAGGATTGCGTCCGAACCCACGGGCCGGCCTGCAATCCTCAAGGATGCGGCAGCCGCTCATGGCGCCGCGATGAACGCTACCGTCGCCCGCGCTGCGCCGGGTGGCAGCGGATTGACCTCGGTCCTGAAGCTGGCGCGCGCACCCGGCGCGAGCGTCTCGACCGGCGGCGGGAACACCCAGCGTCGCACTTCCTGTCCGGCCTGGTCCTCCAGGCTGCCCTGCATGCTGGGGACCGTCTGCATTTGATCGGTGTTGTTGATGACCACGCCCTGGATCACCAATCCGTCATTCTGGCGCACCGGATCAGCCAGCGTGATTTGCAGCGTTCCGCCGGTCGCAACTGGAGCCGGCTGCGCCGGCGTCGGAATCGCCGCGGGCGCGGGAGCGGGAGCCGCGGCGACCGTCGGCAAAGTCTGCGGTGCCGAAAGGCTGCCGAGGCCGCCGCTGGGCGTCACGCCGCTGGCATCGCCGCCGCCGGCCGGCGGCACTGCTCCCTCCGCCATACCGACCGCGCCGGTGCAGGGACGATAGACGCTTTGGGCTTCGTAGCGGTCGACGCAGTTCGCCGCCGAATATTGCCGCTGGTCGACGCTGTCCCAGTTGACGCCGACGCGCCCCTCGCGGGCTCCAGGATTGACGATGCGCAAGCTATAGCGTCCCGGCTCCAGCGGCCCAGTGGGAACGATGTGCACGATGTCGGTCTCGCCCGCGGGGGACTCATACCGGAAGGGAACGCTGAAGGATTCCATCGGCGCGACGGCCCATTGGCTTCCGCTTACCGGCATCGCCTGGTTCTGCGCGTTGATCTCGCTGCGCACCCATGCGAGCTTCCAGAGTTCGACCGAGCTGCCGGCGGACCTGCCGGCGAGCGCGGGATCGCTGATCACGAACTGCACGTCCGATGGCAGGTCGGCCCGGTCCGGCCAAGTCTCCGCCTCCCAGTCGGGATCGCCGTCGAGGCGCAGCAGGCCACCATCGTCCGTGATGGCGTAGATCCCAGGATCGTCGGGCGTTGGATAGGACGGTTCTCCGCTGCCGGCGCAGGCGGCGACGCCCACAAGCAGGGCGAGGCATCCCGCATGGCGCGCTCTACGCAGGCTGGACATGGAAAGAGGCTCCTTCTCCTGCCCGCCGCGCTTCAACGGGCGGCACCGCGGGCTGGCAGCCGGTGCCCGTGCGGCCCGTCGGCCGCCTCACTGAAGCAGATCACTGCCCCGCGGCGAACGTGCTGGCGCTGGTCCAAACGTCGCTCGAGGGAGAACTCTGGATAGCAAACCGCGCGCAAAGACGAGTGTTCCAGGGCGCGCGCACGGCGTGGCCGGAAATCCACGGCATGGGGCTGGAAAGCCATGACCCATAGGCATTTCCTCTGTATGCGCCGCGTGAAATCTTGCGCCGCCATGCATCGTTCCGGACGTCGATGCTGAATGCGGCCTGAACACACGGAACAGGCCGGGAGGAAGGACAGTGGGTCACCTGCCAATGCGTGCAAAGGGTTGAATCCGACGTGCCGGAAGTCGGACGCCAAAATGGAGCCGAAGCTTGGACCGGATGGACTGCCTTCGCAGTGCGCGCGTTGCGGTCACGCCCTCTTCAGCAATCCGTGCGCGCGGTGCCAGTCCTCCAGCGACTGGTCGGGGTACTCGTCGAACCGCTGATCCCCCGGTCCTGCATCGACCGGCACCCAGTCCGCTTTCGAATCCAGAAGGATGTGCACGTGCTCCGGCGCCGACGGCAGCTTGCTGTCGATCGCGCTGGCGAACGGATGAAGGAGCTCCGGCCAGCGCGGATCCCATACCCAAAGGGCGGTACCGCACTTGCTGCAGAAGCTCCGCTCGCCAGGGCTCCTCTTGCCGTGGATCCGGGCGTTGAATTTCGTGACGTTCTTCCTGCCGCGCACGCGCAGGCTCTTCGCGCTGGCGCCGAGATTGATGGCGTAGCCGCCGCCGCCGGCGGTTTTGCGGCAGATCGAGCAGTAGCATCGCATGTAGGGGGCGGGGGCGTAGGCCTTCACCTCGAACTTCACCGCGCCGCAATGACAGGAGCCTTTCAATTGCATGGTTCACTCCGTGCTTCGGGTCGATCGACGCATCAGGCGGCACGCTGCAGGCCGAGGTAGCGCCCAGGCGTCAGGCCAAGGTGGGCCTTGAAATGGCGTGTGAAATGACTCTGGTCGGCGAAGCCGGCGCCCGCCGCCGCCTCGGCCAGGCTCGCGCCTGTCGCCAGGAGCCGCTGGGCGCGTGCCACGCGGCGCGCCACCAGGTAGCGATGGGGCGAACTGCCGAAGGCGGCGCGGAACGCCCGCGCCAGCGCATAGCGGTCAAGGCCTGTCGCGCGCTCCAGGTCTGCCGACGAGATCGCGGGATCGGTGGTTTCCTCGAGCAGCTGGCGCGCGCGCTCCGCCACGGCCAGCGAGTGGCGCGAGCTGCCTCGCGCGGGATGGCGATCGCTGCGCCGGTCGAGCGCATCGGCGAGCCGCGCGACCATGCCGTCGACCGCCATCGGCGCCGGCACATGGGGAAAATCCTCGAACGCCTCGTCGATGATCGCGGCCAGTTCGTCATCCTGCGCCACCGCTTCGCGGACAAATGGCGGCGCGTTCCCGCCCAGTGCGGCGCATACCAGCGCCGGGTCGACGTAGATCATCTGGTAGGTGAAACCCTCGGCGACCGCCGCATGGCCGTCATGCGCTTCGTCGGGATGCAGCACCATGGTTTGGCCGGCGCTGCTGGCGCGCTCCGCGCCGCGATAGTGGAAGGCCTGCACGCCCGCCCGGGTGACGCCGATCGCGTAGCAATCGTGTCGGTGCGGATCATAGGCGTGGCCGTGAAACCGCGCCGCCAGCCGGCGAAAACCGGGGCATGGTTCATCCTGCCGAAGAAAGTCCCGCAATCGCATCTGCACAAACGTTCAAGACCGGAGGACCGGGGCGCCCATTATTGCAGACATGATCTATCCGACAAAGACCGCACTTGTCCTGCGCCGCGACCTGCTGCCCTGGCAGGTCGCCAATGTCGCCGCCTTCCTGACCGGCGGGCTGGCCGGAACCTACCCGGAGATCGTGGGCGAGCCGTATCGGGACGCGAACGGACGCTACTACACGCCGCTCATCCGCGAGCCGGTGTTCGTCTATGGCGGCGACGTGGCCGATCTTGCCCGCACGCACCAGAGGGCGCTGTCGCGCACGCTGCGGGTCGCCATCTATACCGCGCCCTTGTTCAAGACCAGCAACGACGTGGACAATCGCGCCTCGGTCACCGCCCAGGCGACGGAAGCCCTGGATCTGGTCGGAATCGGCGTCCATGCGGAGCGCAAGATCGTCGATAAGGTGATCAATGGACTGAAGTTCTTCGTCTGACGCCCTCCCATGGGGCCTGCGACGCGGCGTTTTCACCGGTTGACGGAGCGCGCCCGTCTGGTCTCTATGTCGCCCCGAATTGAGGGGTTTTGGCGTTTCCATGGTTTCCCTGGTTTTCCACGGCGGTCACTACAAGACCGGCACGACGAGCCTGCAACACACGCTCCGGCACAGCGAATCGGCGCTGGCCGCCGCCGGCATCCTCTATCCGCGCGGCCCGGCCGACGGGCAGTTCAGCGACGTGCAGCATGCCGATCTGGTGACGGATTGCCTTGCCGGCCGCCACGACCGGGTGGAGCGCTACCTGGAGCAGGTCGTGGAGGCTGCAGCGGGACAGGGCTGCAAGACCGTGCTGCTGTCGAGTGAGCTCGCGACCTCTTTCCACGAGTTTCCGGAGGCGTTCACGCGCTGGTCGGCGACGACGCAGCGCCTGTTCAACGACGTCCGCTACGTCTTCGTGGTGCGCGATGCCATCGGCTATGCAAGCTCGATGTACCGCGAGCTGGCGAAGTCCGGCCGCGCCTCGTTCCATTTCGATTCCGTCAGGAGCGAGCTGACCAGGCAACTCCACCTGCAGCAGCGGTCCATCGTCTTCTTCCGCCGCTGGGACCGGAAGCGCGTCAAGCTGCTCAGTTTCCGCGCGCTCGCGGCGGACAGCCTGGTCCGCGACCTGGTGCGCGCGCTGGTCGGGTTCGAGATCGATCCGGCGATCGTCGCCTTCCTGAACTCCTCGGAGAAGAAGGCGCAGAACATCGCGGCGCTGCTGCTGAACGATGTCTATGCGCTGATGGGCGCGCGCCTCCAGCGCGATGCGCTCGCCACCAGCGTGCGCGCGCTGGTCAAGGCGGGGGTCAAGCGCGGCAAGCTGCGCCGCGCGTTCGAGGAGGAATTTGCCGCCCAGGTCGAGCAGGCGTTCCTGGAGGTGACCGAGGCGCATGTGCGGCGGGTGTTCGAAAGCGAGCGCCCCGCATTCGAGCGCAGCCTCAAGCGCCTGCCGAAGAACGTGCGCGCATGGCTGTCGCCGGAGAATGCGCCGGATGGCGCGGCCGATCGCGAAGACGGGGTCGTGCCGGAGCTGGCCGCCCGCTAGCCTACGCCCAGCCGGCGCGGTCCATCATCATGACGGCTGCGGCGTTGTTCTTGCCGAGTTCGACGACGTTGATCTCGTCTTCCCTGAAGGTGCCCCATGCGGCGATGACCGCGGCCTGCTCCGCGCCATCGCGCACCGGATACTCGAAGTTGGCGCCGGCGAAGATCGCCTGCGCCTCCTGCGAGATCATGTATTCCAGGAACTTGACCGCGTTGTCCTGGTTCGGCGCGTGGACAGCCATGCCGGCGCCTGACACGTTGACGTGCGTGCCGCGGTCGCCCTGGTTGGGGAAGAACACGCGGCACCTGGCGAGCTTCGCCTTCAGCGCGTCATCGTCGCCGGACAGCATGCGCGCGAAATAGTAGGTGTTGGAGATCGTGATGTCGCCTTCCCCGGCGACCAGGGCGTTGATCTGGTCGATGTCGCCGCCCTTCGGCGCGCGCGCCATGTTGGCGACGATGCCATTGCACCAGGCCTGCGCGGAGTCGGCGCCGTCATTGTGGATCAGCGAGGCGACCAGCGACTGGTTGTAGATGTTGTTGGAGGATCGGATCAGAATGCGCTTTTTCCATTTCTGGTCCGCGAGATTTTCGTAGGTGGACAGCTCCTCCGCCTTCACCTTGCTTGTGTCGTAGACAACCACCCGCGCGCGCTTGGTGAAGGAGAACCACAGGCCCGACCGTTCGCGCAGATGCGCGGGAATGTGCTTCTCCAGCTCCGCCGAGCGGACCGGCTGATAGATGCCCTGGTCCTGGGCGCGCCAGAGATTGCCGGCATCCACCGTGATGAACAGGTCGCACGGGCACTCCTCGCCCTCGAGCTTGATGCGCTCCATCAGCTCTTCGCCGGTGCCCTTGATCTGGTTGACGGCGATCCCGGTTTCCTCCGTGAAGCGGGCGAACAGCTGCTCATCGGAGGGATAGTGCCGGGCCGAATAGATGTTGACTTCGCCATCGCCGGCGTGGGCGGGCGACGCCCGCCATGCCGCGGCGCCGGCAAGACCGGCCGCGGACAGCAGCAGCGAGCGGCGGGTGAAGGTGGCCATCGCCTGACTCCCGGGCAACTGAGCGAAGCTCCGCGGCGCAGGATAGAAGCCCCTGAAGCCAAGTGCAACTGCGACTTATTCGCACATTCTCCCACGGCTGCAACACGCAGGATGGCAGGAAGCTTTGCCAGTGGCGCCATTCACAGGGGAGCCAAACCGCGCGGGCCTACATGGAACGGCAAGCGCGCTCCAGCGTTGATGGGCAATCCTGGATACAAAGAGGGAAGGCTCTTGCGGCAAAAGAGTGGGAAACGGCGCGGCGCTCCCCTGATCGTGCCGCACGGTGGCGCGAGCGCAGGGCGGGATTTCGAGAGTGCATTCGATATCCTGCGCTGCGACGGGATTCACGAACTGTGGCGTTACCGGCCTGCGCAGAAGCGGCGAGCGCGCATGTCCTGACCGGCGCTGGATCTTGGCGCTGGATTTTCCTGGGAACCCCGTTCCGGCTGGGTTGTTAACATGGACCGCAGGCCGGTATGGCATCGGCGGCCAATTGAGCAGCAGGGCATAGGCAATGCAATATAGCCGGCGACGCATTCAGCGCGTTTCAGGGGTTACAGTTCGCGACGAACGGATTGAAAGCCGGGATTTCTCCATGCAGCCGTTCCGAGACAAATGGGACGGCGGGCGGGGCGAGGGAGACGGCCGCATGCCGGCTCGGCGCAAGGCGCGTCTTTTTGATCAGATCGGAGCCGCCCACCGCGAACGCACGTGAGGCCGGCACCGCTTCCAAGGCGTACGCCTCCGGACTAGGCTGCGCCGCCATGGGGCAAATCTCGACCATCGGGTTCGACGCGGACGACACGCTCTGGCATTCGGAGCGCGCCTACCGCTTGACCGAAGCGCGCTTCGCAGAGCTGCTTGCCGATCATGTCGACGTGGCGAACCTGTCGGACCGGCTGTTCGAGGTGGAGAAACGCAATCTGCATTTCTACGGGTTCGGCCGAAAGGGTTTCGTGCTTTCGATGATCGAGACAGCCATCCACGTCACGGACGGCAAGGTCCCGATTTCGGTCTTAAGCGAGCTGATCGACCTCGGCCGCGACATGGCGGCGCATCCGATCGAGATCCTGCCCGGCGTGGTCGAAACGCTGGAGCGCATGGCGGCGCGCTACCGCATCATTCTCATCACCAAGGGCGACCTGCTGGACCAGGAGCAGAAGCTGGCGCGTTCCGGTCTGGGCGAGCTGTTCCAGGCGGTCGAGATCGTCAGCGACAAGTCGCCGCTCACCTATCGGCGGCTGTTCTCGCGGCACGGCGATGGCGCGGAGCGCAGCATGATGGTGGGCAACTCGCTGCGATCGGACATCGTGCCGGCGATCGAGGCCGGTAGCTGGGGCGTATTCATTCCACACGAGCTCACCTGGGTGGCGGAGCATGCCGAGGCGCCATCCGGCGCACCGCGGTTTCGGCAGCTTGCGCGAATGGACGAGCTTCCTGACCTGCTCAGCCGGATCGACCGCTAGCTAACTAACCTTTGAGCAGCCTCGCCATCGCGGCGATGCCGACAAGAGGCCCGATCGCAAGGCTCGCAAGGATCGCAGGCCAGCCGAAGGCGTGCGCCAGCATCGGGGTCACCTGGACCGTGACGGCGGTCAGTGCGAAGCCGAGCGCGGTCTGCAAGGTCATGACGCTGCCGGCAAGATCCGGCGGCGAGGCATCAGCGACCAGTGCGGAGAATTGCGCCGAATCCGGGATCACGAAGATTCCCCAGATCACGATCAGGACGAAGGTCAGCCAGATCGGTCCGCCAAAACTGAGCGCCGTCGCAATGGCGGAGGAGCCGCTGAGCGCCATGGCGATGATGGTGACCTGCGCCTTGCCGATGCGGTCGGCGAGCCAGCCCGCCGGCGCACAGGTGAGTCCGCCGAGCGCAATCGCCAGGAATGCGGTGAGCTTCGCCAGGCGGGTCGCCTCGGCCTCGCCGAGCAGCGCCCCGTACGATGCGGCGGCTGCCACGCCGATCCACGCCCACATGGCGTACAGCTCCCACATATGCCCGAAGTATCCGAGATAGGTGAGCCGGATGCGCCGGCTGCCCCAGGCGAGCGCGATGGCGCGGCTGCTGAACCGTGGAGCGCGCGCATGGTGCGGACCCAGTCCGCACAGCAGGACTAGCAGGCCGCCGGCGAACGCCAGCACCGATGTTGCGGCGATCACGCTGCGCCAGTGTGCGCCGCCGAAATAGGCGGCGAGATGCGGCAACGCCGATCCGATTGTCAGCGCGCCCACCAGCAATCCGACCAATAACCCGCGATCCCTGGTGCCCCAGCCGACGGCGATCTTCATGCCGACCGGATAGACGCCGGCCAGCAACATGCCGGTCAAGACCCTTAGCAGGATTGCGGTTGTGCCACCGACCGGCGCGATCAGCAGCGCAAGATTGCACAGAGCGGCCAGTACGCCCGTCGTCGCGAACACCCGACGCGGGTCGAACCGGTCCGCAAGCCCGCTCGCCGCCACCGCCAACGCGCCGGCGACGAAGCCGAGCTGCACTCCGCTGGAGAGCATCGCCTGGCGCACCGTGCTCATGCCGGACTCGCGCACCATGTCCGACAGGATCGCCGCCGACGCGAACCACAGGCTCATGCCCGCGATCTCGGCGAGGACCAGCAGGGTGATGGAAGTGCGCTTGGAGGACGTCTGCGCGACTGCGATGTTCTGACTGGAGTTCATACACAACACCGTCATGGTCGGACTTGGTCCGACCATCCACGAGTTTCCATGGGCAGGATTGTGCTGCGGCAGGCAAAGTCGTGGATGGTCGTGCCGAGCACGACCATGAAGGAATAAGACGAATCCCGCTAGAGAACGCTTGTTCTATCGCTGGAAGGTGATCGTGCCATTGTCACTCCGCCGCGCCGCCACTCGACGCCGCGACGAACTCGTCCTTGGTGACTTGGCCGTCCTTGTTGGCATCGGCGGCGTCGATCACCTTGGCACAGAAGGCCATGTATTCATCCATGGTGATCCGGCCGCTGCTGTCGGCGTCGGCGAGGCGGAAGCGGCGCGTGAAGCGGTCGATCACGTCCTGCCGATCGTCCGGAATCCCGAAATTGTACTCGGACAACGTGATCTCGCCGTCCTTGTTGTCGTCGGTGCGCTTGAACGCCTTGGCCTCGATGCGCTGCATGTCGGCAAGCGTGATGAAGCCCTGCTTCTTCTGGTCCAGGCGGTCGAAATAGCGCTCCGCCGACTGCGCGTCGGTCTCCTGTGCGGCGGCCGAACCCGCGCTCAAAGCCGACAGCAACACGACGAGAAACACGGATCGGTATTTCATCAGGTCTCCTTCCTCGGATCGTTGCTACCGCGCACCAGTTCATACAACGCCACTGCCGCCGCATTCGACACGTTGAGGTGATCGATCTGCCCCCCGGTCGGCAGGCGCACCAGCAGGTCGCAATGCTCGCGCGTGAGGCGCCGCAGCCCCGGCCCTTCGGCGCCCAAGGCCAGTCCGATTTTGCCGGTCAGCTTGGCCTCGGCCAGGGTTTGCGGCGCTTCGGCGGCAAGGCCGGAAATCCAGAAGCCGCCCTTTTTTAGGAGATCGATCGCGCGCGCCAGGTTGGCGACGCGAATCAGCGGCACATGCTCGAGCGCCCCGGAGGCTGCCTTTGCCAGCGCGCCGGATTCGGGCGCCGCGTGGCGCTCGGTCAGGATGACCGCAACGGCGCCGAACGCCGCCGCCGAGCGGAGGATGGCGCCGACGTTCTGCGGATCGGTCACCTGGTCGAGAATCATCAGATGTGCGTGCGCCAGCCCCTCGGCTTCCGCGATCACATCTTCGATGCCGCGGTCGGGCAGGGGATGGACCTTGGCGGCGAGGCCCTGGTGGACGGCGCCCGTCGGCAGCCAGCTTTCCAGGACATCGCGCGGCACCTGCTCCCATTCGTGCCCCTCGATTTCGGGAGTTTCGCCGGTTCCCGTATGAGCCAAGCGCAGGAGCTTCCGTTCGGGGTTGGCGAGGGCAGCGGTCACGGCATGATGTCCATATAGCCAGTAGGGTCCGCTCGATTGGCCGCGCTCCGGCCGCCGCTCTTGATAGCGGTGTTCGGTGCGGGGTGGCGCGACGGCCCGCTCCGGCTTTCGTGCAGAGTCGCGGCGACGCGCTCCATAGCCCTGATTTTGCGGAGAATCATGGGACCGTCCGGATCCTCGGCCGCGGTCGCGGGAGGGCGGCTTGCGCTTCGTCATGGGGGCCCCTATATTCGGCTTGAACCTGGGTATTGCCACAACTCCATTCGCGCCGGAAACGAAATCGGCGGGAACGGAGTTTTTCGTGTGTTTTCAAATTGACTCCGAAAGGTAAATGCCCATATTGCGCATCTCCGCGACGGGCGGAGTCGTGGGAACCCGGAGGGGTGCCCGAGTGGCTAAAGGGGACGGGCTGTAAACCCGTTGGCTTCGGCCTACGTAGGTTCGAATCCTACCCCCTCCACCAGCGACTTTGCCGGTGGTGGCGGGTGGAATGAATCGGCGGGTGTAGCTCAATGGTAGAGCTCCAGCCTTCCAAGCTGGCTATGCGGGTTCGATTCCCGTCACCCGCTCCAGAAAATCGGTCCGCTTACAGGCGGGCGAGACAGGAAAGAGAGCATGGTTTGGCCGGGATCCGCGCGGGGTCCAGGGTCGATCAAGGGATCGCGAGAGAAGCAACCGATCTGGTCACAGGACTGAAGAAAAATGGCGAAGGCGAAGTTTGAGCGGACGAAGCCGCACTGCAATGTCGGGACGATTGGGCATGTGGACCACGGCAAGACGTCGCTGACGGCGGCGATCACGAAGGTCCTGGCCGAGACGGGCGGTGCGACCTACACGGCGTAT
>DASSBF010000149.1:0-10436 GCA_035699005.1 Dongiaceae bacterium
GCCGCACATGCCCGTGCATCTGGGCTCGATGGGCGAATCGGTCGAGACCATCATCCGCGCCAACCGCGATGTCACGGGCCGTTCCACCATCCTGCCGGGCGATGTCTACGTACTGAACGCGCCGTACAACGGAGGTACGCATCTGCCCGACGTGACGGTTATCACGCCGGTGTTCAGCGAGAACGGACTCGACGAAGGCAGCAAGGTCATCCTGTTCTACGTCGCGAGCCGCGGGCACCATGCCGATATCGGCGGCATCACGCCGGGCTCGATGCCGCCCGACAGCCGCGAGGTGGCGGAAGAAGGCGTGCTGATCGACAATGTCAAGCTGGTGGACCAGGGCCGGTTCCTGGAAGCGGAGCTGCGCGCGCTGCTGGCGAGCGGCAAATATCCCGTGCGCAATGCCGAGCAGAATGTCGCCGACATGAAGGCGCAGGTTGCAGCCAACGAGCGCGGGGTGCAGGAGCTGCGGCGGATGGTCGGGCAGTTCGGCCTCGACGTGGTGCACGCCTATATGGGCCATGTGAAGGACAATGCGGCGGAGCAGGTGCGGCGCGTCATCGATCGCTTGAGCGACGGCTCGTTCGTGTACGAGATGGACGACGGCGCGAAGATCGCGGCGACGGTGACGGTCGACCGGAAGGCGCGGCGCGCGAAGATCGACTTCACCGGCACCTCGCCGCAGCGGCCGAACAACTTCAACGCGCCGTCGGCCGTGGCGAAGGCCGCGGTGCTCTACGTCTTCCGTACCATGATCGACGACGAGATCCCGATGAATGCGGGCTGCCTGGAGCCGCTGGATATCGTGATTCCCGAGGGATGCATGCTGCGCCCGACCTATCCCGCCGCGGTGGTCGCCGGCAATGTCGAGACCTCGCAATGCATCACCGACGCGCTCTATGGCGCGATGAAGGTGATGGCCGCGTCGCAGGGCACCATGAACAATTTCACCTTCGGCAATGCGCAGCACCAGTACTACGAAACCGTGGCGGGCGGCTCCGGCGCCGGGCCAGGGTTCGACGGCACCGACGCGGTGCAGACCCACATGACCAATTCGCGCCTGACCGACCCGGAAGTGCTGGAGTTCCGGTTCCCGGTGCTGGTCGAGGAATTCCGCATCCGGCGCGGCAGCGGCGGCGCCGGTCTCCATCGCGGCGGCGATGGGGTGGTGCGCCGCATCCGCTTCCGCGAGGCGATGACGGCGGCGATCCTCAGCGGCCACCGGCGCATCCCACCCTACGGGCTGGACGGCGGCGGGCCGGGCGCGCTTGGCCGCAATCATGTGGAGCGGGCGGACGGCTCGGTGGTTGAATTGGAGGGCACGGACCGGATCGACATGAAGCCCGGCGACTGCTTTATCATAGAGACACCAGGCGGCGGCGGGTTCGGCAAGCCCGCGGTCCCGAAAGCAGCGGAGTAGCGCCATGGCCATCGCCAACACCTCCCGACGCATGTTCGAAGCGGCACCCCTGATCGAGGCCCTGCGCGCGATGCTGGGCGAGCGCTGCAGCGTCAATCCCGGCATCCTCGACCGGCACGGCCACGACGAGAGCTACCACGCCACCCACAATCCCGATGTCGTGGTGTTTCCGGAGAACACCGACGAAGTCGCCGCCGTCATGCGCCTTGCCCGCAGGCACGGCGCGCCGGTCATCCCGTTCGGCGTCGGCACCTCGCTGGAGGGGCATGTCGCGGCGCTGGAAGGCGGCGTCTCGATCGACATGGGCCGCATGAACCGCGTGGTCGAGGTGAATGCCGAGGACCTCGACGTTCTGGTGGAAGCCGGCGTCACGCGCAAGCAGCTCAACAACCACCTGCGCGACCAGGGCCTGTTCTTCCCGATCGATCCCGGAGCGGACGCGACGCTCGGAGGCATGGCCTCGACCCGCGCCAGCGGCACCAACGCGGTGCGCTACGGCACCATGCGGGAGAACGTGCTGGGCCTCACCATCGTGACCGCCGACGGGCGCGTGATGAAGACCGGCGGCCGTGCCCGCAAATCGGCGGCGGGCTATGACCTGACGCGGCTGTTCGTCGGGTCGGAAGGCACGCTCGGAATCATCGCCGAAGTGCGCCTCAGGCTCTACGGCATCCCCGAGACCATGGCGGCGGCGGTCACGCCGTTCCCCAGCATCGCCGATGCGGTCAACACGGTGATCCGCGTCATCCAATCCGGCATCCCGGTCGCGCGCATCGAGCTGCTGGACGAGTTCCAGATGAAGGCCAGCAACCACTATTCCAAGCTGGACTACGCCGAGCGGCCAACCCTGTTCATCGAGTTCCACGGCAGCGAGGCGGGCGTCGCCGAGCAGGTCGGGCTGGTGAAGGCGATCGCGGCCGATTTCGGCGGCGGCGACTTCCATTGGAGCGTGAAGCCGGAGGAGCGCAGCAAGCTATGGCAGGCGCGGCACGATGCCTACTATGCCGGCCTCTCCATGCGGCCCGGGTCGAAGGGCTGGCCGACCGACGTGTGCGTGCCGATCTCGCGGCTGGCGGAGTGCATCGTCGAGACCCGCAAGGACATCGAGGCGAGCGGCCTGGTGGCGATGATCCTGGGCCATGTCGGCGACGGCAACTTCCACACCACCATTCTCGTCGATCCAGCAGATCCCACGGAGCTGAAACGCGCCGAGGCCTTCAACGACCGGCTGGTCGACCGCGCCCTCGCCATGGGCGGCACCTGCACCGGCGAGCACGGCATCGGCTTCGGCAAGATCGCGTTCCTCGAGCGCGAGCACGGCGAAGCCGTCGGCCTGATGCGCCTCATCAAGCAGACGCTCGACCCGGAGAACCGGATGAACCCGGGGAAGATCTTCAGGGCCTGAGGTGCAAACCCCTTCCCCCCTTGTGGGGGAAGGTTGGGATGGGGGGTGATGCAGCGCTGCGGTTTCGAGGAATGGCGCTCTTGCGCGCGCGGCTCTCGCCGCGCTACCCCCCATCCAGCTTCGCCTAAGCTCACTTCGTTCGCCAAGGCTCCGCATCCTTCCCCCACAAGGGGGGAAGGGAATTTGTTTTGCAAAATGTGACGGAGATCACTCTTCTTCCTTCTGCCGCTCGCGCCGGTTGCCGTCGTGGGTCTTCTCGGCCTTCGCGTCCATGAGGCGCGCGCGCTGGCGGTCGGCCTTGATTTGGCCCCATTTGACGCGGCGTTCGCGCGCGCGGCGCTTGTCCTCCTCGCGCTGCCTGGCCTTGCGGACGTGATTCAGGTTGACGATGTCGGCCATGGTTAAGGTGCCCTCGGCTCGCAAAAAAGTCACTGCGGTCCGGCGAGTTATGCTTGCGGGGCATTTTGTCCCGCAGCGATAATGACCGCAAGCGGTTCCGACTTCTCCAGTCGGCCCCGGAACCGACAAACGAGCCGACCTGGCTCCCCACAAAACGGGCAGGGACGATATGAGAAAAGTGCTGTGGATCGTCGGCGGCCTCATCGGCCTCCTCATCGTGGCGGCGCTGGTCGCGCCGTTCTTCGTCGATCTCAACAACTACAAGGCCGAGATCGCGCAGAAAGCCAAGGAGGCAACCGGCCGAGACTTGGCGATCGACGGGGACATCTCGCTGTCGATCCTGCCGACCCCTGGGGTGACGGTTCACGGCGTGAGGTTCGGCAACGCGCCGGGCGGCAGCCAGCCCGACATGGCAACGCTCGAATCGGCGACGGTCAAAGTGGCGCTGCTGCCGCTGCTGTCCAAGAAGGTGGAAGTCGAGGAGGTGGTGCTCGAGAAGCCGACCTTCGTTTTCGAGAAGCTGAAGGACGGCAGCGGCAACTGGCAGATCGCGCCGGAAGCCGAGGCGCCGGAAGCCGGCGTCACGCCGGCCCCGGGATCCGCGTCGTCCTCAGGCGGCGGGATGGCCGTCGTCATCAAGAGCGCCTCGATCGTGGGCGGCACGCTGATCTACCGCGACCTCGCGGCCGGGACCGAGCAGAAGGTCGAGAACCTGAACATCGACCTGTCGCTGGACAGCCTGACCGGGCCGTTCCAGGCCGAAGGCGGCGCCACGGTCGTCAACATCCCGCTCGGCTTCCGGGTCAAGACCGGCGCGCTCGACCAGAATGCGCCGATGCCGGTCGACGTCAGCTTCTCGCTGACCGATGCCAAGGCCACCATCGGCTTCGTCGGCGCGGTGAACATCGCCGCGGTCGAGGATCCGACCAAGCCGATCGTGACGGGCAAGCTCTCCAGCAAGGGCGAGGATCTGGCGAAGCTGATCGCGGGCATGCCGAACCAGTCGGCGGAAGGATTGCCGCCCATCATGAGCCAGGCCTTCGCGGTCGAGGCCGACATCGAGGCCGGCAAGACCAGCGCCAAGACCGAGAACTTCACCGCCAACCTCGGCGACCTCAGCGCCAAGGCCAACATCGCGGCCAAGTACGCGACCGCGCCGGATGTGCAGGCGAAGATCGCGATCGGCCGCATCGATCTCGACAAGCTGCTGCCCGCAGGCGAGCCGAAGAACGAGAGTACGACAACCACGACAACGTCGAACGCATCGGCGCCCGCGCAGCCCGCCGCACCCTTCGCGCTTCCCGCCGACGTGACCGCCGGCGTCGACGTCACCGTGCAGCAGATCGTCTATAAGGGCCAGGCAATCGACGACTCCAGTGTTTCGATGCAGCTGGCGAACGGCGAGTTCAAGCTCAAGAACGCTTCCGCCAAGCTGCCGGGCAGCAGCAGCATCGCCGCCGCCGGCACGCTGGTCGCCGCCAACGGCCAGCCGAACTTCACCGGAACGCTCAAGGCGAACTCCGGCAACCTGCGCGCCTTGATCGACGCTTTCGCCCCCGGCGCGGTCAAGGACGTGCCGGGCGACCGCCTCCGCCAGCTCGCCCTCAACACCGCGGTCAAATACAACCCCGCGCAGGCCGAGTTGGCGGATCTCAAGGTCACGCTCGACCAGTCTGCCATCACCGGCGGCGTGAAGGTGGCGCTGCCCGACGGTGCCCAGCGCAAGCAGCCGGGCTTCGGCGTGGCGCTGGCGATCGACAAGCTCAACCTCGACGGCTACATGCCATCACCCTCTGCGAAGCCCGCCGAACCCGCGGCGAGCGAAGCGAAGAATGAGCAGGGCGGCAACCCGCTGAAGGCTCTCGCGCCGCTCGCCGACTATAGCGCCAACGTCGATCTCAAGGTCGGCGCGCTGACCTTGAACGATCAGCAGATCAGCGGCCTGCATCTGGCCGCGGGCGTCGCCAACGGCACGCTCGACGTGAAAGAGCTGAGCGTCGCCGACTTCCAGGGCGGCAAGGCGAATGTCGCCGCCAAGGTCACCGACCTCAAGGGCGACCCGAAGTTCGACTCCACCTTCGACGTGACGGCGAAGGACGCGGGGCGCGTGCTGCAGATGGCCGGCATGGGCCCGCAGCCCAAGGGCAAGTTCGGCGCGTTGACGCTGAAAGGCACCGCTGCCGGCACGCCGACGGATGTGACGTTCGACGTGACGACGGCGATGGCCGGCATCGGCTTCCAGGGCGCGGCCAAGGGCACCGCCAGCGGCATCGGCGCGGGCATTCCCAAGATCAACTCGACCTTCGACATCAAGGCGAACGACCTCGGGCCGCTCGCCGACCTCGCCGGCGCTCCCGCCGACGCGGCGAAGAACCTCGGCGCGGTCAGCTTCAGCGGCCAGGCGCAGAGCGGCGCCGACGACCTGACCTACGACGTCGCGCTCGCCATGTCCGGCATCGGCGGCAAGGGCACGCTGAAAGGCAAGGTCGCCGGCCTCTCCAAGACGCCGCAGATCGACACCGCGCTGAACCTCTCCGCCGACAAGCCGGCGCCGCTGCTGCAGCTCGCGGGAATCGCGGGGCCGAAGGCGAAATCGGTCGGCGCGCTCGGCATCGCCGGCACGCTGAAAGGCAGCGCGGAGAACATGGCGCTCGACCTCAACCTCAACGGCCTCGGCGGCACGGCAAAGGTCACCGGCACCGTGCAGGCGCCTAAGGGCAAGGACCCCAACAATCCGCCGCCGATCGGCTTCGACATCGCGCTGTCGGCGGACCATCCGGAGTTCACGCAGCTGCTGCAGATGGCTGACATCCAGAGCTCGGGGGTCAAGGCGGGGCCGCTGAAGGTCTCGCTGAAGACCTCGGGCACCACCAAGAAGGCGAGCGTCTCCAACCTCAATGCGGCCTGGGGCAACAGCTCCATCACCGGCACCGCGAGCTATGACGCGACCGGCGCCAAGCCGACGATCGTCGCGAACCTGAAGGGCGGCGTCGTGAACCTCACGCCGTTCATGGGCGGCGGCTCCAGCAGCTCGGGTGGCGGCGCGCCCGCAGGTGCCGGGGGCAAGGGCGGCTCTCCCTGGTCGGAGGAGCCGCTGGATCTCTCCGCGCTGCGCAACCAGGACGCCGACATCGACTTCACCGCGCAGTCGCTCATCATGCCGAGCCAGCAGATCGACAACCTGGTCGCCAAGATCACGCTGCGCAATGGCGTGCTCAGCATGCAGACGCTGAACGGCAAGATTTATGGCGGCGGGTTCGACCTCTCGGGAACCACGGTCGACGGCAGCCAGCAGGCCGCCAAAATCGACGCCAAGGTCAAGGTGGACCAGGTCCAGGTCGGGCAGGTGCTGGGCGGCGGCATCGCCGGCAACCAGATCAAGGGGCCGCTGTCGCTCAACCTCGACGCAACCGGGGCCGGCGAAAGCCAGGCCGCGCTGGTGCGCTCGCTCGCCGGCAACGGCAATCTCGACGGCACAATCATGATCATCGGCAAGATGGAGCAGCAGGTCGGCTCCGCGCTGCTCGGCGTGCTGGGAGCGAAGGTGAAAGCGGTGCAGGGCGTCACCAGCGCCGTCAACGGCATTGTCTCCTCCTATACCGGCGTCGACAACAAGCTGGGCGGCACCTTCAACATCAAGCAGGGCGTGCTCGATACCCAGGACTTCGCTTTCGCCAACCCCCGCGCGCGCGGCACCGCCAAGGGCCAGGTCGATCTCGGCGCCTGGGTGATGAACATGCTCATCGACCTGTTCGGCGCCGACGCGCAGCAGGCCTTCATGAGCATCAATCTCGATGGCCCGGTCGACGGGCCGACGCCGAAATTCGCCTCGAACGGGGCCGCGGGGCCGGCCGGCCTGATGGGCCTCGGCCAGAACGGCGCCTTCAATCCCGGAGGCCTGGTGCAGGAGATCCCCGGCCTCAAGAAGCTGCCCGGCATCGGCAACCTGCTGGGCGGGCAGGGCGCGCCCGCGACCGGCACCGAGGGCCAGCCGGGCGCGGCAATTCCAGGCGTCGGCAATGCGCCGGCGGTGAACCTGCCGGGCGTCGGCAACGTGCTGGGCGGCCAATCGGGGCAGGGGCAGCAGCAACAGCAGCAACCGGGCGGGCTGTTGCCCGGTGTCGGCGACCTGCTCGGCGGCAGCAAAAAGAAAAAGGAGCAGAAGCAGGAACAGCCGGCAGAACCCGGCACGGTCGAGCCGGGCGCAGCGCTGCCGGGTACAGGCGAGCAGGCACCGACGACACAGGTACCGGCAGAGCAACCCCAACCCGAGCAGCAGCAGGCGGAGCCCGGCGCAGCGGAGCCCGGGGCCGCTCCTCCCGGCGGTGGCGAGCAGCAGCAACAGCAGCAGCCGGGAATCATCATTCCTGGCGTGAAGATCCCCGGCGTGACCAACTAGGCAGCGAAACAGGATCGAGGCGGGACATGGTCGTGCACGACTGGACCCGGCGCCTGGATGCCAATCCGGAGCCGGTGGTCCGTCCGATGCCGAAAGACCGGATCGGGCTGAAGAAGGGCGATCTTTGCCTGCTGCCGTCCGCGCGCCTGGTCGACGATTTTGTCCGCGCGATCCCCAAAGGCAAGGCGATCAGCCTTGCCGACATGCGCGCCACGCTCGCGCCGACACAAGGCCGACGGCACCTGCCCTGTCCATCTCGGCTATCACCTGCGCACGGTGGCGGAGGCCGCCTGCGAGGCGCGCGACGGTGGTGTGCCTTTGCGCAGCATCACGCCGGTCTGGCGGGTGCTTGACGAAAAGGCGCCGACCTTGAGAAAGCTGTCCGCCAGGAATGCCGCGTGGATCCTCCAGCAGCGCGCCGTGGAAAGGTGGTGACGCCTATCTCTGCGGCATGCGCTCCAGCGAGTCGACGATGTCCTTGGCGCGGGCGAGGTCGAGATCGGTCGCTTCGCGCAGACGCTTGATGGCTTCGATCTTGTTGCCATTGCCGGCCAGCCTGCGAATCTCATCGAGCACGGCGGGATCGATGTCGAGTTCCTGGCCGTCGATCTCCGCGGCCACGGCGCCGCCATCGACTGAGATCATCTTCGGTCTTTGCGGCGCGACAGGCTCTTTCGGGCGCCGGCTGGACCTTCTCGCCATGATGAAAATGACCGCCAGGATGACCGCGCCGATGATGAGATATTTGAGCACAACGCCATCGTGAGTCTTCACGCCCAGATTGGCAAGGTTCAATTTGCACCACGCTCCGACGGGAATCACGCCTTCGCGCCATGCCTCACAAGCTATGAGATTTGGCCAGTTTACTCGCCAATCAGAGGAATTCGTTTGTAGCGTGATAGTTCGAATTCGGGCTGATGGTATCGAGCGGTTCCCGGAAGAAGAATGGAAAGCGTGTATGGATATGCTCCGGCCACCAGAATAATTTCACCGACAGCCTGCCCTTCTACTACGATTCCCGTTTCAGCGGTGACCCCTTCATCAGATAGCACGAGCTTGGAAACGCGGTTCGCCTGCCAAAACGCATTCGGTAAATCGAACTCTATGAATTGACTCTCCGACGCAGCCACTTGCCAGAACTCGAGGACGCCGACTTCAAATCGCTCCCGCACGTCATGCATTCTGGACGCGACCTTGATGCCAGTCCCATCTCTTCGCCAGAGCGTAATCGAATCTGCATATCGTTTCCGCTCTTGCGAGGAATTGAGATCATCAAATGGAAGCTCGATCGAAGCGCCTGTGAAGCCGCGAGAAAGTTCAAATGCGACTAGACCGGGGAAGTGTAACTCGAATTTCAGGTGCAGCATGTCGAGCGTGATGTTATCGAAGTTTCATTTGCCCCGATCCTCGCGGACCATCGCCGCGCCCCTCTCGGCGATCATCAGGGTCGGGGCGTTGGTGTTGCCGGAGGTGATGGTCGGCATCACGGAGGCGTCGATGACTCGCAGACCGCCGATGCCGCGCACCCGCAGCCGTGCGTCGACCACGGACCTGTCATCGTCTCCCATCTTCGCCGTGCCGACGGGGTGGAAGATCGTGGTGCCGATCTGGCCAGCAGCCTCCGCCAGCTCCGCATCGCTCTGGAACGAAGGGCCGGGCAGGAACTCGTCCGGCGCATGCGGCTGCATGGGGGCCGCCTGCATGATGCGGCGGGTCAGGCGGATCGCCGACGCGGCCACCAGCTTGTCGCGTGCCGTGCTGAGATAGTTCGGACGGATCGAGGGCGACTCGCCGAAATGCGGGCTGGCCGCGTGCGTGCTGCCGCGGCTCTCGGGGCGCAGGTTGCAGACGCTCATGGTGACGGCCGGGAAGGAATGCAGCGGCTCGCCGAACCGGTCGAGCGACAGTGGCTGGATGTGGTACTCGAGGTCCGGCGTCTCGAGGCTCGGGTCGGACTTCGCGAAGGCGCCGAGCTGGCTGGGCGCCATGGACATCGGACCGCTCCGCCGCACCAGATATTCGAGACCGATCCGCGCCTTGCCCAACAGGCCGTCGGCCAGGGTGTTGAGCGTCAGCGCGTTGGTGACCCTGTAGATCAGGCGGAGCTGCAGGTGGTCCTGCAGGTTCTCCCCCACGCCGGGCAGCGCGTGCGCCACGCCGATGCCGAGCGCGCGCAGGCGCTCGCCCTGGCCGATGCCGGACAGCTCCAGCAGATGCGGCGAACCGATCGCCCCGGCGGCCAGGATCACTTCGCCGCGGGCCGTCGCGGTCCGGTCCACGCCGTCGACCTGCACTTCGACCCCGGTTGCGCGGCGGTTCGCGATCATCACGCGCTTGGCCTGCGCGTGCGGGACGATGCGCAGATTGGACCGGCTGCGCACGGGCTTGAGGAACGCCTTGGCGGTGTTGACGCGGACGCCGCCGCGCTGCGTCACGTGGAAATAGGCGACGCCCTCATTGTCGCCGCGGTTGAAGTCCGTCACGCGCGGGATGCCGGCCGCGACTGCGGCGTCGCGGATCGCATCCAGGATCGGCCAATGCAGGCGCTGGCGCTCGATCCGCCATTCGCCGCCGGCGCCGTGCATCTCGTCCGCGCCGTGCACGAAGTCCTCGTGCTGGCGGAAATAAGGCACTACGTCGTCCCAGCCCCAGCCCTGGTTGCCGAGCTGGCGCCACTGGTCGTAGTCGCGCGCCTGGCCGCGCATGTAGATCATGCCGTTGATCGAGGAGCAGCCGCCCAGCACCTTGCCGCGCGGGTAGTTGATGGAGCGGCCGCCAAGGCCCGGCTCCGCCTCGGTCTTGAAGCACCAGTC
>DASSBF010000150.1:0-4654 GCA_035699005.1 Dongiaceae bacterium
GTCTCGGTCAGGGTGCCGATCTGGTTGACCTTGACCAGGATTGCGTTGGCGATGCCGCGCTCGATGCCGGTCGCGAGCCGCTCCGGGTTGGTGACGAAGAGATCGTCGCCGACCAGCTGGACGCGATCGCCGATGGCGCGGGTCAGCGCCTTCCAGCCGTCCCAGTCATCCTCCGCCATGCCGTCCTCGATCGAGAGAATGGGGTAGGACGACACCAGCTTGGAATAGAGCGCGACCATGCCGGCGGCATCCAGCACCTTGCCCTCCCCTTCCAGGTGGTATTGGCCGTGCTTGTAGAACTCGGTCGACGCGGTATCGAGCGCCAGGGCGATCTGCTCGCCCGCCTTGAAGCCTGCCTTCTCGATCGCCTTCACGATGAAATCGAGCGCGTCCTCCGCGCTCTTGAGGTTGGGTGCGAAGCCGCCTTCGTCGCCGACATTGGTGTTGTGGCCGGCCGCCTTCAGTTGCGCCTTCAGCGCATGGAACACCTCCGATCCCCAGCGGATCGCTTCCGACGCGCTCTCGGCGGCGACCGGCATGATCATGAATTCCTGGAAGTCGATCGGGTTGTCGGCGTGGGCGCCGCCATTGATGATGTTCATCATCGGCACCGGCAGTACGCGCGCCTGCGACCCGCCGACATAGCGATAGAGCGGCAGGCCGGCCTCCGCCGCCGCGGCCTTGGCGACCGCCAGGCTGACCCCCAGGATCGCGTTGGCGCCAAGCCGACCCTTGTTGGGCGTGCCGTCCAGCTCGATCATGATCTGATCGATGCGCACCTGGTCCGCGCCTTCCAGGCCGCCGATCGCGTCCTGGATCTCGCCATTCACCGCCTCGACCGCGTTGAGCACGCCCTTGCCAAGATACCGGCTCTCGTCGCCGTCGCGCAGCTCGACCGCCTCGTGCGCGCCGGTGGAGGCGCCCGATGGCACGGCGGCGCGGCCGGTGGCGCCGCTTTCCAGCGCGATGTCCACCTCCACGGTCGGATTGCCGCGGCTGTCTAGGATCTGCCGCGCGTGGATATCGACGATGGCGCTCATGCCTTGCTCCCTGGGACTGGTTCGCGCCTGTTATATCGCAGGGGAGTCGAGCGTCCAGAGCATTTTCCCGGCGCTACAACAGGCCGTGGGATTTGAGGGTGTCCTCGATGCTGCGGTCCAGCAGGCTGCGCTCGCCCGCGGCCAAGTCGCCCATCACGCTGACGGTCTGCTTCGGGCAATCCTGCACATCGGCCAGACCCAGATTGAGGGCATTCACCAGATCGTTCAGCGTCACCTCGTTGAGGTCGCGCGCCAGGACCCAGCGGTTGTTGTCGCTGCGGACAATGAAACGCGCGCCGCGCAGCATGTCCATGACATGCGTCAGCTTGCCGATCTCGGCCCCGAGCTGCCGGCTGAGGTAGTCGGTTTTCTCGCCGCCGGAGGGTGAGCTCTGGACCGTGCGCAACGCCGCCAGCGCGCCGAGCGCAAGTCCCAGCGTGTCGCCGCGCCGCGGCCGCTCGTCGGGATCGCGGCGGCCGGACCGCCATTCGGGCAGCGAGGCCGTGATCTCCGCGCCCATCAGCACCACCAGCCAGCCGACATACATCCAGATCAGGAAGAACGGCAGGGTGGCGAGCGCGCCATAGAGCGTCTGGTAGCTGCCGAGAAAGCCGAGATAGATCCCGAAGCCGCGCTTCAGGACCTCGAACATGCCCGCGGCAATGACGGCGCCGGTCGCGGCATCCATCCAGCGCACCGGCCGCGTCGGGATCAGGCGGTAGAACAGCAGGAAGCCGACCGCCTCCAGCGCGAACGGCGCGAGCGCCGCATAGAGGCGCACCGCCACCGACATGTTCGCCAAACCAGCCGACTTGGCGAGCGCGAAGGCATAGCCGGAGACCGAGAACGCGACGCCGAACAGGATCGGCCCCAGGGTGATCAGCGCCCAATAGATCGGGAAGCGCTGGATCTTGAAGCCGCGCCCGCCGCCCCAGATACGGTCGAACGCGGTCTGGATCGTGTTGATGAGGAGGATGGCGGTTACCGCCAAACCGAGGATCCCGACGCCGGTGGTCTCACCGGCGTTGCGGATGAAGGTCTGCAGGTGGTCCTCCACCATCGTGGCCAGACTGGGTGCGGCGTTTTCGATTATCGCGCGCAGCAGGGTGTCCCGCATGTTGCTGAAGGCGGGGAACGCCGCGAACATGGCGAGGCCGATCGCCATCATCGGCACCATCGCGAGCAACGAGGTATAGCTGAGGGAGGATGCGACCGACGCGCACGAATCGCGGCTGAAGCGCCGCGCCACATAGCCGATCAGGCTGTAGGTCTTGTGCTTCTGGATAGTGCTGATGAAATTCTGGACGTGGACGAAGCGGCCCCTCTCCGCTTCGTCGGTCGGGCTTGCCGGCTGCATTCCGGAGTCTCGGCCATCGCCTTCCATGGGCCGGAAGCCTAGGCCGGTTGATGCGCCAGGGTCAATCGCCGGCCGGTCTCGGCCCGTCAGGGCGCGATGTTCTCGATCGGCCGGGACTTGGCGATCTTGTCCAGCGCAAGCAAGGTTTCGAGTACGCTGCGCAGGTGCTTGAACGGCACCATGTTGGGGCCGTCCGAGGGGGCCTTGTCGGGGTCCTGGTGGGTTTCCATGAACACCGCGGCGACGCCGATCGCGACTGCCGCGCGCGCCAGCACCGGCACGAACTCGCGTTGCCCGCCGCTCGACGTGCCCTGCCCGCCCGGCTGCTGCACGGAATGGGTGGCGTCGAACACCACCGGGTAGCCGGTGTCAGCGAGGATTGGCAGCGCGCGCATGTCGCTGACCAGGGTGTTGTAACCGAAGCTGGCGCCGCGCTCGCACAGCAGGACATTGTCGTTGCCGGCGTCGTGGCACTTGGCGGCGACGTTCTTCATGTCCCAGGGCGCCAGGAACTGCCCCTTCTTGATGTTGACCGCGCGTCCGGTCTTGGCCGCCGCAACCACAAGGTCGGTCTGGCGGCAGAGAAAGGCCGGGATCTGCAGCACGTCGACCGCCTCGGCGACCGGCGCGCATTGCTCCGGCGCATGCACGTCGGTCAGCACCGGCACGCCGAACTTTTCGCGCAACTCGGCCAGGATCGGCAGGCTCCTGGCCATGCCGATGCCGCGCGCGGCGGTCGCGCTGGTGCGGTTCGCCTTGTCGAAGCTGGTCTTGTAGATGAGGCCGATGCCGAGCTCGCGCGTCAGCTCGCTGAGGGCCTGGCACATCTCGTGCGCATGGGCCCGGCTTTCCAGCGCACACGGCCCGGCAATCAGCGCCAGCGGCCTGTCGTTGCCGACCTCCAGGTTGTGAATCGTGACGCGGCGCGGCTTGGTCATGGCAGCCACCTTACACCAGGCGCGATTGCGTTACCGCCGCGCCGACGAACGACACAAACAAGGGATGCGGTTCGAACAGGCGCGATTTCAGCTCCGGATGGAACTGGACGCCAATGAACCATGGATGGTCGGGAATTTCCACGATCTCCGGCAGGATGCCGTCCGGCGACATGCCGGAGAACAGCAGGCCCTGTTTTTCCAGCCGTTCCTTGTAGTTGATGTTCACCTCGTAGCGGTGGCGGTGCCGTTCGGAGATCGCCGTCTTGCCATAGATGTTGGCGACCGCGCTGCCCGGCTTCAGGATCGCCTCGTAGGCGCCGAGCCGCATCGTGCCGCCGAGATCGCCGCCGGCGGCGCGTTTCTCCAGCGCGTTGCCGCGCACCCATTCGGTCATGAGCCCGACCACCGGCTCCGGGCTGGGGCCGAACTCGGTCGATCCGGCGTTCTTGACCCCGGCGAGGTTCCGCGTCGCCTCGATCACCGCCATCTGCATGCCGAAGCAGATGCCGAAATAGGGGATCTTGCGCTCGCGCGCGAAGCGGGCGGAATTGATCTTGCCTTCCGATCCGCGTTCGCCAAACCCGCCCGGCACGAGGATGCCGTGCACGCTGTCGAGATGCCGGACCGTGTCCTCGCGCTCGAAGATCTCGGAATCGATCCAGTTGAGGTTGACCCTCACGTTGTTCGCGATGCCGCCGTGACGCAGCGCCTCGGCCAGGGACTTGTACGCATCCAGCAGCGAGGTGTATTTGCCGACAACCGCGATGTTGACCTCGCCCTCCGGAGAGCGGATGCGGTCGACCACCTCCTGCCATCGAGAGAGGTCCGGCTCCTTCGTGTCGATATTGAAGTGCCGGCACACCTCGAGGTCATATCCTTCCGCATGATAGGCGAGCGGGACGGCATAGATCGTGTCGACGTCGAGCGCCTGGATGACCGCGCTCGGCCGCACGTTGCAGAACTGCGCGATCTTGCGCCGGCTGTCCGCCGGAATCTCGCGGTCCGAACGGCACAGCAGCAGATCGGGCTGGATGCCGACCGCCTGCAGCTCCTTCACCGAGTGCTGCGTCGGCTTGGTCTTGAGCTCTCCGGCGGCGGGAATGTACGGCACCAGGGTCAGGTGCACGAACATGGCGCGATCCTTGCCCAGCTCGTTGCCCAGCTGGCGGATCGCTTCCAGGAACGGCAGGCTCTCGATGTCGCCGACCGTGCCGCCGATCTCGCACAGCACGAAATCCTCGTCGCCCAGGTCGGCCTTGATCCATTCCTTGATCGCGTCGGTGACGTGCGGAATGACCTGGATGGTGGCGCCGAGATAG
>DASSBF010000151.1:0-8483 GCA_035699005.1 Dongiaceae bacterium
TACGTAGCGCCGCTGGTGGCGCTGCTGGTGTTCGTGTTCGGCTATCCGCTGGTGCGGATCTTCGAGTTCAGCTTCAAGATGGTGCGCGGCATCAACGGGCCGTGGATCGGGTTCCGCAACTACGACCTCGTGCTCTCGCACCCGCTGTTCTGGGAATCGGTCGGGCACAATCTGCTGCTGCTGATCGCGGTGCCGTTCATGGTGGTGTGGTCGCTGCTGATCGCGGTGGTGCTCTACGAGCGCCTGAAGGGCTGGAAGCTCTACCGCGTGATGCTGTTCCTGCCATACATCCTGGCGATCCCGATCATCGCCGTGGTGATGAAGAAGATCTTCCAGTTCAACGGCCCGGTGAACGAGCTTCTGCGCTGGGCCGGGATGGATTTTTTGGCGCTGGACTGGATCGGCTCGTCGGACGTCGCGCTGTGGACCGTCATGATCCTCATCATCTGGCGGGAATCCGCGCTCGGCATCATTCTGTTCCTGGCGCGCCTGCTGAGCCTCGACGAATCGCTGATCGAATCGGCCAAGCTGGAGGGAGCGAACTGGTGGCAGCGCCTGTGGTACGTGATCGTGCCGCAGATGAAGGTGGTGATGGAGTTCTACATCGTGGTCAGCGTCATCACCATCCTGTCGGCCGTGTTCTCCTATGTCTACATGATCGGCGGCGGCCGCGGCGGTCCGGGAACCTCGACCATGGTGGTCGAACTCTACATCTTCAACGCATTGATCCGCAGCAGCCTGCCCGGCATCGCCTCCGCCGTCTCGGTGCTGCTGTTCCTGGTGTCGCTGCTGCTGATCGTGCCTTTGTTCGCGGTGCGGCGGCGCGCCAACGAAGAAGAGGTCTGATGGCACGATGACGGGAAAGCTGGAGGCGGTTCGACAGGTGAAGCCAGATCAGGTGCTGAAGCACGGCATCCTGGTGGTGGCGACGCTCGTTGCGCTCGCCCCGACCGTGTTCATGATCGCGACCTCGCTGAAGAGCCAGGAGGAATACACCTTCAACAAGGTCGGCTTCCCGCACAGCATCGTGTTCGACCATTTCCACGCCGTGCTGTTCGAGAGCGACTTCCTCGGCTGGATGGTGAACAGCATCATCCTCGCGGCCGGATCGGTCGCCTTGAGCACGGTGGTTTCCTGCCTCGGCGCCTACGCCATCGCGCGCATGCAATTCGCCGGACGGGGACTGCTGTTCTCCATCAGCACCTCCTTGATGGCGATACCGCCCGTGGTGATGATCGTACCCCTGTTCGTGCTCTATACCGAACTCGGCCTCATCAGCACGTACGAGGGCGCGATCGTCATCTATGCGGGACTGATCACGCCCTTCTCGGTCTATCTGCTCACCAGCTTCTTCCGCACCTTGCCGCGGGAGATCTTCGAATCCGCGCGCATCGACGGCGCCGGCGACCTGCTCATCCTGTGGAAGATCGTTGTTCCGCTCTCGCTGCCGGCCTTGCTGACGCTGGTTGTCGTCAACGCGCTCTATGTGTGGAACGACCTCCTAATCGCCATCATCTTCCTGCAGGACGATTCCAAGCGCACGCTGATGGCGGGCATCAGCGTGTTCCAGGGCCGCTACAACGACCAGATCCCGCTGACCATGGCCGGCATGGTGTTCGCCAGCGCGCCGATGGTCATCCTCTACATCGCGTTCCAGAAGCACTACATCCAGGGGCTGATGGCCGGCTCGGTCAAATGAGCAGGAAGCTGGTGCTGGACAGCGATGCGCTGCGGGTCACCATCGATCCCGGCGTCGGCGGCACCATCACGGCGATCGATCACAGGCAGCTCGGATTGTCGGTTCTGGGGACGGTGCCGTGGACGCCCGTGGATGTTCCGCTGGACCCCCCGGCGGCGCCGGACGAGCCAACCTGGCTGACGCGCTATACCGGCGGCTGGCCGCTGCTGTTCCCGAACGGCGGCGATGCCTGCACGTTCGGCGGCACGGTCCACGGCTTCCACGGCGAGGCCTCGATCAGCCCCTGGGAAGCCGTCGCAGACAGGGGAGCGGTTCATCTCGCGCGCCGGTTCTCGACCGTGCCGGTCCGCATGGAGCGGACGATCCAGGTCTACGGCGATCTCCTCGCCATCCATGAAACCGTGGAGCTGGAAGGCGCGCACCCGATTCAGGTGATGTGGGGCCATCATCCGACCTTCGGCTCCGATCTGCTGGCGGGCGCATTCGAGATCGAAACCGGCGCGCGCGGCGTGACGGTCGATGAGGGCTACGATCCGCCCGCGAACCCGTTGCATCCGGGCGCCGGCGGAAGCTGGCCGCTGGTGCGGGGCAAGTCCGGCTCGTTCGATTTGCGGCATCCTGCCGGAAGCATGGCGGCGCTCGCCTATCTGCACGATTTCGGCAGCCCGTGGATCGGCATCCGCCGGCTGGACAATGCGGTGGCGGTGGCGCTGTCGTGGGATGCGGATGTCTTTCCCTGCGCCTGGCTGTGGTACGAGCTCGGCGGCACGCAAGATCCGCCATGGCTCGGGCGCACGCGGCTGATCGGCCTGGAGCCCAGCACCACGCGCCTCGCCTACGGGCTTGCCGAGGCGGCGAAGCGCGGGGCGCGGCTGCTGACCCTCGCGCCCGGCGTTCCGGTGAGCGCGACCGTGCGCCTGCACGTGTTCAAGCCGGCCGGCGCGACGTCCGGCGTTGACCGGGACGGCCGCGCGACGCGCGCGTAAGCCCGATCAGGCGGGAAGCCGCTGGAACGCCTCGCCGTTCTCGTGGAACAGGTGGCAGGTGTCGCCGCTGAACCCGACGGTCACCTCGTCGCCGCCGGACACCGTCATGTCGCCCGGGGCATGCACGGTGATGTCGTTGCCGTCCGGGCCGTTGAGATAGAAGTAGGTGTCGCCGCCGAGCCGCTCGACATTGTAGACCTTGCCGGAAATGCGCGAATCCCCGCGCCCCTCGGCGTTCAGCGTCTCAGGCCGCACCCCCAGAGTCACCGCTGCGCCCGCGGCGTCGCCGGCCGCGTCCCGCGGCGGGCGGCAGCGGACCAGGGTTTTGCGCCCGCCCTTCAGCTCCACCTCGACGCCCGCATCGGTCATCCGCGTGATCCGGCCGGCAAGAAAGTTCATCGCGGGAGAGCCGATGAAGCCCGCGACGAAGCGGTTCCGGGGATGATGATAGAGCTCGAGCGGCCGGCCGACCTGCTCGACGACGCCCTTGTTCAACACCACGATCTTGCTGGCCATGGTCATCGCCTCGACCTGGTCGTGCGTGACATAGATCATGGTCGCCTTCAGCTCGCGCTGCAGCCCGGTCAGCTCGACCCGCATCTGCACGCGCAGCTTGGCATCCAGGTTCGACAGCGGCTCGTCGAACAGGAACACCTTGGGCTCGCGCACGATCGCCCGGCCGATCGCCACGCGCTGCCGCTGGCCGCCGGAGAGGGCGCGCGGCTTGCGCTGCAGCAGCTCGGTGATCTGCAGGATCCCGGCGCTGCCCTCGACCCGCCGGCGGATGATCTCGTCCGCGAACTTGGAGATGCGCAACCCGAACGACATGTTCTCGTAGACCGACATATGCGGGTAGAGCGCGTAGTTCTGGAACACCATGGCGATGCCGCGCTTGGCCGGCGGCAGCTGGTCGACCCGCTGGCCGTCGATGTGGATGGCGCCGGAATCCGCCTGCTCGAGGCCCGCAATCAGGCGCAGCAGCGTCGTCTTCCCGCAGCCGGAGGGGCCGACGAAGACCGTGAACTCCTCCTTCTGGATTTCCAAACTGACGTTGCGGATGACGTCGGTGTCGCCGAACCTTTTCACCAGCCGGTCGATTTCCACGTAGGCCATGGCGGTCTCTGCTGCTTTGCGATTCCAGAATGGCGGACCAAGGTCTGCCATCCTGCAATCGGAGCATAGGTGCGGCCTTCACCGCCGTCAACGAAGCGGCGCTGCCTGGCCGCGATCCGGGATTTCGCATCTTCCGCTGCCGCTAGGGCTCCGACGAGCGCCGCGCGCGCACCGCCACGATCACCGGATACGATGCGTCCGGCACATCCAGCATGGCCGTATCCACCTCCTCCAGTACCAGTCCCTGCAGGAAGGCGGTCGCAGCGAACACGTTACCGAAGGTCTCGACCTGGACATTGGCCGCTCCGAACCTCTCGGCGAACAGGCGAAGGGCGGACTGGCGGGTCAGCGACCAGAACCAGCTATGGCCCCATTCGCCCCGGTCGATCTGGCTGATCCCCGGCACGGTGAGCAGCAGCACGCCGCCCGGCTTCAGGCTGCAATGAATTTCCGCGACGGCCGCGCGCAGGTCATAGATCAGGTGCAGGGTCTGGGTCAGGACCATGCAGTCGAACGCGTCGGCCGGCAGCACGCCCGGCTGCGACAGATCGCCCGCGATGGTGGCGGCCGCGCCCGGAGAGACATGCAGCACATCCTGCTGCGCGATGCGCCCGGCGCCGAAGCGCCGGCAATAGCTATCGTCCCCGACTTCCAGCGCCCGCCCGCGGATGTCGGCCGCGTGCCGCTCAAGAAACGCCTCGATATAGTAGCGGTCGATCGGCGTCCCGCGATCGAAGCCGAAATCGCGGCTGATCGGCCCGACGCGATCCAGGTCGCCGAGCCGGACAGACCCGACCGGCGGAACGGCCCGTCCGCCCCGCAGGCGTGCGGTCCGATGGCGCAAACCGTGCGGGAGAAGACGCTCGATCCGGCGGCGCACCGCCCCCACCATCCAGGCCGCCGTGAAGGCGGGCGATGCGCGCATTGCCGCGCCGATGGTGCGCGCCGCATCGCGCGGCGGCCGGCGCTCCTGGCTCAGCTCCTTGAGGATCTGGCCGGCATAGTAGTCGCGCCAGATCCGCCGTCCCCGGCGCCAATCCTCCGCGGTCCCGTTGCGCGGAAGCGCGTTGGGCTCCTGGCGGCCATGCACGTAGAGGACCCATCGCAGCATCTCGCGCTGGTCGCCCGACATGTTCGTCCCGTGCCAGCGGTATTCCGCGACCGTCTCGGCATGGCAGGCGACCGGACAGACGCGGCTCATGCGCAAATAGAGATCGTAATCCTCGCAGCGCAGGAGCGTGCCATCGAAGCCGCCGGCCGCATTCAGCCGGCGCGCGTCGTACAGCACGGTCGCATGCATGCCGATGGTGTTGCCCCTGAGCAGGGAGCGATAGGGGTCCGGTCCGATCGGATCATGGCGGTCCGGCTCCAGCGCCTTGCCGGAGCGGTCGATCCGGCGATGCCCGCCATACACGAAGCCGGCATCGGGCACCCGCTCGAAGCAGTCGAGGCCCGCCGCGATCGCACGCGGCAGCAGGCGGTCGCCGGCGTCGAGGAAGACCACCTTGTCGCTCGTGATCGTGCGCAGTCCGGTGTTGCGGGCCGATGCCAGGCCCTGGTTCGGCTGGCGCATCAGGCGGACATCCGGATACCGGGCTGTCACCGATGCGGGGTCATCGTCCGATCCGTCGTCCACCACGACGATCTCCGATGCCTTCTCCTCCTGCGCCAGCACGCTCTCGATCGCGCCCGCCAGGAAAGCGGCGTGGTTGCAGGTCGTTATCACGACGGCGACGCTGGAGCGCGCGCGGGCATCGGCCGGCGGCTCGGCCGGCCCTGGCTCGGCAGCCCGCGGTTCGAGCATTACCTCCGGCATGCGGCCCCTCGCGTCCGTGCGGCCAGTGGCCCGGATCCCAACGACCGCGATTCGGGCCCGATCGATTCAACCCTCAGCGAGGCGCCGCTGTCCGCGCGTGACAAAGGGCGGCAATGCTGTTGTAAGCTCCGAAGCGAGCAACCCGTGGAGGCCCGATGCCCGCGTCGTCCCGCCTGAATGTCCTGGTCACCGGCGGCGCCGGCTATATCGGCAGCCACGCGGTGCTGGCGCTGCTGGCGGCGGGCCATCGCGTGACGGTGATCGACGATCTCTCGACCGGGTTCCGCGCGGCGGTGCCTGCCGCGGCCCGTTTCTGCGCGGGCGACATCGCCGACCGGCCACTCCTCGGGCGCCTGATCGAAGAGGATGGGATCGGCGCCATCATGCATTTCGCCGGCTCGATCGTGGTGCCGGAATCGATCGCCGACCCGCTCAAATACTACCGCAACAACACGGTCAACGCCGAAGGGCTGATCGAATGCGCGGTTGCCGGCGGCGTGCGCCATTTCGTCTTTTCCTCCAGCGCCGCGGTCTACGGAACGCCGGAGGCCGTGCCGGTCGCGGAGCATGCCGCGACCCGTCCCATCAACCCATACGGCGCGTCCAAGCTGATGACGGAGCAGATGCTGCGCGACGTCGCGGCGGCCCGCCCGCTCAACTTCTGCGCCCTGCGCTATTTCAACGTGGCCGGCGCCGATCCCGACGGCCGCGCCGGGCAATCGACCGCGGCCGCCACGCATCTCATCAAGGTCGCGGTGGAGGCCGCGCTCGGCAAGCGCACGGAAGTGGTGGTGTTCGGCGACGACTACCCGACTCCCGACGGCACGGGGATCCGCGACTATATCCATGTCAGCGACCTTGCCGAGGCGCATGCCGCGGCGCTCGACCAGCTGGCTGCCGCGCCCACGGCCTCGCTGACCCTGAATTGCGGTTATGGCCGCGGCCATTCGGTGCTGGAGGTGCTGGACGCGGTCGAGCGGGTCGCCGGAACGAAGCTGGCGCGGCGCATGGCCGCGCGGCGCCCCGGCGATCCGGCGGCCCTGGTCGCGGACAACAAGCGGATCCTGGCGGCGCTCGATTGGCGGCCGCGCTATCCGGATCTCGATGCCATCGTCTCTCATGCGCTCGCCTGGGAGAAGAAGCTGCGGCGATGATCACGCCACCATCATCATGCGGGCCGCGAACCAGTCCAGCGTCAGCTTGACGCCCATTTCGTACGGGATGTGGCATTTCCAGCCCGGCAGCAACCGCCGCGTCAGCGTGAGGTCGGGGCACCGGTTGGTCGGGCCCTGCGGCGCGGGATCGAGCTGGACGATCCGGCTGCCGGGCACCAAGTCGCACACATGGCGCGCGACGTCGATGACCGCGATCTCCCGGTCGTTGCCGATATTGACCGGTCCGCGATGGTCGACGGCATCGCGCCAGAAAAAGCGCTCGAACCCCTCGACGATGCCCGCCGGCGACGAGCACTGACCGCATCATCAACGCTCCTGGCAGCTGCGCCCGCACGGCAGCCGGTGCAGCCCGAGCGGCGCCGGTCCCGCCGTCATCCGCACCGGGCCATCGAAGCGCGCGCCGGCCGGCGCCGCGCCCGGTTCGGCGTGTTGTGCGAAGTCGACTGCAGGGTTTCCGAAATGGTCTCGGCTGCGTTGAACGCAGGGACCACCACCGAGACGACAGGACCACCGTCCATCATGCGAACTAATTCCAATGGGCAGAGGCAGATAGGGATTTCCATACCAGGAGCAAACGGACGGTGCAGTGTCAAACGGCGGCGAATGCAGGAGCCGATAGTGGTTGTCACTAAAAGATCATCCAGGGTCACGATGACGCTGCTTCCACCCATCGAATATTGGCGCTGGACAGGCATGTATAGGCATTAATTCTGAATAGAGTGGCCGCTATTCAAATGCCGCCGGCCCTGGCTGGACAAGTCTGCCCGCCCATTCATCCGCGGTTCAGAGCGGCTGGCCTAAGAGTTCGCAACGGAGCGGACCAGCGGCATGGCCACTCGCATCGCACAAGGCACAAGGCGCGTTCCCGGAGCGTCGTTCGGCGCCTCGGCTCTATTGCGCGTGGCCGTGGCGAGCTTCCTCTGCCTCGCGCTCCTGATCCAGCCGGCGCTTGCCGCGGGCGGCAGCGGCCATGGCAACGGCAGCAGCAACGGCAATGGCAACAGCGGCGGAGGCAACAACGCCGGCGGCAACGGCAATGCCGGCGGCAACAGCAACGCGGGCGGCAACGGCAAGTCCAATGCCGGCGGCAACGGCAAGAGCAGCAACGCCCATGGCGCGGTCAATGACGCGGCCTCGGAGGTCGAGGATCCGAACTCGGCCCTGGGCCTGCGCGAAGCGGGCCGCATCCATCCGCTCGCCGATGCCTACAGCGCGGCCGAGCGGCAGTTCGGCGGAAAGGTCATCGACGCCGTCCTGGCGCTGCGCGATTCGAAGACCTGGACCTACGATCTGCGCCTGGTGACGCAGGACGGGCGCGTGCGCACGCTGTCCTACGATGCCACCACGCTGGCCCTGCTCACAATCGACGGCGCGCCGGCGGAGTAGGCGCCCGGACCCCGTTCGTCGCAGAATTCATCCCTGGATAGTATCGCATATGTACCGGTCGGCGGAGGATCGCCGGCCGGAGCGCGTCGCCGATCCAGCCTTTCCGGGTGCCGCATGCGACCTATACGAAAGATCCGGCCCCCGCTCACCGCGATGTATGGAGGGACGCCAAGTCAAGCATCCCGGCGCCTCCGGTTCATCCGCAGTTCATGTGGAGGTTCATAAGGTCGCTTTGTGACCGAGGCAAATCCGGTCCGCGGCCTCACCGCCAACGACCGGACCATTTGCCCACTGAGGGTCTACTGCAG
>DASSBF010000152.1:0-7301 GCA_035699005.1 Dongiaceae bacterium
GCGGGTTGACGAAGCGCTGCGCCTTGCCGAGTCCGACGGAGCACATATGGCGGATTTCCCGTTGCCCGCTGCCGGCGAGGTGTTCGCGCTCTACCACAAGGGCGGCATCGTGGCGCCGGAACTGTACGCATTTCTGGCGGCTGAGCTGCCCGATTGGATCGGGACGCTCGACCCGCGCGTGCGCCGGCGCATGGAGGCGGGCAAGGACTTGCCGGCCTGGGAGTATATCCAGCGCAAGCAGCGCTACGCCGCGCTCGGGGCCAGTGCCGCAGGCACGCTGGCCGGAACCGACGCCCTGGTCTGCCCGACCGTCCCGATCACGCCGCCGCCGGTGGCCGACCTCTCGGACGATGAGGTTTATCTCAAGACCAACATGCTGGCGCTGCGCAACACCTGCCCTGCCAGCTTCCTCGCCCTGTGTGCGGTGACGCTGCCGGCCGGACGCGATGCCGCCGGGATGCCGGTCGGCCTTCAGCTGGTCGGTGCGCCCGGCAGCGAAGCGCGGCTGCTGGCGATCGCAGTCCGTCTGGAGCGCCTGCTCGCGGACAAGGGCGCGTGGCGCCATCCGGGCGCCTGACGCGGCGCGCGGAGCCCGCGAGAGAAGGAAACCCCCCTCATGCAGCGCAGAGAAGATGCCGTGCTGAGCCGCGAGCGCCCATTCGAGCCGAAGCGGACCTGCCTGCTGCTCATCGACACGCAGAACTATGTGTGGAACCCGGAAGTCGCAAAGCGGGTGCCCTATTTCGATCGTCAGGTCCGCGAGGTGGTCCTGCCGAACCTGCGACGGCTGATCGACACCTTCCATGGCGCCGGCGCGGAGGTCATGTACACCATCATCGAGAACTACACCAAGGATGGCCGCGACCGCAGCCTCGACTACAAGCTGTCCAACTTCTTCATCGCCAAGGGATCGTGGGAGGCGAAGGTGCTGGATGCGATCGCGCCCAGCGACGACGACATCGTGCTGCCCAAGACCTCCTCCGGCGTCTTCAATTCGACCAACATCGAGTATCTCCTGCGCAACATCGGAATCGACACGCTGATGGTGACTGGGTTCCTGACCGACCAGTGCGTCGATCACACGGTGCGCGACGCGGCCGATTGCGGCTTCTACCCGGTCTGCATTTCGGATGCCTGCGCCACCCACAGCGAGTCGCGCCACGAGAACGCGCTCAAGGCTTTCGCCGGCTATTGCCACACGATGACCACAGCGCAGCTCGCCGCCGAGATCGAGCAAGCCGCACGGTAGTTCTCAAAACACTTCCGCGTAGCGCTTGCAGACTTCCTCGGCCGTCCAATCCTTGCTCAGCGCGAGTTCCGCCCGCTTGTTGGCGCGGTAGGCCTTGAGGAAAGGCGGCGGCAGGAAGCCCTGCACGACCTTGTCCGCGTCGAGGGCATCGAGCGCGGCACCCAGGTCGGCCGGCAGCCTGACGATGCCGCGCTTCTGCCGCTCTGCATCGGTGAAAGCGCCGGGATCCTGCTCGACCAGAGGATCCGGCATCGGCAGGTTCTCCGTCAGGCCAACCAGGCCAGCTTTTAGCATCGCGGCGACCTGGATGTAGGGACAGGCCGATGCATCGGCGGCGCGATACTCGAAATTGAACTGCTCCGCCGTGCCATGCTCGGAGGTGGCAAAGGTCGGGCAGATGCGGATGCCCGCCTCGCGGTCGCGATAGCCGAGGCTCGACCACGCTGCACTCCACATGTGCGGCATCAGCCGCAGGTAGGAGACCGGGGTCGGCGCGGTGAAAGCGCACAGCGCCGGCATGTGCCTCAGCACGCCGGCCAGGAACTTGCCCGCCGTCGCGCTGACGCCGCGCGGGCCGTTCGGGTCGTGGCTGATCGGGCGGCCTGCCTCGTCCCACAGGCTCAGATGAATATGGAGCCCGTTGCCGATCGCCGTCGGATTCATGCGCGGCGAGAAGCTGACGGTATGGCCCAGCCGCCACGCCGTCGCGCGCGCCATTTCCCGCAGCATCACCGCCTTGTCGCAGGCCACGAGCGGCTGCTCCGGAGGAAACGTGACCTCGAACTGCCCTTCCCCGAATTCGGCAAGATAGCTGTCCGGCTCGATGCCGCATTGGCCGAGCGCCGCCAGGAAGGTCTCGCCGAAGGCGTCGTGCCGGCGCACGCCGTCGAGGGCATACATGTCGCCGACCCGTCCGCGCGCGCCCGAGAAGAAGAATTCATGCTCGAAGGCGATGCGCAGCGTGACGCCGGCTTCGCGCCTGAGATCCTCGGCGGCATGGCGCAGCAGGGTGCGCGGGCAGCACGCCCACGGGCTGCCGTCGGTTTCGAGCACATCGCAGAGGAAGAAGTGCTCCTTCGGCGAGCCGTCGCCGAAATCGACATTCGCCTCGGCCGCGCGGTCGGCCTTGAGGATCAAGTCGCCGAACGGCCCGAACGGAGACGGCGCGATCGTGCCCAGCGGCGTGAACATGATGTTGGTCGGCGTCCAGCCCACGCCGCCGGCCAGCCGCTTCTCGATCAGGTGGGCAGGAAAGCCCTTGCCGCGCACCTGGTTCGAGATGTCCACGTAGCAGAACATCGTCAGCGGCTGGCGAATCATGACGCAAAACCTCCCCTCTTCCCGTTCTTGGCCAGCTTCCGGCCGAGGCCGGGCGGCGCGCTCTCCAGGTGGAAGGGCCGGCGCAGCGCTTCCAGCATCTCGATCCGGCGCCGCGCGTGCGCGCCCAGCCGCTCCACCGCGCCGGCCACGATGACCTCCGCCATCGCCAGCCCGCCCGCGGCGCTGTCGAAGGCGGTCGGCACTTCGACCGGGCAGGCGATGACGTGGGCGGCCAGCGCCGCGATCGGCGAGTTCCAGACATCGGTGATCAGCACAATGGCGGCCCCCTGTGCCGCCGCGCCCGATGCGAATTCCAGCACGTCGCGCTGATAGCGGCGGAAGTCGAAGACCAGCAGCACGTCGCCGCGCTGCACGTCGAGCAGGTAGTCGGCCCAACTCGCGCTGCCCTCGCGCACCAGCCTTACGCCGGGCCGGAGCTCGCGCAGGCAATGATGGAAATAGGCGGCGATGGTCTGCGTAAAGCGGCCGCCGAGGCAGAACACCGCGCGGCGCCGGTCGCAGATCAGCTCGGTGATGCCGGCATAGTCCTGCGCGGAGACGCTCCTGACGGCGCGCTCGATGTTGCGGCACAGCGCCGAGCCGACGCGCTCCTGGACCTTCCCGCCCTCGCCCCAGCTGCGCAACGACGGATAGCGGCCCAGCGGGCCCTGGAGGCGCTCCTGCACCTCGCCCCGAAGCCTGTTCTGGAATTCGGCATAGCTCTTGAATCCGAGCCGGGTCACGAACCGCAGGATGGTGGGGCCGCTGGTTCCCGCGCGGAGCGCGAAGCGCGCGACCGTCTCAAGCCCCGCGACTGGGTAGTCGCTGAGCAAGGACTGGGCAACGCGCCGCTCCGCCGCCGTGTATCTCCCCAGACCGCGCCGGACCCGCTCGAACACCGGCTCGTCCGGGAGGTCCCCGTGCGGCAGTTCGCGTGCGCTCTTCAGGGCGGTTCCAGATCGCTTCACGGTTCGAGCACTCCCGACTGGACGACCACGCGCGGCAGGAGGCCGCAGAGCAGGTCCGCCCACTTGCGCTGCCCCGCCTCGTCCGCGATCAGGTCCTGCCGGATCTCGATCTCGACATAGGGCAGGCCGCGGCCCTCGGCATGGATCGGCACCGTGTAGTCCATCTCCATGTTCACTTCATAGGGCTTGTTCCTGCCGACGCAGAGGCCGGTTTCGGCGGAGAGCAGATCGATCAGCGCTCCGCCGATGCGCCAGTCGCGATGCGCGATGACCCCGATATGCCAGGGTCTGGGGCCAGGCTCCCCGCCGAATATCGGTGTGCAGCTATGCATTGCGAAGATGATGGTGGGCTGCCGGATAGTCTTTCTTCGCTCCAGCTCCTGTTCGATCGCCTGGTGGTAGGGACTAAGGATCTCGCTTTCCCTGGCATTGACCTCTGCGGCCGTCAGGTTGCGGTTGCCGGGAATCTCCGTGCCGTCGCTCACCAGCATGACAGATTGCGCCGATCCCGCGCGCCGGTTGCAGTCGATCACCAGGCGCGAATAGCGCTGATAGGCGTAGGTCGCGCCGAGCCTATCGGCGAGCGGCGCGGTGACGCCCTGGATGCCGATGTCCCAGGCGATGTGCCGCTCGAGATCGGCTTCCCCGAGCCCGAGTGTGCCGAGCCGGCGCGGGATGCGCCGGCCGGCATGATCGGAGATGAACAGGATTGCCGAGGCGCCGTTCGGATTTTGCACCGCTGCGGCATCGGGTTCGTCGGTAGCGAGCAGCCTTCCCATGATCTCACGCAATGCCCAGTTCGGATTCACGCTCCGGCAGAGCTTCCCCGCGCGGCGCCCGGGCGCGGCGCGGGGAAGTGCCTGCCCATCCCTCTGCATCAAGCAAGCGATCAGCCTTCCGGGGTGACCGTGGTCTTCAAGCCGACCTTGCCGTGGTCGTCATACATGACGGCTACGGGTTTGCTCGGCACGTGGCTGCCGTTCTTGAAGGCGATGTTGCCGGTGACGGCCTCGTAGCCGCTGGTTTCGGCCAGCGCCTTGGTGACCGCCGCATGGTCGGTCGAACCCGCCCGCTTGATCGCGTCCGCCACCAGCCCCATCGCATCGTAGCCGAGTGCCGCGAAGGCGTTCTCCGGCGGAACGCCGTACGCCTTCTGGTAGCCGGTGCGGAATGCATTGGCAGGCCCGGTGTCGAGGCCGACATAGGCGTGGGTGGTGAAGTAGACGTTGTCGGACAAGTCAGGCCCGGGGACCGACGTGATCAGATCGGTGTCATAGCCGTCGCCGCCGAGGATCGGCAGCTTGATGCCCGCCTCGCGGATCTGCTTGATGATGATGCCGGCCGTGTCGGGACCGGAAGAGGCGAACACCGCCTGGGCGTCGGGATTGGCCTTGAGCCGCGACACCAGTGCCGAGAAATCCTTGTCCTCGGTCATATAGATGTCGTTCAGCAGCACCTTGCCGCCGAGCTTGGTGAAGCGGTCCTGGAAAAACTTCGACAGGCCCTTGGTGTAGTCCATGGCGTTGTCGGTCCACACCACGACGGTGTGGACTCCGAGCGTGTTGTAGGCGTATTCGGCCATGGCATGCGCCTGCACGTCGTCGCCGAAGCAGGCCATGAACATCTCGTCCCCGACCATGTCCGGCAGTTCGGGCGCGGTGGCGCCGGAGGTCACGAACGGGATGCCCTGCGCCTGGAACAACGGCGCCGAAGCCAGCGCGAAGGTGGTGTCGCTGTGGCCGATGCCCGCGACGATGCCCTCCATGGAGACGGCGCGCTTGGCGCCGGTCGCGGCTTCCTTGAGGTCGTTCTTGGTGTCGATCGCGGTGACCTCGATCATGCGGCCGCCGAGCAGGCCGCCGGCATCGTTGATCTCCTTCGCCTTCAGCTTCACGCCGTTGAGCGAGGGCCCGTCGATCGAAGCGAGCCCGCCCGCGCTCAGATTGTACAGCGCCACGATCTTGATCGGGTCGGCCGCCCGGGCCTGAGACACGGACGCGACCAGGCCGATGACGGCCATGGCCGCCATGGCTTTCGAAAGCATGGTCTTCATAGTCACACCTCCCTTTGGCGTTTCGACCCCGATGGGGTCGCTTGACGGCCGGGCGACTTTCCGATCCACGCGATCAGATCGGGCTCGGCCATTCCGAACAGGCCTTTCGGCCGAAACACAAGAACCAACAGCACCGCGAACGCCATCAGCAGCTGGCTGGCGCCGAACAATCCCACGGCCTCTTCCACGGGATGCAGCGCCTCGGTGGCGATCGTCAGCACGGCTCCCGCCAGCGCGGCGCCGGTGATGCTGCCGGTCCCGCCCAGCACCACCATGACGACCAGCTGGAAGGCAAACAGGAAGGTGAAGGAGGACGGCGTGATGAGCGTCACCAGATGCGCCCACAACCCGCCGGCCACACCAGCGAAGAAGGCGCCGAGCGCGAACGAGAGGATGCGGGTGCGCGTGATACGTACGCCGAGGCACGCCGCCGCCAGCTCGTTCTCGCGGATCGCCAGCATGGTGCGCCCCAGCGAGGAATGCTTGAGCGTCCAGCAGACGTAGAGCGTCAGCAGCATCCAGCCATAGACCCACCAAAGATTGGTGAGCTCGGGCAGGCCGTTGAGGCCGAGCGCCCCGCGCGTATAGCCGTCGAGATTGATGGCAAGCCCCTGCACGATGAAGATCAGCCCGAGCGTGGCCACCGCGAGATAGTGCCCGCGCAGGCGCAGCACCGGGAACCCCACAACCACCGCAACCAGCGCCGCGGCCAGGCCGCCGACGGCCAGCGCCGGCAGGAACGGCAGATGGGCTGCCGCGAGCCATGCCGGCAGGTCGGGCAGGAGAAACGGCTTGCGCCTGGGTTCGAGGCTCATGATCGCCGTCACATAGCCGCCGATCGTCATGAAGGCCGGATGCCCGAGGGAGAACAGCCCGGTGAAGCCGTTGGTGATATTGAGGCTGACGGCCAGGATGATGTTGATGCCGACGAACTCGACGATCGACAGCAGGTAGTCGTTGAGGGTGGCGCTCGCGCCATAGACCAGGACGGACCCCAGCAGAGCCGCGGCCACGAACGCCGGCCATGTGGAGCGCGATGCCATCATGCTCCCCTTCCCCCCTCCATGGGCAAAGGTTGCGAAGCCTTGGCGGACGAAGTGACCCCCGGGTCGCAAGAGCCCGGGGATGGATGGCGGGTGCCGCCGCACGAGTGTCTGAAAGCAGCGCGCCGAAGAGACACGACAAGTGTGCGCCTGTTCTTTCTGCAGTCGTGCGGCGGCACCCCCCATCCCAACCTTCCCCCACCCCGCGGACGAATGTCCGCATTCGCGGACGGGCGGGGGAAGGGGCTTGGCGCACGCTTGGATGTGATGGTGCGTTTCATGTGCGACTGCCTCGCCATCAGGCCCGCTCCTCGGTGCTGCGGCCGAGCAGCCCATTCGGCATCACAAGCAGGATCAGGATCAGGATCGCGAAGACGAAGACGTTGCGGTAGCCGGAAAATTCCGGCGGCAGCAGCCCAACCAGCAGCACCTCGGCGAGGCCCAGGACATAGCCGCCCAGCACCGCGCCGCCGATCGAGCCGACGCCGCCGATCACTGCCGCCACGAACGCCTTGAGGCCCGGGATCAGGCCCATGAGCGGGCTGATCTGGCTGTATTTGCTGCCCCACATCAGCCCCGCGACGGCCGCCAGCGCGCTGCCGATCGCGAAGGCCAGCGCGATCGTGCGGTCGATGTTGATGCCCATGAGGCGGGCCACGTTGTAGTTC
>DASSBF010000153.1:0-2448 GCA_035699005.1 Dongiaceae bacterium
GCCCAGATGTCGTCGAGGATTCCCGCCGGCAGATCCTGGTGCACACCGCCGGGCCGGTAGTAGGCCGCGTGCAGGCGCGCACCGCTGACCCGCTCGTAGAACTCCATCAGCAGTTCGCGCTCTTCGAACGCCCACAGGAACGGCGTCACCGCGCCGACATCCATCGCGTAGGCAGGGATGTTGAGCAGATGGTTGAGGATGCGCGTGATCTCGTCGAACAGGACGCGGATGTACTGGCCGCGCGCCGGCACTTCCAGCCCCATCAGCTTCTCGACCGCCAGCACGAAGGCGTGCTCCTGGTTCATCGGCGAGACGTAGTCGAGCCGGTCGAAATAGGGGATCGCCTGGACGTAGGTCTTGTATTCGATCAGCTTCTCGGTCCCGCGATGCAAGAGGCCGATATGCGGATCGATCCGCCGGACCACCTCGCCGTCCATCTCCATCACCATGCGCAGCACGCCGTGGGCCGCGGGATGCTGCGGCCCGAAATTCATGGTGAGCGGTTTGATGTGGGTCTCGGCCATGCTACTGCGCCTTCTCGTCGCCTGGCAGATGGCGCGGATGCAGCATGCCTTCCCACGGACTCTCGAAATCGAAGGTGCGGAACTCCTGCACCAGCTTCACCGGCTCATAGATGACACGCTTCTGCGCCTCGTCGTAGCGCACCTCGACATAGCCGGTCAGCGGGAAGTCCTTGCGGAACGGATGCCCCTCGAAGCCATAGTCGGTGAGGATGCGGCGCAGGTCGGGATTGCCTTCGAAGAACAGCCCGAACATGTCGTAGGCTTCGCGCTCGAACCAGCCGGCGGCCGGCCACAGCCCGACGACCGAGGGCACCGCCGCGTCCTCGTTCACGGGGGCCTTCACGCGGATGCGGTAGTTGTGCTTCAGGCTGAGCAGATTATAGACCGCATCGAATCTCTTCTCGCGGTCCGGATAGTCGACGCCGGCGATGTCAATCAGCATCTCGAACCGGCAGTTGCTGTCGCTCTTCAGGAACTTCATCACCTTGATGAGCGCCGTGGGCTGACACGTCACCATCAGCTCGCCCAGCTTGACCTCTACCGAGTCGACCGACGGGCCGAGTGCCGCCGCGATGAAGTCGCCAAGTTCGCGATAGACGTTTGTCATGCCGGTCCGCCCCGCCCCATACCGGCCTAGCGCGCGATCGTCGTGGTGCGGCGGATCTTCTTCTGCAGCTGCAGAATGCCGTAGACCAGCGCCTCTGCCGTCGGCGGGCAGCCGGGCACGTAGATATCCACCGGGACGATCCGATCGCACCCGCGCACGACCGCATAGGAATAATGATAGTAGCCGCCGCCGTTGGCGCACGAGCCCATCGAGATGACCCAGCGCGGCTCGGCCATCTGGTCGTAGACCTTGCGCAGGGCCGGCGCCATCTTGTTGGTCAGCGTGCCGGCGACGATCATGACGTCCGACTGGCGCGGCGTGCCGCGCGGCACCACGCCGAAGCGGTCGAGGTCGTAGCGCGCCATGTATGCGTGCATCATCTCGACCGCGCAGCAGGCGAGGCCGAAGGTCATCGGCCACAGCGAGCCGGTGCGCGCCCAGTTCACCAGCTTGTCGAGCTGCGCCACCACGAAGCCGCGATCGGACAGGTCGTCGGTGACGGCCCGCAATATCTTGTCCTGGTCGGCGCCCGGAGCCAGCGGCTGCGGCGCGCGCACGATGTTCGGACTTACCTGGGCATTCGCCATGCCGTCACTCCCACTCCAGCGCGCCCTTCTTCCACTCGTAAACAAATCCGACGGTGAGCACGCCGAGGAAAATCATCATCGACCAGAACCCGAACATCCCGATCTTGCCGAGCGACACCGCCCAGGGAAACAGGAACGCCACCTCCAGATCGAAGATGATGAACAGGATGGAAACGAGGTAGAACCGCACGTCGAACTGCCGGCGGGCGTTGTCGAACGCCTCGAATCCGCATTCATAGGGCGACAGCTTTTCGGCGTCCGGCTTCTGCTTCGCCAGGATCAGCGACGCGATCACCATGATCCCAGACAGCCCTGCAGCTATGATGATGAATATCAGGACAGGCAGATACTCGCGCAGAAGCTCGTTCATTCAATCACCCGAGACCGGCCCCGGCAGCGGACGCCGCTGGCCACCCACTCTCCCGGCGCGACACTGGCAGGCCGCGCACAGGAGCGACTCACCCCCGTTCAAAGCGCCGCCACTATAGTGCCCAATATCGCAGTGCGAAAGCGTAAAAAGCGTCGCAGCAATCGCAAAAATGCCTGTAATTCCTGCATGTTAGGTATGAGGAAGCGCACGCTTTCGACCGGCTTGCGAAAGGCGCGAATGGCGCGAGCGACGGGACTTGAACCCGCGGCCTCCGGCGTGACAGGCCGGCGCTCTAACCAACTGAGCTACGCCCGCGCAATGGGCAACACCTTAACGGTGGCGGTGAAATATAGGATGCCC
>DASSBF010000154.1:0-11797 GCA_035699005.1 Dongiaceae bacterium
ATAGACCTGCTCGATCCGGTTGGCGGCGAGGCCTTCGCGCATCGCCTTGATGACCGGGATGCCGCCCGCAACCGCCGCCTCATAGGCGAGCGCGACACCCGCCCGCTCCGCGGCCAGGGCCAAGGCCGTGCCATGATGCGCCAGCAGCGCCTTGTTGGCGGTGACGACATGCTTGCCTTTGGCGATCGCCTTCTCGACCAGCGCCTTCGCCGGCCCCTCGGCGCCGCCGATCATCTCCGCCACCACGTCCACGTCGGGGTCGTCGGCAAGCGCCAGCGGATCGGTGTTCCAGCGCAGGTTTCCGAGATCGATGCCGCGGTCCTTGCCGCGGTCACGCGCCGAGACCGCCACCACCTCGATCGCGCGCGGGCAATGCAGCCGGAGAATCTCGGCATTGTCGGCCAGCAGCTTCACCACGCCGCAGCCGACGGTCCCCAGCCCCGCGATCCCGACGCGCAACGGCCGGTTGTCGCCGCTTGCTGCGGGCGCGGGCTTGGCGGCCATGGCCGGCGCGGATCGCCCGGGCGATCCTTCCTTGCTTCTCATGATGGGACCCGACTCAGTAGGCGCCGAGATAGACGTCGGCCCGCCGGTTGCCCGCCTCGCCGCTCGGCGCCGTTTCCGAATAGAGCGGCTGCGCATCGCCGGCCGCGATGACCTGGATGGCTTCGCGCGGAACGCCATATTGCATCAACTGGTCCGCCACCGCCTGGGCGCGCGCGGCCGAGATGCGCCGGTTGGCCTCGGCCGCGCCGGTCGCCATGCTGGCATGGCCCACGACGTGCACCACGCCGCCATAGCTGCGCTGCATGTTCGCGATCTGCACCAGCACGTCGCGGTCATCGGCCGACAGCGTGTAGGAGCCTTCGCCGAAATAGATCAGGCCAATCGGCTCGCCATGGGTCGCGTAGGGCGGCGACGGCATGGCCGCAGCATAGTTCGCGCCGCCGGAATTGCCGGCGGGGTTGTACGGCGGCGAAGCGGGATTGGGAGGGCTGATGCCGTAGGCCTCTGGCGACGAGGCGGGATAGCTTGGTCCGTAGGCGGCCGGCGCAGCCTGCGGCTGGGCCGGCGCGCTCGACGCCGGAGCGGGCGCGCCCGCCGGCGCCGCCGCAACCTGGGTTTCCGGTTGGGCGGGCGGCACGCGCTCGGGCGAGGCGGCAGGCGCCGGCGGCGCCGCATCGGCGGCAGGTTCGGCGGGCTGGGGAGATTGAGCCTCGATCGTCTGGCCTTGGCTGGCCTGATCCTGCGGCGCGGGAGCGGCCGGCTCCGGAGCCGGAGCGGCTTCGCCATATTGCGGCTGGTTCTCGGTCGCCGGCTCCATCGGCTCCGGCTCCTCGATCTCGGGCGTGGCGAGAGGTTCGGATGGAACTGCCGGGGACTCCTCCGGAGCGGCTGCCTCCTGCGCCGAGGGCGCGGGTGCCTCCGCCGGTGCGGGGGTGGCCGCCGCGGCGGGCGGTTCCGCGGCAGGCTCGGCCGGAGCAGGTGCGCTCGGGATGTTCGAGTTCTGTGTCTGGTCCTCGGCGATCGGCGCCAACTGCTGTTCCGGCGCGGGCGGCGGGGGCGGTGCCGGCGGCTGGGCCGATGAGGTCGGTCCCCCGACCAGGGCTCCGCCATACTGGCCGCCGCCCGGCGCACCGGACAGGCCCTGCGGCGCCGTGTTCAGATCCTGGATGGTCGAGCTGGGGCGCTGGTTCGGGACGCTGTTGATATCCGGAAACGTGCCGCCCGACCCGGTGTCGGTGTTCATTTGCGTACCGCCGTTGGGCGCGCTCGCGACCGTCGGCGGCACATCCTTCTCGGAGGAGCACCCCCCGAGCAGCAGCCCGCCCACAAGGACCGCGGCGCCGATGGCGCGCGATGGCGATGAGACGATCATGAGGTCACAAACCCTCCCCGCTGGACACTCTTGCCGCGGGCGATACGCTCGCCTTTTGCGACCGCCGTTCAACGACTTAGTGCCGAATTCTGAGCTTGCGCTACTATAGCAAAGAACGGCGGGCGTCGATTGCAAAATCGCGCCCTATCAAAGTGTTGAAAAGGCAACGGAAAACGCGAGGACGCATGAGCGAACAGACCGGCGGAAACGGCCACATGGACCCGGCGGCCTGGTCGCAGGCGATGGCGCGCATTGCCGAGCAATCGCAGCGTCTGGTGGCCGATTTCGTGCAGCGCAACCAGTTCCAGAATGGGCCGGGGGCCAATCCGGGAAGCATGGACCCGATGGCGATCGGCCGCGCCTTCATGGAAATGACCGCCCGCCTCATGAGCGATCCGGCCAAGCTGATGGAGGCGCAGCTCTCGCTCTGGCAGGACTACATGAATCTGTGGCAGTCGACCGCCAAGCGCATGATGGGCCAGGAGGCCGACCCCGTCATCGCGCCGGCGAAGGACGACCGCCGCTTCAAGGATGCCGCCTGGCAGGACAACCAGGTGTTCGATTTCGTCAAGCAATCCTACCTGCTGACCGCGCGCTGGCTGCAATCGACCGTGCACGGCGTCGAAGGGCTGGACGACAAGACGGCGCAGAAGATCGACTTCTATACGCGTCAGTTCGTCGATGCGATGGCGCCCAGCAATTTCGTGCTGACCAATCCCGAAGTGCTGCGCGCCACGATCGAGAGCCGCGGCGAGAATCTGGTGAAGGGGCTGGAGAACCTGCTCGACGACCTGGAGCGCGGCAAGGGCCAGCTCAAGATCCGCATGACCGATCTCGAGGCGTTCGAGATCGGCAAGAACATCGCGGTCACGCCCGGCAAGGTGACCTTCCAGAACGACCTCATCCAGCTCATCCAGTACACGCCGGCCACCAAGGAGGTCGCGAAGCGGCCGCTGCTGGTCATCCCGCCCTGGATCAACAAGTACTACATCCTCGACCTGAAGCCGGCGAACTCGTTCATCAAGTGGGCGGTCGACCAGGGCCACACCGTGTTCGTGGTCTCCTGGGTCAACCCCGACGGGAAGCTGGCCGCCAAGACCTTCTCCGACTATCTGCTGGAAGGGCCGCTGGCGGCGCTCGATGCGGTCGAACAGGCGACCGGAGAGAAGGACGCCAATGTCGTCGGCTACTGCCTGGGCGGCACGCTGCTGGCGTGCCTGCTCGCGTACCTGGCGGCAAAGGGCGATGCGGGCCGGATCGCCAGCGCGACTTTCCTCACCACACTGGTCGACTTCAAGGAGGCAGGCGAACTCACGGTCTTCATCGACGAGGAGCAATTGGCCGCGCTCGAGGAGAAGATGAACGAGCGCGGCTATCTCGAAGGCGCGGAGATGGCCAACACCTTCAACATGCTGCGCGCCAACGACCTGATCTGGTCGTTCGTCATCAACAACTATCTGCTGGGCAAGGAGCCGTTCCCGTTCGACCTGCTCTACTGGAACTCGGATTCGACCCGCATGCCCGCAGCCATGCACAGCTTCTATCTGCGCAATATGTACCAGAACAACCTGCTGAGCCGGCCCGGCGGGATCGAACTCGACGGTGTTCCGATCGACCTTGCCAAGGCGAAGACGCCGGCCTTCATCCTGTCGACCCGCGAGGATCACATCGCGCCGTGGAAGGCGACCTACGTCGCGACCCAGCTCTATTCCGGGCCGGTGCGCTTCGTGCTGGCGGCGTCCGGCCACATCGCCGGCGTGGTCAACCCGCCTGCGGCCAATAAATACGGTCACTGGACCAACGCGAGGGCCAAGAGGCATCCGAAGGATCCGGAGGAGTGGCTGGCGGGCGCCGAGGCGCGGCCCGGCTCCTGGTGGCCGGAATGGCAGCAATGGATCGCGGAGTTCGCCGGCGGCAAAGTACCGGCGCGCGCCCCCGGCACCGGCAAGCTGAAAGCGATCGAGGATGCGCCGGGAGCCTACGTGAAGGTGCAGGTGCAATAAGTAGGATTCAGCGCGCGGCCGGCAGATCCAGCGCCACCTCGAGCCCGCCGAGCGGCGACCGGCCGAGCGTCAACGTGCCGCCATAGAGCGTCGTCAGGTCCAGCGCGATGGTAAGGCCGAGGCCGCTGCCCGGTTTGTACTCGTCGAGCCGGCCGCCGCGCCGCAATGCGGCCGCCCGCTGCTCCGCGGCGATGCCGGGACCATCGTCGCCGATCTCCACTTTCAGCCGCTCCCCGCTGCGCGAAGCGGCGATCCGGACCTTGCCGGCCGCCCACTTGCAGGCATTCTCCAGCAGGTTTCCCAGAAGCTCGCTCAGATCCTGCGCCTCGCCGGCGAACCACAACGGACGAGCCGCCACGATGACTTCGACCTCGAGGTCGCGGTCGCTCATGCGCGGCAAGGTGCGTGCAAGCGCCTCGATCGCGTGCGCCGCGTCCGCCCGCACGCCGAGCAGGCTGGCCCCGCCCGCGGCCTGGGCGCGCGCGAGGTGATGCTGGACCGCGTCGGTCATGGCCGAGATCTGCTCCAACGCGATTTTGCGGTCCGGCGCGCTCTCGTTCTCAAGCTCGTTGCGCAGGACCGCGAGCGGCGTCTTCAGCGCATGCGCCAGGTCGCCGGCCTGGGCGCGCGCCCGGTCGATCAGGCTGCGATGGTGGTCGAGCAGCGCGTTCAGCTCCTGTGCAAGCGGCGCGATCTCGGTCGGCACATCGCCCACCAGACGCGCCATCGTGCCGGCCCGGATGGCGGCCAGCGCGCTCTTGATCCGGTCGAGCGGCCGCAGTCCGACCCGCACCTGCAGCACAACGGCCGACACCAGCCCCAGGCCGAGCACCGTCAGCGCCACCGCCAGGATGCGGGAGAATTGCCGCGCCGCCGCCATCGCCGGGCCGAGGTCCGCGGCCACGGAGAACGTGACCAGCGCGTTCGGCGCCTGGAACTGCAGCGTGCGCTGGGCCAAGCGCAGCCTTTCCGAGCGCGGGCCCTTGACCTCGCGCAGGCTGATCTCGCCGAGCCCAGTGCCGGCGGACGGGCCGGGCAGCCGCGCGTCCCACAGCGAGCGCGAGCGGATCGGCGGCTGGTCCGCCGTCTCGATCTGCCAATACTGGCCCGACAGCTGGCGTTCGTATTTCGGCACGTCGGGCGCATGGGTCAGCGAAATGGCGCCGTCGGCCGCGATCGCCAGCCCGGCGGCCAGATCGTCGAGACGGTCCACCAGGTCGGCGTCGACGCCATGCTTCAGATGCAGGCTGAACAGGGTCGTGAGGAGGACATAGGCGACCATCAGGGTCGCACCGCACAATATGGACGCGCCGACGATCAGCCGGAACGTGAGCGACTGGCGGTCGGGCAGCAAGGTCCGGCTGCGCCTCACCTCATCCGGTCCCGGTGCCGCCGCGTCCGCTGCTCTCTCCCAATGGCATGCGATAGCCTTGTCCGCGGATGGTCTCTATCGCGTCGGAGCCGAGCTTCAGCCGAAGGCGCCTGACGAAGACCTCGACCGTGTTCGAATCGCGATCGAAATCCTGGGCGTAGATGTGCTCGATGATCTCGCCGCGTCCGACGATCTGGCCGGCGCGATGCATCAGGAATTGCAGCAGGCGCTGCTCGAAGGTGGTGAGCACGATTGGCTCGCCGTCGCGGGTCACCGTCCCGGAACGCGTATCGAACCGGATCGGGCCGCTGATCAGCACCGGATCGGCGCGCCCTGCGCTGCGCCGGATCAGGGCCCGGACGCGCGCCAGCAGCTCGGCCATATGGAACGGCTTGGCGAGATAATCGTCGGCGCCGGCATCGATGCCGGCGACCTTGTCCGACCACAGATCGCGCGCCGTCAGGATCAGCACCGGCATGGCGCGGCCGACATCGCGCCACTTACGCAGCACGTCGATGCCGCTCATGCCCGGAAGCCCCAGATCCAGCACGACGGCGTCGAAATCGGAGGTGTCGCCGAGGAAATGCCCCTGCTCCCCGTCCAGCGCCGATTCGACGACGTAGCCGGCACTGTCGAGCGCGCTGCCGAGCTGGCGATTCAGATTAGGATCGTCTTCGACCACCAGAATGCGCATATCGGCTACTCGACGGGTTTGCCATCCAGCGACCGCAGCGACAATGTGGCGGCATCATAGCGCGCACTGCGCACGTGCCCATCCTCCGTCACCACGCGCAGATCGTACGACCAGCCTTGCCGCGCCGTCCCAACCAGCCTGGCATCGATGACCTGACCGCCAAGCTGCTGCTCGGCGACCTTGTAGACATCGCCAAGGGGCCGAATGTCGCCCGCTTCGCGCAGGCCCAGCACGGAGTTGGGATCGCTGATTTCGGTTTCCGGGGTGCCGCCGGCATCCGGAGCATCCGACTCGCCGTCGGCGGCGTCGCCGGCGCTCCCCGGGTTGTTGCCGTTCCCATTGCCCCCGGGGTTGCCATTGCCGTTCCCCCCGGCGTTGCTGTTTCCGGCACCGGCATTGCCGTTGCCGCCGCCCGCACTGCCATTTCCGCCGCCCGCGCCACCACCGTTTCCGCCGCCGTTCCCTCCCCCGTTGCCGCCGCCATTTCCACCGCCGTTCCCGCCACCATTGCCACCGCCGTTCCCACCGCCATTGCCGCCGCCATGACTATTGCCGCCGGCGGCGAACGCGTGATTGCTCCACAGCAGAGAAACGAGGGTTTCGCCACCCGACAGACTGAAGACAAGCAGCGCCGCAAGCGCCGCTTTCCGGTACCGTCGCCAAGGGCGGGCGGTCTGTGAGGTCACAAGCAAACCCCTTTCGGTTCGCTTCTTTCCTACGTTATGAAAGCTGAACACGGCATGAATTCAGCGCTACCTGGCTACCACTGCTTGGCGTTGCTCTATCACTTTATCCGCAAGTCTTCCCGTCAGCTCCTGCAAATGGTCAAATCTATAGGCAAAATTACCTACGCCATAGGTCAGTGACCTCAATTCAATAACGAGATCCTGCAATTCCGATTGCGGCATCAGGCACTCGACCACTTCCCAGGCATCCCAATTCTCCTTGTTCGCAATCTGCAGGATCTGGCCGCGCCGGCCGGTCACCAGAGAATGGATGCGCGAGGTCAGGCTGGAGGGCGCCGAGATCTCGACCGCGAAGATCGGCTCCAGCAGGATCGGATGGCACTTCGGCATCGCCTCCTGCATCGCCATGCGGGCCGCCGTCTTGAAGGCCGCATCGGAACTGTCGACGGAATGGTACTGACCGTCGAACAACGCGACCGCGACATCGACCACCGGGAATCCCAGCGGCCCGCGACTCAGGTACTCGCGCACGCCCTCCTCGACCGATCCGATGAACTGGCGCGGAACGGAGCCGCCGACCACGCGGTCATGGAACTCGAAGCCCTGCCCGCGCTCCTGCGGCCAGACTTCGACATGCACGTCGCCGAACTGGCCGTGGCCCCCCGACTGGCGCTTGAAACGGGCGTGCTGCTTGACCTGGGCGCGGATCGTCTCCTTGTAGCTGACCTGGGGGCGGCGCGCCTTGACCGGCAGATTGTAGCGCAGCCTCAGCCGCTCCAGCGCGATCTGGAGATGGATGTCGCCCTGCCCCTCCAGCAGCAGCTCGTGGGTATCGGGGTCGTGGCCGAACCGCAGCGACGGATCCTCCTCCGACAGCCTGCCGAGAGCCGCCGTCAGCTTCACCTCGTCACTGCGGTTCTCCGCATCGACCGCCATGGCATAGAGCGGGCTCAAGGGAGCGGGCCACTTGAAGGCCGCCGGCACCTTTCCGCTCGCTGTCAGAATGTCGCCGGTTTTCAGCGCATCCATGCGGCCGAGCCCCACCACCTCACCGGCACCCGCCTTCGCGATCTTGTCGAAGCCGTTGCCCTTGGGCCTGAGCAATGCGCCGATGCGCTGGTCGGACAAGGTCTGGCCGTCCGCGACCTGGCCCTCCAGTATGCGCGCAAGGGCGATCTTGCCGCTGTGTGGCTGGTGATAGGTCTTGAACACGAGCACGGCGGTGCCCTCTCCGCCCAGGCCGAGCCGGTCGCGCGCCGCCTCCGGTCCCGGCACGTCGTGGCGCAGCGCCTTCAGCAGGCGGCGCACGCCGTAATCCTGCTCCGCCGATCCCATCAGGACCGGCACGATCAAATCCTGCGCCAGGTCCTTGCTGAGCTGTTGATAGATCGCCTCCTTGCTCGGCACCGCATCATTCAGCAACTGTTCCAGCAGCTGGTCGTCGAAATCCGCCAGATGCTCCAGCATCTGCTCGCGCGCTTCCTGCTCGCGCGGCAGCATGTCGTCGGGCAGCTTGACCAGGTCGGACGGCTGGCCCGGGTGGTAGCGATAGGCGCGCTCGCTCACCAGATCGACATAGCCGGCGACCACATCGCCATTCTTGCCTTCTTCGCGGATTGGCACTTGCCGCAGCACCAGCGGGCGGGAGGAGACCGACTGCAGCGCTTCCATCACGTCGCGCACGCGCAGGCCGGAATTGTCCATCTTGTTGACGAAAAGAACGTGCGGAATCTTGTTGTCGTCGAGGAACTTGAAGATCGGCGCCAGGGTCAGGGCCTTCTCGGTCTGCGGCTCGGCCACCACGACCGCCACGTCCGAGGCCAGCACGGCGTTGCGCATGTCCTGCGACAGCTCGACCGCCCCGGGGCAATCCAGGAAGGTCCAGCGCTCGCCCAGGAATTCCGCCTGCGCCGCGGTCGTTTCGACCGACAGGCCGCGGGCGCGAGCCTCCGGCGCACTGTCGCCGAGCAGGGTCTTGTCCTTGGCGGTGCCTTTCTTCGGAAGGGCGCCCGTCACATGCAGCAGGCTTTCGAGCAGCGAGGTCTTGCCGCTGGAATAAGGTCCCACGATGGCGGCGCAACGGGGCGCCGACGGTGCTCTGCCAGCCATGATTCTGTCCCTCCCTGGACTGCAGGGCCACGGGACCGGGATTGTGATGGACGCCGGCGTGCCGCGGCCATTTGTTCTTCGAGAAGCCCATGATTTCAGGCTCGCGCGGTGCCCGCAAGCGGGAATCGGCCGGGATTTTGCGACGCTCGCCCGATCGTCCGCTGATCGCCATCCGATCGACGGCGTGGTGCGCCTGTGCCGGCGCATTCGGCCGCGCTGACGCGCTCGCCAAGCGCCCGCCAGATTCATAATTAACTGACCGGTCAGTTAATTATTGACAAAACCTGCCCGCTTCCGGACAATCGCCGGCATGGCTCGATCCAGGCAGAGCGCCGCCAGGCCTTCGGCGGACGCCGGACCCACCCCGCGCTGGCGCCGCCGCGCCGCCGCCCGGCCGCAGGAGATTCTGGACGCTGCCTTGACCGTCTTCGTCACCAGGGGGTTCGCGGCAACCAGGCTGGACGACGTGGTCGCCGCCGCCGGCATCTCCAAGGGGCTGCTTTATCGCTACTTCGACAACAAGGCGGAGCTGTTCAAAGAAGTGGTCCGGCAGACCCTGGTCGCGACCATCCGCGATGTCGGCGACCGCGCGCGCGCGAGCGGCTCGGCGCTGGCCGCGCTCGACATCTTCCTGGACCAGTTGATCGCGGTTGCGGGCGATGAGCGGCGGTCGGCGATCCCGAAGCTGGTGATCAGCGAGTCCGGAAGCTTCCCCGAGCTCGCGGTGTTCTATCTCGCCGAAGTCATCGTGCCGGGCCTGAGCCAGCTCACCGGGCTGGTGCGCCGCGGCGTGGAAAGCGGCGAATTCCGGCGGGTCGATCCGGATCTCGCGGCGAGGACCATCATCGCCCCCCTGCTGCTGCTGGTGATCTGGCGCCATACCTTCGCCCGCCATGATGCGGGGCGCTTCGACCCAGCGGCGCTGATCCGTCAGCATCGCGATATTCTTCTGCACGGCCTGACAATGTCCGCATCCGGCAGCTCCGGACGGCGGAAACGGAGATCCCCATGACAGCATTGCGCACCGCAGGCGCGCTTGCCCTGCTGGCCGCCGTCGCCGGCTGCGATCAGCCACGCCACGACGGATGGCAGGGCTATGTCGAGGCCGAATACACCTATGTGGCCCCGCTCGAAACCGGCCGCATCACCACGCTCGAGGTGCAGCGCGGCGATGAGGTGCAGGCGGCGGCACCGCTCTTCAGCCTGGAGGATGATTCGCAGCGGGCCGCGCGCGACCAGGCGGAGGCGGAGCTGCAGCAGGCGGAGGCCGACCTCGCCGATCTGCAGAAGGGCGACCGGCCCGAGGATCTCGCCATCATCCAGGCCCAGCTGGACGAAGCGCGCGCCGATCTCGCGCTGTCCGTGCCGCGCCTCGAGCGGCGGAAGAAGATGGTCAAGGGCAACATCGTGGGCGAAGAGCAGCTCGACGAAGCCCAGTCCGCCATCCTGAAGGACCGCGGCACCATCGCCGAATACGAGGCGCGCCTGGCTGAGGCGCGGCTGCCGGCGCGCACGGACAAGATCGCGTCCACCGAGAAGCTGGTGGCCGCGCGCCAGGCGCAGCTCGTCGACGCCGAATGGCATCTCTCGCGCCGCCAGGAGAAGGCGCCGGCCGCGGGGCGCGTGGAGGACGTGTTCTTCCGCATGGGCGAGACGGCGGAGAGCGGCCAGGCGGTGGTCAGCCTGTTGACGCCGGACAAGCTCAAGCTGCGCTTCTTCGTGCCGGAGCCGCAGCTCTCGAGCATCGCCATCGGGCAGAAGGTTGGCGTGGGGTGCGACGGCTGCGCACCGAACCTCACCGCCACCATCAGCTTCATCGCGCGCGCGGCGGAATTCACCCCGCCCGTCATCTACAGCCTGACGCGGCGGGAGAAGCTGGTGTTCCTGGTGGAGGCGCACCCCGACGATCTCAGCCAGTCGTGGCATCCGGGATTGCCGGTCGACATCCTCCCGCTGCCCGCGCAAGGCGCCGGATCATGAGCCCGCAGACCAATCTCGCGATCGACGTCGCGGGCCTGAGCAAGAGCTTCGACGGCAAGGTCGTCGTGCACGACCTGACGCTGAAGGTGGCGAAGGGCCAGATCTACGGCTTCCTCGGCCCCAACGGCAGCGGCAAGACCACCAGCATCCGCATGCTGTGCGGCCTGCTCAAGCCCGATGCCGGCAGCGGCACCTGCCTCGGCTACGACGTGATCAACGAGACCGACGCGATCAAGCGCCATATCGGCTACATGACCCAGAAGTTCGGGCTTTACGAAGATCTGACGATCCAGGAGAACCTGCAATTCATCGCGCGGGTCTATCGCCTCGACCGGCGCAACGAGCGGGTCGAGGCCGCGCTGGAGCGGCTGGGCCTGGCGCATCGCCGCAACCAGTTGGCCGGCAATCTCTCGGGCGGCTGGAAGCAGCGCCTGGCGCTCGCGGCCTGCATCCTGCACGAGCCGCAATTGCTGCTGCTGGACGAGCCGACCGCCGGCGTCGATCCCAAGGCGCGGCGCGATTTCTGGGACCAGATCCATGCGATGGCGGCGCAAGGCATCACCGTCCTCGTCTCCACCCACTACATGGACGAGGCCGAGCGCTGCCACGAGATCGTCTACATCGCCTACGGCCGGCTGCTGACCCACGGGCCGATCAAGCAGGTGATCGCGGAAGCGGGCCTCACCACCTGGGCGGTCTCCAGCACCGGCAACGGCGCGCGCATCGCGGAGCTGTCGCGCGCGCTGAGCGGCAAGCCGGGCGTCGATGCCGTCGCCGCGTTCGGCGCGGGCCTCCATGTCGGCGGACGCGACGAAGCGGCGCTCGAGCGCGCGATCGCGCCCTATCGCGGCGACCCGATGCTGACTTGGCAGCACACCGAGCCCAATCTCGAGGACGTGTTCATCGACCTGGTCGCGCGCGCCGAGACCGAACAGCGGGCCGCGTGATCGCCATGGGCGCTTTCCTGTCACGCTTCGCCGCGGTGTTCATCAAGGAGTTCGTGCAGATGCGGCGCGACCGCGTCACCTTCGCCATGATGGTCGGCATTCCGCTGCTGCAGCTCATCCTGTTCGG
>DASSBF010000155.1:0-11247 GCA_035699005.1 Dongiaceae bacterium
GGCCCTGCTGCTGGCTGCGGGACTTGGCGTTGCCTTCTTCGTGCTCGTGGAGGCGAAGACAGCCTCGCCTTTGATCCGGCTGGAGATGTTCCGCAATCCGGTGCTGAGCGCGGGCCTCGCCATGAGCGTGCTCGTCCTGACGGTGGCAATGGCGACGCTGGTGGTCGGTCCTTTCTATCTCTCGCGGGCGCTCGGGCTCGACCCGGCTGCCGTCGGCATAGTCATGTCGACCGGCCCGATCATGTCCGCGCTGAGCGGCGTCCCGGCCGGCCGCATCGTCGACCGCCTGGGCGCGCCGTTCATGGGCATCGTCGGGCTGATCGCAATGGCGGCTGGTTCATTGGCTTTCTCTTCGCTTCCGGAGATGTTCGGCATTGCGGGCTATGTTGCGGCGCTCATCGTCCTGGCCCCGGGCTATCAGCTGTTCCAGGCGGCCAACAACACGGCCGTCATGATGGATGTCGATCCGGAGCAGCGGGGCGTCGTTTCCGGCATGCTCAACCTGTCGCGCAATCTCGGCGGCATTACCGGCGCTTCCGTCATGGGCGCGGTCTTCGCTTTCACCTCGGGGACGGCGGACATAACAACGGCCACTCCCGCCGCCGTCGCCACCGGAATGCAGATCACATTCTCCGTCGCGACGATCCTGATCGTCATTGCCCTTGCGATCGCGGTCGCGGGCCGCGCTCTCGCACCACGCGCTTCGCTCTCCGGCGATGCGTCGTGACGCAGGCCCGACACCACCGGATCACGCGATCGCGGCAGCAGCCTTTCCGACTACGTCGCGGAACATTTCTGTCGTCAGCCTTCCGGTGTTCGTGTTGTAGCGGGAGCAGTGATAGGAATCGAACAGAACGAGCCCGCGCGGCAGAGCGTGCCTTGCGCCGTGGGCGAACCTGGCGCTGGATTTGCGCTGGCCGAGGGCGACCAGCACCGCGTCGTGCGCGATCGAGCCCAAGGCCAGCACGGCCTTCAGGTTCGGGAGCGAGATCAGCTCTTCGCTCAGGAAGCGGTTGCAGATCCTGATCTCTTCCGGCGTCGGCTTGTTCTCCGGCGGCACGCATTTGACGGCGTTGGAGATGCGGCAGTTGACGAGCCGCAGCGTATCGTCCGGCCGCTGCTCGTACTCGCCGCGCGCGAGGCCGAACTCCTTCAGCGTGGCGTAGAGCAGGGTGCCGGCATAGTCGCCGGTGAACGGCCTGCCCGTGCGGTTCGCGCCCTGCAGGCCGGGCGCGAGGCCGACGATCAGCAGTCGCGCCTCCTCGCCGCCGAACGGAGCGACGGGGGCGTTGTGCCAGTCGGGGAATTTCGCCCGGGCAGCCAAGCGAAACTCAACCAGCCGCGGGCAGAGCGGGCAATCGCGATCGGGCAGAATCATGCGCCGACTCTAAGGCATTTTCCGCCGAAGTGGACGCCGGTTCGGCGCAGAAAATGCGACGCGTACAGAGACTCTAGCGCATGGCGAAGAATCAGGAAGCGTCGGCTTCGGTGGCTTCCGTCGTCTCGGAGGGAGCGGCCTGCTGCGCCGCGTGGCTGGCATGGCCGGACTGGCCGCGCTGGCCGTTGTGCTGGCGCGCGATCAGCGATGACAGCTCTTCCAGCTCGATGAAATTGTCGGATTGGCGGCGCAGCTCGTCGGCCACCATCGGCGGAGATGAGCGGATCGTGCTGACGACCGAGACCCGCACGCCCTTGCGCTGCACCGCCTCGACCAGCCGGCGGAAATCGCCGTCGCCGGAGAACAGGACCACATGGTCCAGGTGCGCCGCCATCTCCAGCACGTCGATGGCGAGCTCGATATCCATGTTGCCCTTGATTTTGCGGCGCCCCATGGAATCGGTGTATTCCTTGGTCGGCTTGGTCACCATTGTGAAGCCGTTATAGTCAAGCCAGTCGACCAGCGGCCGCAGCGGCGAATACTCCTGGTCCTCCACCAGCGCGGTATAATAGAAGGCGCGGATCAGGTGGCATTGCTCCTGGAAATGCTTCAGCAGCCGCTTGTAGTCGATGTCGAAGCCAAGGGATCGGGCGGCGGCGTGCAGGTTCGCGCCGTCGATGAACAAAGCCACGCGTTCATTGGGGTAAAATCGGTCAAACATGGATGGTGCCCTCGCATAAATGGACGCTTGCGCAGGCCACGTTGGTTCATGGCGCTGGAATATGTTGGACGGGCCCCGGCGGCTCAGGTTTTCTCTGTTCCCCAAAGCTGAGCCGCTGAAGGGTACCGACACAATTTATGACCGAATTGGGCGATGCTTGACGACCTATACATTGGGTTAGGTGCGAACCTCCCCCATGATCTGCTGGGGCCGCCCAAAGCGACCCTGGAACATGTGCTGACCCTGTTTCCCAGGATCGGCCTTCGCATCCTGGCGCGCTCGCGCTGGTATGAGTCAGCGCCCGTTCCGGCCTCCGATCAGCCCTGGTACGTCAATGGGGTGGTGCGGGCCGCCACCTCGCTATCGCCCCGCAAGGTGCTCGCCGGCCTGCATGGAATAGAAGCGGACCTGGGCCGACAAAGGGTTGAGCAGAATGAGGCGCGTTCGATCGACCTGGACATCATAGCCTTTGGGAATATGATCCTTAGCGGACCTCAGCCGCCGATCGTGCCGCACCCGCGCATGAGCGGACGCGCCTTCGTCCTGCTGCCGCTGACCGAACTGGCGCCGGACTGGCGGCATCCGGCGACGGGGGAGCGGATTGCCGGCCTGATTGCCCGGCTGCCCCGCGATCAGGTCAGCCGGCCCCTGCAGGAATCGCCGGGCGTCCGCGCTTGAACGCAGTGTAATAATAGGCTAGCTACAACCGATTAGCTCAATTCCTGGAGACAGTCGAAGAATGGCACGCGTAACCGTCGAAGATTGCGTCCTGAAGGTGCCGAACCGCTTCCAGCTCGTCATGCTGGCCGCCCAGCGGGCGCGCGAGGTTTCGGCCGGCAGCCAGCTCACCGTCGAGCGCGACAACGACAAGAACCCGGTGGTCGCCCTGCGCGAGATCGCCGATGCGACAGTCAATCTGGATGCGCTGGCGGATAGCATAGTGAAGGGCCTGCAGCGCCAGGTCGAGACCGACGAGCCGGAAGAGGAAGGCGCGGGCTTCGGCGCCGGCGCCGGCGACCTGCTGGCCGAGATGCAGCAGGCCCAGATCAGCAAGGAAGAGGCCGACGAGTCCGATCTGTCGATCGACGGCGAGTTCGAGGATGCGGCGATCGCCGACGCGGAGTAGGCGGCTTCGCGAAGCCGGATCCCGGGGTCGGGGGACCCCGGATCAGAGACGGGGCCATTGGCGGGACAATTGAGCGAGGCACGGAACGAGGCGACGTCAGCCAGCCATGCGGCCACAACATCGATCAGATCAGTCCATGATCAGGCAGTTTGAGCTGGTCGAGCGGGTGAAGGCCTACGACCCGGGCGCGGATGAGGACCTGCTCAACCGCGCCTACGTTTTTTCCATGAAGGCCCACGGTTCGCAGTCGCGCGCGTCGGGCGATCCGTATTTCTCCCATCCGCTCGGGGTGGCCGACATCCTGACCCGGCTGAAGCTGGACTCGGCATCGATCATCACCGGGCTGCTGCACGATACGGTCGAGGATACCGAGGCGACGCTCGGCCAGATCGAGAAGATGTTCGGCAAGGAGATCGGGCAGCTGGTGGACGGCGTGACCAAGCTTTCGCGCCTGGAGCTGCAGTCGGACAACACCAAGCACGCGGAGAACTTCCGCAAGCTGGTGCTGGCAATGTCGAACGACATCCGCGTGCTGCTGGTGAAGCTGGCGGACCGGCTGCACAACATGCAGACCATCCACTTCATCAAGGATCCGGAGAAGCGCCGCCGCATCGCGCTCGAGACCCTGGAGATCTATGCCCCGCTCGCCGAGCGCATGGGCATGCACGAGATCAAGGACCAGCTCGAGAACCTGTCCTTCGCGCAGGTCTATCCGGAGGCCTATGCCTCGATCGTGCAGCGCCTCAGCTTCCTGCGCGAGCAGGGGACGGACCTCGCCGACCAGATCATCGCCGAGCTCGGCAAGGTGCTGACCGACGCCGGCATCCAGTGCGCCGTGTCCGGCCGCGAGAAGACGCCGTACTCGATCTGGCGCAAGATGCAGAAGAAGCGCATGGAGTTCGAGCAGCTCTCGGACATCATGGCGTTCCGCATCACCGTGGAAGACGTGACGGCGTGCTACCAGGCGCTGGGCATCATCCACAGCGAATATTCGATGATCCCCGGCCGCTTCAAGGACTACATCTCGACGCCCAAGCCGAACGACTACCGCTCGCTCCATACCGGCGTGATCGGACCGCTGCGCCATCGCATCGAACTCCAGATCCGCACCTACGAGATGCACGAGGTGGCCGAGCTCGGCGTCGCCGCGCACTGGCAGTACAAGCAGGGCAGGCCGCAGCTCGAAGGGCGGCAATACCGCTGGCTGCGCGAGCTGCTCGACATCCTGGAGCATGCCGCGGGCCCCGAGGAGTTCCTCGAGAACACCAAGCTCGAGATGTTCCAGGACCAGGTGTTCTGCTTCACGCCCAAGGGCGACCTGATCGCCCTGCCGCGCGGCGCGACGCCGGTCGACTTCGCCTATGCGGTCCATACCGAGGTCGGAAATACCTGCGTCGGCGCCAAGATCAACGGCCGCATCGTGCCGCTGCGGAGCGAGCTGCACAACGGCGACCAGGTGGAGATCGTCAACTCGCGCGCGCAGACGCCGTCGCCGACCTGGGAGCGATTCGTCGTCACCGGCAAGGCGCGCGCCTGCATCCGCCGCTTCATCCGCACCCAGCAGCGCGCGCAGTACATCGAGCTCGGCCGCGCCATGGTGCAGAAGGAGTTCCAGCACGAAGGGTACGAGTATGCCGACAAGTCGCTGGACGGCGTGCTGAAGAAGTTCAAGGTGGACGAGGCGGAGGATCTGCTGGCGCAGATCGGCGAAGGCATGCTGGGCGCGCGCGAGGTCGTGAACGCGATCTTCCCCGGCACCCGCGCCAAGACCCTGCTGGAGAAAGTGGTGCCGATCGGCCGCCAGCGCGCCAAGGCGGCGAAGGGCAGCAACGCGATCCCGATCCGCGGCCTCATCCCCGGCATGGCGATGCATTTCGCCGGCTGCTGCCATCCGCTGCCGGGCGACCGCATCGTCGGGATCGTGACCACCGGCAAAGGCGTCACCATCCACACCATCGATTGCGAGACGCTGGAGAGCTTCGCGGAGACGCCGGAACGCTGGCTGGACGTCTCCTGGGACCAGGATCCCAGCGCCACCGACCATCACGTCGGGCGGCTGTCGGTCGTCATCACCAACCAGCCGGGCAGCCTCGGCAGCCTCACCACCGTAATCGGCAAGAACATGGGCAACATTTCGAACCTCAAGATCACCAACCGCTCGATCGATTTCTTCGAGGTGCTGGTGGATGTCGAGGTCAAGGACGTGCGGCACCTGACCAACATCATCGCCGCCCTGCGCGCGACCCCGGCGATCAGCTCCGTCGACCGCGCCCGCGGCTGAGCGGTACAGATGATGGGACTGGTGCTAGTCGTAAGAAATTCCCCTTCCCCCCTTGTGGGGGAAGGTTGCGAAGGCTTAGCGAGCGCAGCGACCCCCGGGTGCAAAGAGCCCGGGGGCGGAGCTGGATGGGGGGGAGCGCGGCGCGAGCCGCGCGCGCTCGATAGGGCGCAACTGACGACGGCGCAGCGCGGCATCACCCCCCATCCCTACCTTCCCCCACAAGGGGGGAAGGGGTTCATCGAGTTCGCTCGCCCGTTGCGCATTTGCGGGCACACCTTCTCATGATCCTCGGCATCGGCAACGACATCATCGACATCCGGCGCGTGGAGAAATCCATCGAGCGCTGGGGAAGCCGGTTCCTCGACCGCATCTTCACCGACGTGGAGCGCGCCAAGTCGGACCGGCGGGCGCAGCGCGCAGCCTCCTATGCCAAGCGCTTCGCGGCCAAGGAGGCGTGCGCCAAGGCGCTGGGAACCGGCCTCAATGCCGGCGTGTTCTGGCGCGACATGGGCGTGGTCAACCTGCCGTCCGGCAAGCCGACCTTCAAGCTGACCGGCGGCGCGCTGAAGCGGCTGCGGGCCATCACGCCGCCCGGCATGACGGCGCAGATCGACCTCACCATCACCGATGATTTTCCGCTTGCCCAGGCCATCGTCATCATCTCGGCGAATCCTGCCTGAAAGCACTCAAGTACCTGAAAAGAGGCATGAAAGGAGTGTCGAGGAAGATGGCCGACTTTCTTGACTTTGCGGCCTCCGGCTGGCTTGATCCCCCGCGATCGGGCCAGCGGCCTTCGCCTTCGGCTCCCGTGCAATAAAGAAGACCACATGTCACGCAAACCATCCGGCGCCTTCGGCGAATTCTGGGAGATCGTAAAGACGCTGCTGTGGGCGGCGATCATCGCGATCGTCATCCGCACCTTCGCCTACGAGCCCTTCAACATCCCGTCGGGCTCCATGATCCCGACCCTCCTGGTCGGCGACTATCTGTTCGTCTCGAAGATCGCCTACGGCTACAGCAAGTTCTCGTTCCCCGGCGGGATCGTCCCGGTGAAGGGGCGGATCTGGGAGGGCGCGCCGAAGCGCGGCGACGTGGTGGTGTTCCGCCCGCCCGGCGAGATCGACACCGATTTCATCAAGCGCGTGATCGGCCTGCCCGGCGACCATATCCAGGTCACCAGCGGGATCCTCAGCATCAACGGCGAGCCGGTGCAGCGCCGCCGGATCGAGGACTATGTCGATCCGGACGATCCGGAGCAGAGGCCAATCCCGCAATATCTGGAATCGCTGCCGGGCGGCGTGACGCATCCGGTCCTGGAAGCGGCCGGAGATGCCGGCGCGCTCGACAACACGCCGGTCTACATCGTGCCGCCGGACCACTATTTCATGATGGGCGACAATCGCGACAATTCGAACGACAGCAGGGCGACGGTTGGGTCCGCCGCGGGTGGCAAATGCTCCGGCGACACGATCGACGAGAGCAACGCCGATTGCCTGGGCACGGTCGGATTCGTGCCCAAGGAGAATCTGATCGGGCCGGCCAAGATCCTGTTCTGGTCGTACGGCAGCTCGTTCCGCTGGTACAACCCGATCACCTGGGTCACGGCGCTGCGGTTCGGCCGGCTGCTGCACGTGATCGAGTGAATGACGAAGGTGGATGAAGCGCCGATTGAGCAATTGGTGGAGGTCCTGGGGCACAGCTTCGGCGATCTCGATCTGCTGCGTACCGCGCTCACCCATCCCAGCGCCCTGACCCGCCGCACCGGGCGGCAAGGCCCGCGCCAGAAGGGCGGACAGGACAACCAGCGCCTGGAATTCCTCGGCGACCGGGTCCTCGGCCTGGTGGTGGCGGAGATGCTCTACCGCACCTTCGGCAAGGAAGACGAAGGCGCGATGGCCAAGCGCCTGGCCGCTTTGGTGCGCCAGGAGGGCCTTGCCCACGTCGCGCGCTCGATCGATCTCGGCAGCCATCTCATCCTGTCGCGCGGCGAGGCGGAAGGCGGCGGGCGCGACAATGCCGCGACCCTCGCCGATGCCTGCGAGGCGGTGATCGGCGCTATCTATCTCGATGCCGGGCTGAACGCGGCGCGTCAGTTCGTGGAGCGCCACTGGTCGGAGCTGGTGGCGGCCGATTCCGAGCCGCCGCAGGATGCCAAGACCGCGCTGCAGGAATGGGCGCAGGCGGCGGGCCTGCCGCTGCCGGTCTACCAGGTCGTGGAATCGAGCGGCCCGCCGCACGATCCCACCTTCACCGTCGAGGTGCGCGTCAGCGGCAAGCGCGCGGCCCAGGCCAGCGGCAAGTCCAAGCGCGCGGCGGAGCAGGCGGCCGCCGCCTCGCTGATGGCGGACCTGGGCTCGTGAGCGAAGGAGAGGCGGTAACGCGCTGCGGCTTCGTCGCGCTGATCGGCGCGCCCAATTCGGGCAAGTCGACTTTGCTCAACCGCCTGGTCGGCGCCAAGGTCTCGATCGTCAGCCCCAAGGTGCAGACCACGCGCCGCCGCGTGCTCGGCGTCGCGATGCGCGGCAACGCGCAGGTGGTGTTCGTCGATACGCCCGGCATCTTCGCGCCGAAGCGGCGGCTCGACCGCGCCATGGTGGCTGCCGCCTGGAGCGGAGCGGGGGACGCCGACCGCATCGTGCTGCTGGCCGATGCCACGAAGAGGAAGATCGATGCCGACACCCGCGCCATCATCGAGGGCCTGAAGAAGAACGGTCGCACGGCGATCTGCGCCATCAACAAGGTGGACGCGGTCAAGCACGAGAGCCTGCTGAAGCTGGCGGCGGAGCTGAACGCCGCATTCCCGTTCGAGCGGATCTTCATGATCTCAGCCGAGACCGGCGACGGGGTCGAGGATCTGATGGCCGAGCTGGTCGCGCAGCTGCCGGAAGGGCCGCATCATTTCCCGGAGGACCAGCTGACCGATCTGCCGGTGCGCCTGCTGGCGGCGGAGGTGACGCGCGAGCATCTGTTTCGTCAGCTGCACGACGAGGTGCCGTACGCCCTGACGGTCGAGACCGAGGCCTGGGAGGAGTTCAAGGACGGCAGTGCCAAGATTTCGCAGACCATCTATGTCGCGCGTGACAGCCAGAAGGCGATCGTGATCGGCAAGGGCGGTGCGCGGATCAAGCAGGTGCGCGAGACCGCGCAGAAGGAGCTCGAGGAGATGCTGGAGCGCAAGCTGCACCTCTTCCTGTTCGTCAAGGTGCGCGAGAACTGGCAGGACGACCCCGAACGCTACCGCGAGATGGGACTGGATTTCGAGGCGTAACGCATTGACACGCGATCGCCCGAAACCGATCTCGATGCGCTCCTTCCCCCCTTGTGGGGGAAGGTTGGGATGGGGGGTAATGCAGCGCGATGACGTTGAGAATCATCGCTTCAAGAAGTGCGCGCCTGTCGGCGCGATCCCCCCCTTCCAACCTCGGCTAAGCTCGCTACGTTCGCTAAGCCTCGGTATCCTTCCCCCGCAAGGGGGGAAGGGACTTTAGCTATGGACTGGCAGGACCAAGGCTTCGTGTTGGCGGCGCGGCGGCATGGGGAGAGCGATGCCATCCTGACCGTGCTGACCCGCGCGCACGGGCGGCACCTCGGCATCGTCAAGGGCGGCACCGGGCGGCGGCAGCGCGCGGTGGTGGAGATCGGCAACGCCGTCACCGCGCACTGGCACGCGCGGCTCAGCGAGCATCTCGGGCGATTTCAGGTGGAGCTCGGCGCCCCCCATGCCGCGTTGTGCATGGCGGACGCCGCCCGGCTGGCGGCGCTGAGCGCGGCATGCGCGACGCTGGACGCTGCGCTGCCGGAGCGCGAGCCGCACGAGGACGTGTTCGATGACTTTGCCGCGCTGGCCGAGCAGCTCTCGCGCAAAGCGGTGGACTGGCCAACCCAGTACGCGCGCTGGGAGGCGCGGCTGCTGTCTTCGCTCGGTTTCGGCCTCGACCTCTCGCAGTGCGCGGTGACGGGCGCGACCGAAGGGCTCGCCTACGTCTCGCCCAAAACGGGCCGCGCGGTGACGGCGGAGGCCGGCAGACTGCACAAGGACAAGCTGCTGCCGCTGCCCGCGTTCCTGGTCCAGGATCGCGACCGGCCTGGGCGCGGCGACCTCATCGCCGGCTTGCGCTTGACGGGATACTTCCTCGACCGGCATGTGTTTGCCCACGCCTTGAAGCAGGGCGCGGCGGAAGCGCGGGCGCGGCTGATCGAGCGGCTGACTGCAAAGTGATGGGGTGAGAGGTGGGCAAGCAGGTTCTGGTGATCGGCGCCGGCATCGTCGGCTGCTCGGCGGCGCTGTGGCTGCAGCGCGACGGCCATCAGATCACGATCGTCGACAAGAGCGGTCCGGGCGAGGGCGCGTCCAAGGGCAATGCCAGCGTCATCGCGGTCGAATCCTGCATCCCGGTGGCGACGCCCGGCATCCTGTGGGATGTGCCGAAGTATCTGAGCGATCCGCTCGGGCCGCTCGCCATCCGCTGGTCCTACCTGCCGAAGCTGGCGCCCTGGCTGTGGCGTTTCGTGGGATCCAGCAGCGAGGTCAAAGTCGAGCAGATATCGATCGCGCTGCGCACGCTGCTGCTCGAGGCGCTGGCTGCGCACAAGGAGCTGGCCAAGGCGGCGGGCTGCGCCGACATCATTGAGGACACGGGCTGGCTCGGCATCTTCGAGAGCGACACCAGGTTCCAGTCGTACCAGTGGGACCTGGACTTGCAGAAGCGGCGCGGCGTCAAGTTCGAGGTGCTGAAGGCGGAAGAGATCCGGCAGTTCGAGCCAAGCCTGCAGCCGATCTACAGGCACGCCGTCTACTATCCGGAGAATTCCTACGTCCTCGACAATTTCAGGCTGGTGCGCACGCTGGCCGAGGATGTGACGCGCAACGGCGGTCGCATCGTGGTGGACGAGATTCTTGATTTCGCTTTCGGCGCAAGCGGGCCGAGGGCCGCGCTCGGCAGGAACGGCCGCTACGCGTTCGACGCGGTGGTGGTGGCGGCCGGCGCCTGGTCGCGCGCGTTGTCGGCGAAGCTGGGCGAAAACCTGCCGATCGAGACCGAGCGCGGCTATCACGTGACTTTGCCGCATGCGCAGAAGCGCCCGCGCATGCCGCTCTACTCGGGCGATCATTCCTTTGCCGTGACGCCGCTCGAGATCGGTTTGCGCTTCGCCGGGACCGTAGAGCTGGGCGGGCTGGAGCTGCCGCCGAACTATCAGCGCGCGGAGGTCCTGATCAGGCACGGCCGCCGGATGTTCGGCGACCTCGACGAGACCGGACGCAGCGACTGGATGGGCTTCCGCCCCTCGATGCCGGATTCCAAGCCGGTGATCGACCGCGGCCGCAAGTTCGACAACACGTTCTTCGCCTTCGGTCACGGGCATGTGGGGCTGACGCTCGGCCCGATCACTGGCAAGCTGATCGCGGACCTGGTGAGCGACCGCAAGCCGGGAATCGATCTGAAGCCGTTCGCAGTGGATCGGTTTTGAGCGCCACGTGCCCTACTCCGTCATGGTCGTGCTTGGCACGACCATGACGGAGTAGGGCAGGGCACGCGACGCGCTTGACGCCCTATCCTTCGCTCCTACATTGAATTTCATCATCCCGACTCGGAAGCATCATGGCCAAATCCGCCGCACCTGTTCCGCCGCCCGAGGAAATCCGCATCGCCAACCTCGCGGATGCGCTGGGTGAGCGCTATCTGTCGTACGCGCTCTCCACCATCATGGCGCGCTCGCTGCCGGACGTGCGCGACGGGCTG
>DASSBF010000156.1:0-12428 GCA_035699005.1 Dongiaceae bacterium
CTTATGGCCGAAATCCTGGCCCTCGGCCTCGACCACTTCCTTCGGCACGACGAACGAGAAGTTGAGCGCCATCAGGTGCAGCAGCGTCGCATCCGGGCGGCTCAGCTCGATCTTCACCGTGTAGTCGTCGGGCGTCTGCACCCCCGCCAGTTCCTTCGCCTTGCCGGCCTGGAAATCATCGAAGCCCTTGAGCGAGCCGTAATAGCCGGCGCCGGGCGACTGGGTCGCCGGATTGCAGGTGCGCTCCAGCGAATACTTCACGTCCGCCGCCGTCATCTCGCGGCCATTGTGGAATTTGACCCCGTGCCGCAGCTTGAAGGTGTAGGTGAGGCCATCGTCCGAGACCGTGAAGCTCTCGGCCAAGTCGGGCACCAGCTCGGTGGTGCCGGGCTTGTAGTCCATCAGCCCGTCGAACACGCTCTTGATCACCGACCAGTTCTTCCAGTCGTAGCCGATCGCGGGATCGAGGGTGATGAGATCGTCCTTGAAGGTGACGGTCATTTGCCCGCCCTGCTTCACGTCGTCGGCGACGGCGGGCGTCAAGGCAGGAGCGGCCGTCATCATCATGACGGCAAGCGAGACGGATGCGAGCAGGCGTTTCATGCGTAAGTCTCCCCAACAGGTTTCTTCGGTTTCGTTATCGCAGCTTGATCCTCGGATCGATCAGGGGCGCCACCAGGTCGGCCAGCAGGTTCCCCAGGACGATCGCGCAGGCTGACAGCAAGGTTACTCCCATGATGATCGGAATGTCGATTTGCTGGATGGCCTGCCAGGTCAATTGTCCGATACCGGGCCAGCCGAACACCGATTCCACCACCACGATTCCGCTCATGAAATAGCCGATATCGATGCCGATCATGGCGATCACTGGCAGGATGGCGTTGGGCAGCACATGTATGGAGACAATACGCCAGCGGCCCAATCCCTTGGCCCGCGCGGTCCGGATAAAATCCTGCCGCAGCACCTCGATCACGCTGGACCGGGTCACGCGGGCATACCAGCCCCCGCCCAGCAGGCCGAGCGTCACGGCCGGCAGGACCAGGTGCCGGAGCTCGCCATAGCCGCCGATCGGGAACCAGCCCAGCCAGAAGGCGAACACATAAAGCAGCGTGAGGGCGATCACGAACTGGGGCATGGAGACGAACACCAGCGCGCCCACCATCACCGCTTGGTCGGTGCCGGTGCCGCGCCGTGAGCCGGCGATCGCGCCGAGGGTGAGGCCGATCGCCAATTCACAGACGATCGCACCCAGCATCAAGAGCGCTGTCGCGGGCAGGCGCGCCCAGATCAGGGTCGTCACCTGCGTGCGCTGCAGATAGGACCGGCCGAGGTCGCCGTTCACCAGCTTCCAGAGGTAGCGGCCATATTGCTCCCAGACCGGCTGGTCCAGGCCGAGCTGCTCGCGCACCAGCTCGACCTGCTCCTTGCTAGCCGTGCGCCCGGCCACCATGCGCGCCGGATCGGCCGGCATGTAGTGCAGCAGCAGGAAGGCAATGATGGAGACGCCGAGCAGGATCAGCAGCGCCTGCACGATGCGGCGGGCGACATAGGCCGGCATCAGTGCCTCCCGCGCAAGGTCGGATCGAGCAGGTCGCGCAGCGCGTCGCCCACCAGGTTGACCGCGAGCGCGAGGACCGCGACGGCGAAGCCGGGGAAGAACACCAGCCACGGCGCCGACTGGAAGTAGGATTGGCCGTCATAGACGATGTTGCCCCAGCTCGGAGCCGGGGGTTGCACGCCGACACCGAGATAGGAGAGCAGGGCTTCGAACAGCACGCTGGTCGAGATGCCAAGCGTGCCCCAGACGATGACGATGGGCAGCAGGTGCGGCAGCAGGTGGTGGAACAGGATGCGCCCGGTGCCGGCGCCGAGTGCGCGCTCGGCCGCGATGAATTCGCGCTCGGCCAGCGAGCTCGTCTCCGCATAGACCACGCGCGCCACCGGCCCGGCATTCACCAGCGCGATCACGTAGATCACGAGCTTCAGGTCGGGTCCATGCAAGGCCGCGATGGTGATGGCGAGGATGAGCGCGGGAAAAGCCATGATCAGGTCGGTCAGGCGCATCAGCCCACCGCCCACCACGCCGCGCACGAAGCCCGCCGTCAATCCGATGAGCGTGCCGAAAGTGAGCGCGATCCCGTTCGCCAGCAGCCCGACGAGGAGCGAGGTGCGCGCGCCATAGACCATGCGCGAGAACAGGTCGCGGCCGAGCAGGTCGGTGCCGAACCAGAAGCGCTCGTTGGGGGGCAGCGGCGAGCCTTCCATGGTGAGGCCGTCGAAGAACTGCTCCCGAGGCGAATAGGGGGCGATCTCGGGGGCGGCAATGGCGATCACCACGAAGGCAAGGGCAATCACCAGCCCCATCATCGCCAACGGCCGGCGCACCAACCCGCGCCATACGCTCATCTTGCCCGCCCCGCTCCCAAGCCTGCGTTCTGACCCGCGCAGCGGCGGGCAGTCTGCCGCACCAAAGCCTGGGCGGCAAGCGCGAACCTTGGGTCCGGCCGCCGCCGATTTTTTCAGCCGCACGAAGCATTTGGCGCCGCCTTTTCAGTCAGCAGGTGCGGGAGCATGGAAGCGCGGTGCATGCCCCCAAACCGTCATGGTCGGACTTGGTCCGCCCATCCATGAGTTTCGAAAGGCAAAGGCAAAGCTGCGGCAGGCAAACTCGTGGGTGGTCGTGCCCCGTTTGAACCCATGGCCACGACCATGACGAAGAGAGGGTGACCAACCGTCTCAGCGGTCAGATCGACAGACACCCGCCGCTGAGCGGGATGATGTCGGTGGCATCACCCGTCTTTGCCGCCGGCGCGTGCGGCTTGCGGACGATGAGGCAACCGGCGCGCGCGATCAGGGACAGCATGGAGCTGTCCTGCGGAGAGAACGGCGTCGCCACGCGCTGCCCATCCGCATTCGTGGTGAGCGCCGCGCGCACGTAGTCCTGGCGCGTGTCGTTCGCCGGCATGTCCTGGCCGAGCAAAGCGGTGTGGCGGAGCTCTTCGCCCACCAGGCCGAGCATGCGCGCGATCGCGGGCTTCAGGAAAAGGAGCGCCGTCACGATAGTCGAAACCGGATTGCCTGGCATGCCAAGCACCTTCAGCGCGCCAAGCTCGCCGAACATCAGCGGCTTGCCGGGGCGCATGGCGATCTTCCAGAAATCGAGGCGCATGCCGCGCGTAGTGAGCGCCCTCTGCACCAGGTCGTGCTCGCCGACCGAGGCGCCGCCAGTGGTCACCAGCATGTCGAACCCGAGCGCGGCGTCGATGCTGCGGTCCAGGTCAGCGAGATTGTCGCGCGCGATGCCGAGGTTGACGGGCTCTCCACCGAACGCCTGAACCAAGGCTGCCAGCCCGATGCCGTTGCTGCCGATGATCTGTGCCGGCCCGACGGGGTCGCCGGGATTGACCAGCTCGTCGCCGGTGGACAGCAGCGCGATCCGCGGCCGCCGGGTGACCTTGAGCCATGGGCGGTTCATGGCGGCGGCCAGGCTGACATCCCGCGCGGTCAGCAGCCGGCCGGCCGGGAGCCCTAGGTCGCCGATCTTGAAATCGAGCCCGGCCCTCCGGATGTGCTGGCCAGGCGCGCGCTCTCCTTCGCGCACCGTGACGCACCCGTCCGCTTCCTCGCAATTCTCCTGGATGATGACCGTGTCGGCACCAGGCGGGAGCTGCGCGCCGGTGAAGATGCGCGCCGCTTCACCCGTGCCAATCGCTCCGGCAGGCGGCTGGCCTGCGGCGATACGCTGCCCGATCTTGAGCCGCGCGGGCAGGGTGGCGACATCGGCGGCACGCACGGCATAGCCGTCCATCGAGGAGACGTCGGCGGGCGGCTGCGTCAGGCGCGCTTCCAGCGCTTCCGCCAGCACGCGACCGAGTGCCCGATCCAGCGACACCAGCTCCGCGCCCAACGGCGAGAGCACGCGCTCGATCCGCTGGATGGCTTCTTCGACCGTGAGCATTTAGGGCGCCAGGATTGTCGACGAAACTGAACAACCCCTTCCCCCCTCTGTGGGGGAAGGTTGCGAAGCCTTGGCGAACGAAGTGAGCCTAGGCGAAGCTGGATGGGGGGGTGCCACCGCACGATCGCTAGGGGGTGGGCACCAGCGCAAAGCGGCACCCCTGAATTCAATTTTGGCAAATCTTCGACGATCGTGCGGCGGCACCCCCCATCCCAACCTTCCCCCACCCGTCGGCGTAGGCCGACATTCGTCGGCGGGGGCGAAGGGGCTCACCGAGCGGATTGGCTTGGCATTGCTCGACATGCTCACGTCCTATTCGCCCTGGTACGTACCGGATTTGCCGCCGCTCTTGTGGCTCAGGCGGATGTCGGCGATCTGCATGCCTTTGTCCACCGCCTTGCACATATCGTAGACGGTGAGGGCGGCAACTGAGACTGCGGTCAACGCCTCCATCTCGACGCCGGTCTTGCCGGTAAGCTTGCAGGTCGCGGTGATGTCGACCGCGTTGTGCGCCTCGTCCAGCGTCAGGTCGACCTGCACCGAGGTGAGGGCGAGAGGGTGGCACAAGGGAATGAGGTCGGGGGTCCGCTTGGCGGCCATGATGCCGGCGAGGCGCGCGACCGAAAGGACGTCGCCCTTCTTCACGCCGCCCTCCTTGATCAATGCGAGGGTCGCGGGCTGCATGATGACGGAGCCCTTGGCGGTCGCGGTGCGCTCGGTCTCCGCCTTGTCGGAGACGTCGACCATGCGGGCCTTGCCCTCCTTGTCGAAATGGGTGAAGCCGGCCATCGGCGCTAGGCCGCCACTGCCGGAGCGTGCCGCCCAAGCAGGGCGCGCGTCGCCGCAGCCACATCGGTCTGGCGCATCAAGGATTCGCCGACCAGGAATGCCGAGGCGCCGACGCGATGCAGCCGTTCGAGATCGGCGGTCGCGTATAGCCCGCTTTCGGCCACCAGCACGCGATCGTTCGGCACCATCCGGGCAAGCTCCTCCGTCACCGCAAGATCGACCTGTAGGCTCTTGAGATTACGGTTATTGACGCCGAGAAGCTGTGAGCCCAAGCGAAGCGCCCGCGTCATCTCCGCCGCGTCATGGACTTCCATCAGCACATCCATGCCGAGATCGAAGGCGAGCGACTCCAGTTCTGCCGCCTCGGCATCCTCCAACGCCGCCATGATGAGCAGGATGCAATCGGCGCCGATCGCGCGCGCCTCGAACACCTGATAGGGATCGAGCATGAAATCCTTGCGCAGCGCCGGCAGGCGCGCGGCACTGCGCGCCTGATCCAGGAACGCATCTTCCCCCTGGAAATAAGGCGCGTCGGTCAGGACCGAAAGACAGGTCGCCCCGCCGGCCTCGTAGGCGCGGGCGAGGGTGGGCGGATCGAAGTCGGCGCGGATCAGACCCTTGGAGGGCGATGCGCGCTTGATCTCCGCGATCAGGCCGAACCGGCCCGCGCGGATGACATGCTCCAGCCGCGCGCGGAATCCGCGCGGAGGATCAGCGCGGTTGCGCGCTTCGGCCGCCGCCCTCATTTCCGACAGCGGCCGCGCCGCCTTGCGGTCGGCGATGTGCTGGCGCTTGTCCGCGCAGATCTTGGCGAGGACGTCGGTCACCTCAATGCTCCGGCGCCCTGGTCTCGTTGGTGACGCGGATCAGGTCCTCGAGCACCTTGCGCGCCTTGGCGAAGTCGATCGCCTCCGCCGCCATTGCGACCCCCTGCTTCATGTCCTTCGCCGCATCGGCCACCACCAGGGCCGCCGCCGCATTCAGCAGCACGATGTCGCGATACGGGCCGACCGCACCGTCGAACAGCTCGCGGATCGCCTGGGCATTGTGAGCGGGATCGGCGCCCTGCAGCTCGGCCGCGTTCGCCATGCGGATGCCGTAGTCGGTCGGCGAAATCTCGAACCGCCGGATGTTGCCGTTCTTCAGCTCGCAGACATGCGTGACGGTGGTGGTGGTGATCTCGTCCAGCCCGTCGCCGCCATGAACCACCCAGGCATGCTCGGTGCCGAGATTCTTCAGCACCTGCGCGATCGGCTCCAGCCATTGCTCCGCGAACACGCCCAGCAACTGGCGCTTGACGCCGGCCGGGTTCGACAGCGGGCCCATGATGTTGAAGATCGTGCGGGTGCCGAGCTCGACCCGCGAGGGGCCGACATGGCGCATGGCGCTATGATGCTTCTGTGCCCACATGAAGGTGGTGCCGACCTCGGCCAAAGCGCGCTCGATGGTTTCGATATCGGCCTCGATGTTGACGCCGAGGGCGGCCAGCACGTCGGCCGCGCCGCTCTTCGAGGATGCCGCGCGGTTGCCGTGCTTGGCGACCGGCACGTTGCAGGCCGCGCAGACGAAGGCGACGGCGGTGGAGATGTTCAGGGTACCGGCCTGGTCGCCGCCGGTCCCGCACACGTCGATCGCGTCGGGCAGGCCGGATACGCGCAGCATCTTCTCGCGCATCACGCTGACAGCGCCCGTGATCTCGTCGATGGTCTCGCCGCGCACCCGCATCGCCATCAGGAGGCCGCCGATCTGCGCCGGCGTCGCCTCGCCCGACATCATGATGCCGAACGCCAGCTCCGCCTGCGCGCGCGTCAATGGCCGGCCCTGCGCCGCGAGGCCGATGAAGCCCTTGAGGTCGGTGATCGGGGCGGAGGCCACGGGCAGGGGCTGGGGCACGCTCATTGCAGCACGCGGTTGTCGGACAGGTTGCAGCCGGCCCCGCCCAGGAAATTGGCGAGCAGCCTGTGGCCGTGCTCGGTCGCGATGCTCTCGGGGTGGAACTGCACGCCGGCCAGCGGCAGCGTCTTGTGCTGCAGCCCCATGACGATCCCGTCGTCCGTTTCCGCGGTGATGTCGAGATCGGTGGGAAAGGTGTCGCGCGCGACGGTGAGCGAATGATAGCGCGTCGCCTGGAATTCATTGGGCAGGCCGCGGAACACGCTCTTGTCGCTATGCCTGATGCGGCTGACCTTGCCGTGCATGGGCTTGGGCGCGCGCACCACCTTGCCGCCGAAGGCCTGGCCGATGGCCTGGTGGCCGAGGCAGACGCCGAGCAGCGGGATCTTCGCCTTGGCAGCCGCCTTCACGAGGTCGAGGCAGATGCCGGCCTTGTCCGGATCGCACGGGCCGGGCGACAGAATGATGCCCTGCGGGTGCTTCGCCAGCACCTCATCGACCGTGATCCGGTCGTTGCGGTGGACTTCGATCTCCGCCCCCAACTCTCCCAAATAATGGTAAAGGTTGTAGGTGAAGGAGTCGTAGTTATCGATCAGGATGAACATGGTCGCGCAACACCGGTCCCGGCAAAGCCATTTTCAGGTCGGCCGCGAGTGTAGCCGCCCCGGGATGGGGGGAGCAAGGTTCGGACTGGATGCCGCGCGGCGCTCCCTTCGCACCGCCGACTTCCCGGGAAAGCCAGCGAAGGCTTTCTCCAGCCCGGCCGAGGCCTTCCCCTCCCGTATCGGGCAGGGCAATCGCATGTGGCAGTCGCAGCACAAAAACCCTGCCCCTTCCCCCCTTGTGGGGGAAGGATGCGGAGCCTTGGTGAGCGGAGCGAACCTAGGCGGAGCTGGATGGGGGGTAGCGCGGCGGCAGCCGCGCGCGCTCGCGAGAGCACCAATCTTCTGGGCCGCAGCGCTGCATCACCCCCCATCCCAACCTTCCCCCGCAAGGGGGGAAGCGGTGCACCGCGTGAGTTTGCTCGTTTGCGTCTCTCACATGCCATGTGCGATTGCCCTGCGAGCCGGGGGAGGAGATTGGAGTTCATGACCGCTGCCGCCGGCCCCACCGCCTCCGCGGCGCAGTTCGGCCGTGCGGTCTGGATCTGGCCGGTTGCCGGCGCGCTGCTGGCGGCGTGGCCGGTGTGGCGGTCGTTCTTTCCCGCGGCCCCGGAATTCCAGGCGGCGGGCGTGCCGGTGCAGGGGATGGCGGCGCTGGCGGAGATCGCGCTGTGCGCCTCCTGGACCGCGCGCTACCGGCAGCGCATCGCGGGCCTTCCATTGCCGCTGTTCGCGCTCGGCCTGGCGCTGATCGTGCTGCTCATGGCGAGTGTGCGCGGCGACGCAATGGCCGCCGATCTGGCTGCGCTTGCGATCTGCTGGCTGGCGGCGATCCTGCTGTTCGCCGGCGCGGTCCTGCTGGACGGGCAGTACGCCTTTGCGGCGGCACGGGGCGGCGCGGTGCCGCAGGTCCGGCTGCTGGCGCGTGCGCATGGGCGGATTGGCTATTGGCTGCTCGGATTTGCCCTGGCAGCCGCGACGATCCAGGGAACGCCGCAGAGCTATCTCCTGGCCGCCCTGGCGGTGGCATCGCCGGGGGCGATGCTGATCTGGGCGGCCTTGTGCGATACCGCGCGGTCGGTGCTGGGGCGTCGTCGCGTGCAGGTCGCCGATTTCGGCGCGCTCCCGGCGTTGGCTGACTGCAAAACCGTGATCTTCGCCGAGGGCGGAACGCTGATCGCGGACCAGCCGAAGGTGGTCGGCATCCTGCCGGCAGGCGATGCCAAGCCCGGCGGGATCGTGGCGATTGCCGCGGCGCTGCTGGCCGATGACGGAACGGACGCGGCCCGCGCCGTGCAGGATTTCGGGGTTGCGCACCGCGTGCGCGTGCCCGCGGTCAAGCCGCTGGAGGCGAGCGCGTCCACCCTTCGCCGCGGCCGGCTGCCGGATCGGCGGGTCGTGGAGATCGGCGCGCTCGAGGCCAGCGCCGTCGGCGAGGATGAGCGCGCGACTTTCGCCGAGCAGATTGCACATGCCGCCGATCTTCATCGCATCGTACTCGCGCTGATGGAGATCGAACCCGTGGCGCGGCTGCTCGGCCTGCTGGTGCTTGCCAAGATCGCACGGCCGGGCGCGGCGGAGGCAGTGCGCTGGCTGCGCAAATCCGGACGCGCTGCGATCCTGGCCGACGCCGATGTACCGCCGCAGGACAGGGATGCGCTTGCGGGGATGGGGCTGGACGATGCCGCTTCCGGCTTCCCGCCACCGGCACTCGGAATCGTCAGGCCGGGCGAACCGCCGCTCGAGAACGCGCAATGCACGATCCATTTCGGCGGCCGCGCCCACCGTAGTCAGGAAGACGGAGCCGAGATCATGGTCGCGCGCGACGATCCCCGTGCCGTGGCCGACCTGCTGCAGTTCGCGCGCGACTTCCGGGTGCGGATGCGCCCGGCGATCGCACTGTCGAACCTTCCGGGCTTCGCGCTGCTGGCGGGCGCCATGGGATATGTTCCGGCATCGCCGCTGCTCATCACCGGCGCCGCGCTGGTCGGCATCGCGCTCGCCGTGGCGGCGCCGCAAGCCTTGCGCCTGTCCTCGACCATCGCTAATGAGGTCGACGAGGAATAGAGGGCAATGGCACGCAGAACGAGGACGCGGTCTCGCCGCAGGCCGCGCAGGACGACGGGTCGGCACGTCGCTTCCGGCCTGCTCGCGGCCCGGCGGCTCGCGGGCAGCGGCGCGGGCCGATTCGCGCTCGGTGTCCTGATCGGCCTCGGGCTCGGGTTCGGCGCCACGCTCTATCTCGGAGGGCTCGATCTTTCGCCGCGCAACACAGGCGGCGCCAAGGTCACGACGGTCAACGCAACACGCATCCAGAACGCGGAAGACTCGCGCGCCGCTTCCGCCTCCAAGCCCGCCGCGCCGCGGATTGTGGAGCCTGCCGTTCCGCCGCCGATCGAGGGCGAAGAGGCGGCCGTGGATCCCGCGGCCGCCAGGCCAGCCGGCTCGCCCCCGCCCGACACGCAGCCGGCAGCAGCTGCGCCTGCTCCGGCGGTGGCATGGAGCGGCGATGCGGCCTGGGTGCGGAACTCGGTGGCGTTCGTCGCGCCGCAGGGCCGCCCGATGATCGCCGTGGTGCTGGACGATGTCGGCGTGGCGCGCGGGCACGCGAACCTCGCGATCGACATGCCGGCGGCCATCACGCTCTCCTTCATGACCTACGCCGACGGAGTCGCGGAGATGGCCGCGCGGGCGCGGGCGAAGGGGCACGAGCTGATGCTGCACGTGCCGATGGAGCCGCTCGACAAGGATATCGATCCGGGGCCACGTGCCTTGACGATCGAGGCATCGGATGGCGAGCTGCTGGCGCGCCTCAACTGGGACCTTGCGCGTTTCCCTGGCTATATCGGCATCAACAACCACATGGGCAGCCGCTTCACGCAGGACGAGCGCGGCATGCGCGTGGTGCTCCAGGAGCTGAAGCGGCGCAACCTGCTGTTCCTCGATTCGCGCACCATCGCCACCACGGTCGGCGACAATCTGGCCGCGCGCATGGGCGTGGCGCACGTCATGCGCGATGTGTTCCTGGATGACGAGATGGACGGCGCCGCGGTCCTGAAGCAGCTCGCCCAGGCCGAGAAGATCGCGGCCGCGAAGGGCCAGGCGATCGCCATCGGCCACCCGCATCCCGCCACGCTCGCCGCGATCCGCGCCTGGATGCCCGAGGCCGAGGCGCGCGGCTTCGTGATCGTGCCGCTCTCCGCCGTCGCCAAACAGCGCCTGGGCGCGTCGGGCTAGCTGGCTGCCAGGCCGCGAACTGATAAACGAAGCCGGGTTGCACCGGTGGGCCAGTGCCCGGTTCCAGATGGAATGCCGCCTTCATTCACGAACCCGGCTGCCGGGTCAACCTGGGACCGTCAGCCGCGCCGAGCCGCCTCGATCGCGGCGACGTCGATCTTCTTCATGTCCATCATCGCGGCGAACGCGCGCTTTGCTTCGGCGCCGCCGGCAGCCATCGCCTCCATCAGAACGCGCGGCGTGATCTGCCAGGAGATGCCCCATTTGTCCTTGCACCATCCGCACGCGCTTTCCTGGCCGCCGTTGCCGACGATGGCGTTCCAGTAGCGGTCGGTCTCCTGCTGATCGTCAGTGGCGATCAGGAACGAGAAGGCTTCGTTGTGCTTGAACGCGGGCCCGCCATTGAGGCCGAGACAGGGGATGCCGGCGACCGTGAATTCGACCATCAGCACGTCGCCCGCCTTGCCGGACGGGTAGTCGCTGGGAGCACGGTGGATGGCACCCACCGCGCTGTCGGGAAACGTCTTGGCGTAGAAGCGGGCCGCAGCCTCGGCGTCCTTGTCGTACCATACGCAGATCGTGTTCTTTGCCATTGTCATTGTTTGTCCTTTTGCTTTTGAAGCCAATCCGGCCCGGTTTCCCGCGCGCTCGGGGCGGTTCACAGTCCGCCTCAACGGCGCACCACGAACAATGCGGTCGTCCCATCGGACGTTCCGCCAGCAGCACCCGAAAAGACTATAGCCAGGGTTGGCACTTGTAAGACCAGATGCGGGCGGTGTCTCAATCAGCGCCACGATCTGCTTCGCCCGGGCGCGTCGGGCTAATCGGCCGCCACGGGCCGGCGGCGGAAGCGGCGCTCTTCGCGCGTCACGAGGTGCATGGGGAACTGCAGGTGGATCTCGGAGCCGCGCCCGCTGGTGTTGACCACGGCGAGCTGCCCGCCGATCGAATCCATCAGGGCGCGGACGATCATCAGGCTCATGCCGGCCGCCTCGTCGGCGCGCGAGATCATCAGCGAGCGATGGGTGCGGCTCCGCCGCGCTGGTCCGCCGGAACCGAGCGTCGGGTTGGGTCCGGTGTCGCGGATCGACAGGTCGAGCCTTCCGTCGCCACCGAAGCCGACCGCCAGGATGACGGCGCCGCCATCGGGCGTGCGCATCGCCGCATCCTTGATGAGTTCGCGCACGATCTGCCGCATCAGCAGCGGCTGGACCCGAAGGCCCACATCCAGCTCGGGCATGCGGATGCCGAAGGTCAGGCGCTTGGCGGCGAAGGTGGCGACCGCCCAGGTATGGGCCTCGCGCAGCACGGTGGCGACCGAGGTGGCCTGCTCGGCCGGCTTGGCGATCGATCCTTCGACCCGCGACAGCTCGATGATGTCGGTGATGCGCCCCAACAGGTGCCGGCCGGCGCCGACGATCTGCTGCGCCGCCTCGCGATAGGCCGGGCGGCCGATCGGACCGTACATCTCCTGCTCGATCATCTCGCCGTAGCCGAGGATGGTGGTCAGCGGCGTGCGCAGGTCGTGGCCGGCCTCGGCCAGGAAGCGGGACTTGTCGGCGTTCGCCTGGTCGGCATCCATGCGCGCGCGCTCGGCGCGCAGCAGCAGCACCTGCGCCTCCTTGCGGACGGCGTCCTGCGATTGCGCATGGCGCAGCAGCCGGAAGATGGCGGCGACCAGGCAGACGGAGGCCGCCCCGGCCAGCCCCAGCACGATCCAATGGATGGTGTTGAGCACCGCGAGCGCCCTGCCCGCCGGCGGCAGCGCGCTCGATGGCAGGGCCGCGGCGACCTCCTGCTGCTGGCGCAGCAGGAGCGGGATGCCGATGACCAGGACCGTCCCCAGCAGGCCGGCGGCGGAGAGCGCGATCGCCTGGGTGACGGCCAATGCGCGCGGGCCGGCAAATCCTTCCTTGGGGCTCGGCGGCGACGGAGGCTCCAGCGCCGGC
>DASSBF010000157.1:0-28198 GCA_035699005.1 Dongiaceae bacterium
TTCGGCTTCGAGCGCGTGGTGCTGGCGACCGGCGCCACCTGGCGGCGCGACGGGGTCGGCCGAAGCCACTTCGCGGCAATTCCCGGGCTGGAACGTGCCAGGCTGTTAACGCCGGACGACATCATGGCCGACCGGCTGCCGCCGCCAGGGCCGGTGCTGGTCTACGACACCGAGGAGTTCTACATGGCGGGCCTGATGGCGGAGAAGCTGCGCAAGGCCGGGCACGAGGTCACGTTCGTGACGCCGGGCGACACCGCCTCCGCCTGGGCGAGCAACACGCTGGAAGCGGTGCACATCAACAAGCAGCTCCGCAGGCTCGACATCGCGGTCGTCACCCATCACGATGTGACGCGGCTTGCGGCCGATCATGCAGAGATCACCTGCGGCTATGCCGGGACGACGCAGCAGATCGCAGCGACATCCGTCGTGCTCGTCACTTCCCGCCTGCCAAACGAGGCGCTCCATCTCGCGCTGGCGGCAGATCCGGAGGCGGTCAAGGCGGCCGGCATCAAGTCGGTCGCCCGCATCGGCGATTGCCTGGCGCCGGGCCTCATCGCCTATGCCGTCTATCAGGGGCACCGCTGCGCCCGCGAACTCGACGCCCCGCCGGGCGGCGAGGTGCCGTTCAAGCGTCACCAACCCGTGCCCATAGCCCTCTAGTCCCGATGCATGCCCTCCGCACGCTGGCGCTCGCGGACATTGACGCGGCGGCTAAGATCCATCGAACATCCTTTGACCAGCGCCTTCCTTGGCTGAAGGGCCTGCACACGCCGGCGGAAGATCGCACTTTCTATCGCACGCGCGTCTTCACATCCTGCGCGGTCTGGGGCGCGGAGCTCGAGGGCAGGCTGCTCGGGATCATCGCCTTCCGCACGGATTGGGTCGACCAGCTCTATGTCCTCCCCGACGCGCAGGGCCGCGGCATCGGGAGCGGTCTGCTCGGGATTGCGCAGGCTGCGCTGCCGGTGCTCCACCTGTGGACCTTCCAGCGCAACGCGGCGGCCCGCCGGTTCTATGAGGCGCGGGGCTTCATCGTCCTTCGCGAGACGGATGGCTCCGGCAACGAGGAAAAGGAGCCGGATGCGCTCTATCGCTGGGAGCGGCCGTGATCCAGGGCGGCGTCAGTGCCGCATCGCTTGCCTCAGCTCCTGCGATCCCAGGCCCCATTTGGTGATGCACCCGATGAACTTCGGCAGCGACACGTCGACCGGGTGCACCTTGCTCGGGTCGAAGATGTAGGCTTGGCCGACGGTCGGCACCGGCGGAGATGGCACGAACACCGTGACGTAACCGTCGCTATGCCGCTCGATGATGAGGGCGGGCACCAGGCCCTCCTCCATGTCCACCAGAGCCGGGCTCGCGCCCTGGCCGGCCGTTCCTCCGACCGACTTCCCGGTCATGGCCTTGGCCAACGCATATCCCGGCACCTTGTCGAACAGGTAGCGCTCGATCAGAACCCCTATCCATCGTCCGGGCCGCGTTCGGATGAGGAGACCGGCGACGAAGCAGGCGCCGAGGACGGTGCCCACCTCGATCGAATAGGGAAACTGGATGCTTTCCGGCAGCTTGCTCGCGACCGGATCGAGAGCATGCCGGAAGCCGCGCGCGACCTTGACCAGGATAAAGACGATCGCCGCCGCCGGAACGATGATCAGCGCGCCGCCGAGCAAGGTCGTCTTGATGAACTCGATCATCGGCTTCATGGCCGTCCATCCCTCGAGAGTGTGGCGGCCATTGCAGCACAGCTGTCAGGCCACGGTCACTGGCCCTTTGGGGCAACGGCCACCTCAATCCTCGAGCGCCTTGGCCGCCGGCGAGCGGGCGGGGGGGTGGAACTCGCCGCGCGGGTCGAGCTCGGGCGCGCCGTAGACGTTCTGGATGTTGGGCACGGGCACGAAGTCGCTCTGCTCCTTCGGCGTCTTGGCGCGCCGGCGGAACACGCGATAGAGCGCGAACAGCGCAACCAGGGCGAAGCCGACGCCGAGATAGAGGAAGAGGCCCGCTGGCCCAACCCATTCCATGATGAAGCCGATCAGCGTCGGTCCGAGGCAGGCGCCGACGCCCCATAGGAAGAGAAGGCCTGCTGCGGCCGGCACGAAATCCTTGCGGTCCACGTAGTCGTTGGTCTGGCCGACGCCCAGCGCGTAGAGCGGCGACTGGAACGCTGTCAGCAGGAAGAACAGGCCGAGCAGCCAGGCGAACGACAGCGCCGGCACCAGCCCGATGACGAACGCCGTGACCGCTGCGACCACCACGATGCCGATGATCACAGGCCGGCGCCCATAATGGTCCGAGATGTAGCCGACCGGGTACTGCACGATCAGCGCGGCCGTGGTCCCGACGGCGATCAGGATCGACAGCTCGCGCGGCGTGTAGCCGACCCGCTCGACATAGACCGGCAGCAGCGAGTAGAAGCCGCCGGTCAGCAGCCCCGAGGCGAAGCAGCATGCGACCCCGGTGGGCGAAGCCTTGATCAGCTTCACGATGCTGAAGGAGTCGCGGTGGCCGATCTCCGGGTTGCCGACCTTGGTCAGGGCCAGCGGGATCATCGAGGCCGCCAGCAGGATGGTCGAGATCTCGAACAGGATGTCGCCGTAGGTGTTGGCGACGTTGAGCGTCAAGGGCGACAGGCCCGAGGCGCCCCACGACACCACCATGTAGACCGCGAAGATCCGCCCGCGGTTGTCCTCCGAGGCCTTGTCGTTGAGCCAGGATTCGATCACGACGAACGCGCCGGCGATGGCGTAGCCCGCCATCACCTTGAATCCGACCCAGGCGTAGATGTTGCCGGTGACCGCCAGCAGCAGCGTCGCGATCGACGCCACGACCGCGAACACGCCGAACGCGCGGATATGGCCGACGCGGTTGATCAGCCGCTCGCAGGTCAGAGAACCCGCCAGGAACCCCACGAAATAGGCCGAGAACACGATGCCGATCAGGGTCGCCGGCACGTCGCGCGCCGCCATCTGGATTCCCATGACCGCGCCGACGATGCCGAGCGCGCCCTCGATCAGGATTATCCCCAGCAGGACCGGAACGACCGGCTGCACGGCTTTCCACATGATGAGCCCCCAGGCCTGCGTCGGTTATTCGACCAGCGGCGCCTGGCCGCGCTTCAGCAGCCCGTTGGCGATAATGAGGCGCTGGATCTCGCTCGCGCCCTCCCATATCCGCTCCACGCGGAGCTCGCGGTAGAACCGCTCCGCCACGTTCTCGCGCATATAGCCCCGGCCGCCGAAAATCTGCACCGCGCGATCGGCGACACGGTTCGCCATCTCCGAGGCATAGAGCTTTGCCATCGAGCTTTGGGCATGGCTCACCTTCACGTCCTCGCCCGCGTCGATCGCCTCGGCCGCGCGATAGACCATGAGCCGCGCAGCCCACAGCTCGGTCAGGCTGTCGGCCAACATGAACTGGATCGCCTGCTTGTCGGCCAGCTTTTCGCCGAACAATGTGCGCTCCTTGGCGAAGGCGCTCGCCTCGTCGATCAGCCGGGCGGCGGCGCCGCAGCAGCGCGCCCCGATCATCAGCCGCTCGTAGCGGAACCAGTCGCGCGTGAAGCCCATGCCGTCGCCTTCCGCGCCGATGCGGTTGGCGGCGGGCACGCGCACGTCGGTGAAACGATAGATCGGGTGGTGGGCGGCGAAGGTGTGCGAATAGGCCGGCGAGCGCACCACCTCGATGCCTGGCGTCGCGCTGTCGACGAAGAACAGGCAGTGCGCGCCCTGGTTGGGACCGTCCGCGATCTTGCCCTGGAAGATGATGACGTCGGCCAGGTTGCCGGAGGTCACGTGCCACTTCTCGCCGTTGAGCAGGTAGTGCTCGCCGTCGCGGCGCGCGGTGGCCCGGATGGCATCGACATCGGAGCCGGCGTCGGCTTCGGTGATGGCGTAGCATTCGTGCCGCTGGTCGGCAATCAGCGGCTTGACCCAGGTCTCGATCTGATACGGCGAGCAGGCCTCGACCATCCACCGCTGCACGTTCGAAAACCGCCAGGCAAGCGCGTTGGTGACGCGGCCGGTCTGTTCCTGCACCACCGCCTGCAGCAGCATGGAGAACCCGCCGCCGCCCAGCGCTTTCGGCGCGTCCATCGAATTGAGGCCCAAGTCGCGCGCCGCCGTCTTCTGGCGCGCCAGGACCTCGGGCGGCACGTCGCCGTGGTTCATCTCGGCATGCACCTCCCAGGGAATCAGTTCCTCGTCGACATAGCGCCGAACGGCGGCTTGCAGGGCACGCGCCTCCGCTGGCAGGGGATAGGGCATGGCGAACCAACCTGTTGAGTGCAAGGGTACGCGAAATGCGGCCCGCGCCGGGCCGCAGGCTTCAGGCGGTGGCGGCCTTGGCGGCGCCACCGGTGCTTTGTCGGCCGAACTCGTTGGGGAAGATGCCGGCAAGATAGGTGCGCACGACCTGCTTCGCCGCCTCGCGGTCGACGGCTTTCGGGTTGATCAGCATGTCGAGCCACAGTCCATCGATCATGGCATCGAATCCGCGCGCCACGAGGTCCGCGTCGACATTGGCGTAGCCGCCTTCGGCGACCAGGCGGGCGAAAACCTGTCGCGTTTCATGGTGAAAGGAATCCGAGAGCTGCTGGCAGATCTTTAGGAATTCTGGGCGCCAGCGCGTCTCGCCCCAGAACGCGTACCAGACTGTCACCCTCTTGCGGTTGGCGACGGCTCGGTGGAAGTCGGACTCGATCATTGCCTCGACCTGCGCCGCGGCGCTCGGGCCCGCGCTTCGGATGTTCTCGTTGGTCTGCTGGATGTATTCGGCGACCAGGTGCCGCAGGGTCTCGATCAGCAGCACATCCTTGCTGCGGAAGTAGAAGTTGACGATGCCGACGCTGAGCCCCGCCGCCTTCGCGACGTCGGCCAGCGTCAGCTCCGCAAAGCCGCGCGCGGCGATGCAGTCGATGGTCGCTTCCATCAACTGGACCTTTCGCGCTTCCTTGAGGGCATCCCGCGCCATGGCGGGATTTCTTACACGTTCGGGGGTGGCAAGGCAATGAAGGCCGGGTGATAATCCGGTCCGACAATCCCCGGCAATTGAAGCAAAGTGGGGCGTGAAGCGATGTTCGAAACATGCCTGCTGCGCGGCAAGCGAATCCTGGTCACGGGCGGCGGCACCGGCCTCGGCCTGTCGATGGGCCGGCGCTTCCTGGAGCTGGGCGCCAGCCTTGCGATCTGCGGCCGGCGGGAAGAGGTATTGAAGCAGGCGGCGGCGGAGCTGGATGGGATCGCGCCCGGACGCACCGCCTGGCGGCGCTGCGACATCCGCGACGCCGCGGCGGTGGAGGCCATGCTGGATGCGTTCTGGGCCGAGGCGCCGCTGGATGCGCTGGTCAACAACGCGGCGGGCAATTTCATCGCCAGGACAGAAGAGCTGTCGCCGCGCGCGATCGATGCGGTGCTCGGCATCGTGCTGCACGGCTCGGCCTATGTGACCGCCGGCTGCGGCCGGCGCTGGCTGGAGGCCAAGCGGCCGGCCATCGTGCTCTCGATCGTCACCTCCTACGCCTGGACCGGTTCGGCCTATGTCGTGCCGTCGGCGATGGCCAAGGCAGGCGTTCTTGCGATGACGCGCAGCCTGGCGGTTGAGTGGGGCGGGCGCGGAATCCGCCTCAACGCCATTGCGCCGGGGCCGTTCCCGACCCAGGGCGCGTGGGAGCGGCTGGTGCCGCGGCCGGACCTCGCGCATCGGTTCGAGACCGGCAATCCGCTGGGCCGGCCCGGAAAGCACGAGGAGCTCGCGAACCTCGCCGCCTTCCTGCTGTCGGACGGCGCCGGCTACATCAACGGCGAGGTCGTGACGATCGACGGCGGCGAATGGCTGCAGGGCGCCGGCCAGTTCAATTTCCTGCGCGAGTTGACCGACGCCGACTGGGACGAAGTGCGGAAGAAGAAGGGGAAGTAGCGCTCAGTCCGTCCTGACGCCGTCCAGCTCGAGGTCGCCGGCTTCGACCGCCTCGCGCAGGCGGGACAGACCAAGCTCCACCTCTTCGTACATTTCGCGCGACCGGCGCAGCTCGCGCACTTCGGATTCGCCGATCGGTCCCTTGCTCGCGTTGCCGAGATCCATGAGCGTGGCGAGATAGCGGCCCTTCAGTTTCGCGACGATGCGCGCGATGCGCTGGATCTCGCCGGGCGTGGCGCCGATCACCGCATTGACCGTCTCGGCGCGCACATAGCTCTTCAGGTCGTGCTGCAGATGGTGGAGGTATTGCCCGATGTTGGGCGAGCGGCGCTCCAGAGCCGGCTTGCGGGCGGCCGGCGCGGGGTTGGCGTTGGCCGGCGGCGCGGGAGGTTCGCGCAGCAGGCGCAGAGGCGCCGCCGCGGACCTGGCTTCCTTGTTGGCGGCGCCCGTGCGCGCCGCCACCGCGGGCGCATCCTGACGGGAGAACATGTTCAGCATGGTGGACCCCTTGAGCCGGACTGGATACGCTTCAGGAAGCAATCGTCGTGCCGCGTCTCTTGCAGGCGAACGGCTTGAATCTGCGGCTTCTTTCCGCCACCGCCAGGGCATGAGGCGGCTTCGGGAAAAATCTGCCGGGTGCAGTTTGGCCAGCGGCTGCATGCGAGACCGTGGGTGCCCATCCCTTACCGTCCCTTAACCAGTTGCGATCATAACCTGGGATAGGCCCGCTTTTTTGGCGAGCCGGCCGGGTAAAGGCCCGGCCGCGGGGCACTGGCGCAAAGCGCGGTTGGCGATGGCGGACGATCAGATCCTGCTGGAGGGACGCTACGAGATTGCGGCGGACAGGCGTCTGCCCAAGTTCGATTCGCCCGGCGCGGAAGCCTTCGCCGTCAACGACCGCAACGAGCCGGGGCGGCTCATGTTCGCCCTGATGGCGCCGGCCCACTTGCCGTGCCGTTATCTCGGCCTCCTCGCCAAGCGGCCGCCGTCGGATGCGCCCGTCATGTGGCCGCGTGCGGGCGGGATCGTCGACTGGCCGATGCCCGCGGCCGGCGGGCGAACCGTGTGGGGGCGGCGCCCGGCAATCGTCTTCGATGTTGCGAAGGGGGAGCGCGTGTTCGCCGGCGAGGCCGCATCGCCGCAGCCGATGACCGAGCCGCAGCTCGCCCGGCAGGTCGTCGCGCCCCTGGCGGCGGCCATCCGCGAACTGACTGCGCTCGGCATCCCGCACCGCGCGATCCGCCCCGGCAACCTGTTCTATCAATCGAGCAACCAGGGACCCGTAATGCTCGGCGAGTGCTTCAGCATGCCGCCCGGCTATGCCCAGCCCGCCCTCTACGAGACCATCGAGAACGCCATCGCCGATCCGTACGGCCGCGGCCCCGGCCTCAACGCCGACGACCTCTATGCGCTCGGCGTCCTCATCCTGCAGCTCCATGTCGGGCGCGATCCGACCGAGGGCATGACGGAGGAGGAAATCGTCTCGGCCAAGATCAGCGCGGGCTCCTTTGCCGCCCTGGCGGGCCGGGAGAAGCTGTCGACCTCTATGGTCGAGATCCTGCGCGGCCTGCTGAACGACAAGACCGTGGATCGCTGGACCCTGCGCCATCTCGATGCCTGGGGCGCCGGGCAGCATTTCACGCCGACCATGCCCTATTTGCCGCAGCGCGCCTCTCGCCCGATCCGCTTCGGCGGCAGCGACCACATGAACAAGCCCTCGCTGGCCCATGCCATGGCGCGGCGCTGGCCGGAGACGCTGAAGCTGGTCGACAGCAGCGATTTCGACAACTGGCTGAAGCGCAGCTTCAACGACGACAAGGTCGACGACGTGATCGCGCGGCTTGCCAACGCCGCGGCCGCCGCCGGGCCCGCTTCGGCCGTCAAGGACCGCTATGTGGCGCGGCTCATCATCTGGATGAGCGCGCAATCGCCGATCTGCTATCGCGACATCAGGGTGAACGTCACGGGCCTTGCCACCATGCTGGCGCATGTGCTCGACGACCAGCACCTGATGACCCAGGTGGTCGAGGCGCTGCGCGGGCGCCTCCCGCAGGTCTGGATCAACGAGCAGCCGGTTTTGAACGCCGACCAGCTCCAGGTCCGCCGCATCATGGAGGAGATCGAGAAACACATCGAAAAGCCGGGCATCGGCCAGGGCGCGGAGCGCGCGCTCTACGAACTGGACCCGCTGATCCCGTGCCGGTCCCCGATGATCGCCGATTTCCATGTGATCAACATGCGCGACCTGCTGCCGGCGATCGACGCCGCGCTGCCCGGCCTGGGCGAGGGCACCATCCCCGTCGACCGCCATGTCGCCGCCTTCGTCGGCGCGCATCTGCGCCGATCCATCGACCGCGAGCTCAATGCGATCGCACAAGCCGGCGACGAGGCCGACCGGCGGGTCGCCATGCTGCGCCTGCTGGCGACGGTCCAGCAGTCCTATCCCAACCGCAAGCTGCCGCGTCTGGCGGATGCGGTGGTCGCCATGCTTGCGCTCGCGCTGGGCAGATTCCGCCACGCGCGCGCGCGCGCGGACGCCGAGAAGCGCATGCACAAGCTCGCGAAGGAATGTGATTTCGCGGGCCTTGCCCTCCTGTTCGATCCCAACGGCCCCTATCGCCGCTCCGACGATCTCGGCTTCACGGCCGCCAAGCGCGCCTATGCCGCGCTGCGGCGCGAGGAGCAATGGCTGGAGAAGGGGGGGCTGACCGATCCGGAGCGCACGCGCCTGATCGGCCAGCGCGCCGCAGCCGTCGCCTCCGCCTTCGTCGCCAGCGCGGCGGTCGCCGCCTACAGCGTCTACGCCCTGCTTTGAGGAGCTGACCCATGGCCAAGGACGCATCCGTGAAAGCCAACGCCGCGCAGGCCCCCAAGGCGTTCAAGCCGGCCTTGCTGCTGCTCCTGCTGCTGCCGGCGGCGGCCCTCATGCTGCCGATGACGATCGTGCTGGCGGCGGCCCTGGTTCCGAGCCTGGTTGCGCGGCTGGTGGATGCGAGCCCGGGACGCCATCTCACGCTCACGGTCTTCAGCCTCAATCTCGTCGGCGCGCTCTATTTCGTGCATGAGCTGCTTGCCATGGGCAACGGCTTCGATGTCCTGGCGATCGTGCTGCGGGACTCCATCGGCTGGCTGGCGGCGCTCAGCGGGGCCGGCTGCGGCTGGCTGCTGTTCCTTGCGACGCCGCCGATCATCGCGAAGATGGCCGAAGCGCAATCGGCCCTGCGGATGCGCCGCGTGCATCGCGACCAGGCGCAGCTGGCCGAAGAGTGGGGCCAGGTGGTCACGCAGTCCGACCGCTGACCCGGCAATTGACCGCTACAGCAGCGGCGGATTGCCGTCGGGATCGGCCAGCCACGCGCGCGTCAATGAAGCGCGCCTCGCCGGGTCGGCGATTGCCGCCTTCTCGGCGGCATCGGCAGGCAGCCAGGTCGCGAGCTGGTAGGCCCAGGGCAGCGCGGCGTCCAGCAGCATCCGCCGCTGCTCCCCGGTGAAGTCCTGCCGCACGATGAGCGCATTCATCTCGCGCAGCAGGCGCCGCCATGCCGCACGCTTGCGATCGTCGCTCCACGTCTGCCAGCCCTTGGAGACCGATCCCGGACGGTAGCGGGAGTGATAGCTGGTGCGCTTCTCGCGCTTGCTCCTGCCGAGCAGCGCCAGTTCGAAAACGTAGAGGGTCTCCGCCAGATAGCCGCCGGTTCCCATCTCCCGCAGCCGCAACCCCCGCCGCAGGGCCTCGATCCGCGTCAGGCCGCGCAAGGGGACGGAGTTCAGCGGCTGCGAGAAGAAGGCCAGCGCGCGCTCGAAACAGCCATCCCCAAGGCCGGCGATGTGGGTCTCCGACGGCGTCCTGCCGAAGTGCTTCAGGAGCGGATAGGCGCACAGAATGTCCGGGGCCTTCCGCAGGCAGCGCATCAGGCGCGCGACGTAGTCGGCATCGACTGCATCGTCATGGAAGATGATGCAATAGTACCCCGTTCGCACCTGGTCGAGCAGCCAGTTCACGTTGTCTGGCCATCCGAGCCGGGCCTGCTGGCGGATCAGACGGAAGCGCGGGTCGGCCAGAAAAGGCTCGCAGGTCTTGTCGGTGCCGTCCGTCGACGGATCGAGCGAGATCAGTACGCGGATATTGCGGTAGGTCTGGGATGCGATCGATTGCAGCGTCTCGCCGATCACGTCGGCCGAATTGTAGGCGGGCACGCAGATCGTGACCGGATCGCGTTCCCGCCAGCGCCGGCGCAGGCGGCCGAGCAGCCCACGAGGGCGTGGAGCACCTTGCGGCGTCATCATGCCTCGGCGGATTGGCGGATCGGCCGATGAGCGCGGCCCGCCGTCCGTTCACCGCACAAGCGATCGGCCAGGACGTCCGCGAAATAGGGCGCCATGCTGTATTTGCCGGTATCGATGGAGTGATAGCGGCCGGCGCTCTGAATTCCGATGTCGAACCGCCGGTGCAGTTCGCTCTGCGGATCATCGATCCCGGTGCGTCCCCAGGCGAAGATGTAGCCGCCCTCCACTTCCACCTGCGCGCCCGACAAGTCCATGGCGCCGACCGACGGCACGATCGCGGCCAGCGCCGCCACCGTCGCATCGAAAGCACGCCGCCGCGTCGTTTCGTCGATCCGGAGAGCGATGTCCTCCGGCTGCAGGCCGCGCCATTCGCCCAGCTTGCAGGCCGGGTACCAGGACAAGTAGCGCCGGCCGGTCGCGAAATCGGCGATGTCGCCGAACTCGCCCAGCAGGAAAGTGGTCGATGGCGCCGCCGGGCCGCGCACGCCGGAGAGGTGCACCGCGAGCTTGTAGCGATGCAGCCAGGGCCGGCCCGGCCGCAGGCCGACGGCGTCATCGACGCGCAGCCGGTCCTCCCACAGGGCATTCACCACATGCTCGTAGGGTCCGACCGCGCCCTCGCCGGCGACGGCAACGCTCGGCCGGCCCGAAGGATCGATGACCACGCGTTCGACGCGGCTTCGCGGCACGAACCGGATCCCTTTGTGCTCCGCGATTGCCTTGCGCAACATGCCCGCGACCATCAGCGGATCGACCGAGCGCTCGATGGTCCGGAACGCGCCGAGCGTCTCACGATCGTCGTACAGGGCGCCCCGGTCGCGATCGGACATAGGTTCCCAGACGAAGTCGGACTCATGGCCGAGATAGGCGAGGTCCAGGGCGGCGCGGGCGGTCCGGTATCGCTGCGCGACGGCCTCGAAATGGGCGGCGATCGCCGCGAGCGAAAGCTGGCTCCTGCGATGAACGACGTAGTGGAAGGGGCGGGACGTCAGCTCCGCGGGGCGCGCCCGTCCAGTCAGTCGCTGCAGGCTGGCATCGAAATGCAGCGCACCGCGCAGCAGCATCTCGGTGGTGCGGTTGCTGGTGTCGCGCGCGTAGATGAGGCCGAGATGGATCTTGCCTTCGTTCCACAGGCTGGCCTGGGTGACCGGCTGGGATGCACGGTCGAACAGATCGACGCGGCAACCACGGCCCGCAAGCGCGAGCGCCGCGCAACTCCCCTGGATGCCGGCGCCCAGCACCGCAACTGTCTTGGTGAACCCCATCGGCGCCGATAGTGAGGACGCGGAATCCTCGTGTCAATGCGATGCGGCGGCGGCCCCGGATGGGCCACCGCCATCGGCATCGGCAAGCTGGGGGTCGAGCTGGCGCAGGGCGTCCCGCACGCGGGGGTCTGCGGCGAACCTGCCGCTGGCGAGGCCAGCGGCGATCTGCTCCGAGGTCGGCGCGCACGCGCTGTAGTAGTCCGCCAGGCGGCCGTGCAGGAAGTAGTCGCGGTAGAGCTTCCGCCAATGGCCGCCGGTGTTCTTTCCGACCCGCGTGTTGGCGCGCAGGGCCTCCGCCCCCTGCCGGATCTTGCGCTCGAGCTGCGCGGCGCTGCGCAGCGGGAAATGCAGGATCTGCAACGGATGGTCCGACCGCTCGACCAGCCGCTGGCCATGTAACTTGACATAGTGGTTGCCGTCGGCGACCCGAACATCGGGATCCGCGCGGTGACAGGCCTTCGGCACCAGGCGCGTCCGGTGCACGGATGTGCCGTCGGCGAGCCGGATCACCATCGCCTCGAAGAATTTCCGGTCCGCATCGCGCGGCGGCGCCATGTCGAAGCGGGGAACCGTCAGGCACGCAACCTCGGGCGGCATGGCGGTCAGCGCGGCCCGCAGCGATCCCGCGCCGGAGATCCAGAACTCGTCGGCGTCGTTGTTGATCACCCAGTCGGCGCCGAACCGGTTCGCCGCCATCTGCGCCATGCGCGTCACCCAGGCGCCCTGGTCGTGGGTCAGGCGCGGCTCGCGGATGAGATGCAGCGTGCCCTGGCGCGCAAACCGGTCCAGCACGGCAGGCGTCCGGTCGCCCGAGGCATTGTCGGTCGCGATGACGAAGTCGACGCCCTGCGCCAGATGGTACGCGATGTTGTAGCCGATGATGTCCTCTTCATCGCGGCACAGCATGGTCATGACGATGCGCGGCCGGCGATGCAGCGGCCGTCTCGCCATGCGGATCAGCGACCAGACGATCGATCTCGGCTTCATGCGATTCGCTGCAAATGGAAAGACCCGCGCCATCTGGTAGCGCGGGTCCGCTTACCTGTCGATACGGAGGATCAGTTGGCGGCCAGCTTCTCGTCGAGGGCGGCGTTGCGGATGGCGCGCTGGACCTTGTCGAAGGCGCGCACCTCGATCTGGCGCACGCGCTCGCGGCTGATCCCGAACTCCTTGGACAGGTCCTCCAGGGTGGTCGGCTCGTCCTTGAGCCGGCGCTCGGACAGGATGCGCCGCTCGCGCGGGTTGAGCAGCTTCAGCGCACGGTCCAGCAGCTTCTGCCGGCGGCCGAGTTCCTGGCTCTCCGCCAGCATGGTTTCCTGGCTGTCGCCCTCGTCGACCAGCCACTCCTGCCATTCGCCTTCGCCATCCATGCGGACCGGCGCGTTCAGCGAATGATCGGGCGCGGCAAGGCGCCGGTTCATGTCGACCACGTCGCTCTCCGGCACGTCGAGGCGGGTCGCGATCTCCTTGACGGTCTCGGGGTGGAGGTCGCCTTCCTCCAGGGCCTTCAGCTGGCCTTTGACCCGGCGCAGATTGAAGAACAGCTTCTTTTGCGCGGCGGTGGTGCCGATCTTCACCAGCGACCAGGAATGGAGGATATATTCCTGGATAGCCGCGCGAATCCACCACATCGCGTAGGTGGCGAGGCGGAAGCCCTTGTCGGGGTCGAAGCGCTTGACCGCCTGCATGAGGCCGACATTGCCCTCGGAGATGACTTCGGACATCGGCAGCCCATAGCCGCGATAGCCCATGGCGATCTTGGCGACCAGCCGCAGATGGCTGGTCACCAACCGGTGCGCCGCCTCGGTGTCCTGGTGTTCCTGCCAGCGCTTGGCCAGCATGAATTCCTCGCTCTGCTCCAGCATCGGGAACTGGCGGATCTCCGCCAAGTAGCGGGACAGATTGGAATCGCTGACAAGGCTTGGAAGGTTTCGTACGGCCATATCGTCCCCTTATGGTGCCAGTTCCTAGGTATCATAGAACACCCCAGGTCCCATCCCATTACGATTGCAGCAGGGCAGCAGACCGATCCCCGCATGGCTTGAGAGCTGATCGAATGTTAGATGGGCTTACATTGTGGGGATTTCAAGTCGCCCGCCGGCCGGACGGCCAAATTTCCAGCTAGCGCCCTGAAAGGGCCACTGCCAATTCCGCGAGGTCGGACGGCAGCGGAGAGTTCCAGTGCAGCCTCTTTCCGGTTCGTGGATGGGCGAAGCCGAGGATTGCGGCGTGGAGCGCCTGGCGCGGAAAGGCGGCCGCTGCCGCGCCTGCCGCGGGCGGTAGCGCCTTTCGGCGGGCGGGGGTCACGCGCCCATAGACCGGATCGCCGATCAGCGGATGGCCGATGGCCGCCAGATGCACGCGGATCTGGTGCGTGCGCCCGGTCTCGAGCTGGCAAGCCAGCTCTGCGGCGCCGAGGCCGAACACCTTCGTCGCCTGATAGTGGGTCACCGCGTGCTTGCCGCCGGATTTGACGATCGCCATGCGCTTCCGGTCGATGCCATGTCGGCCGATATTGCCCTCGATCGTGCCGGATTTGGGCGAGGGCAGGCCCCACACGAAGCAACGGTACTCGCGCTCGACCGCGTGGGCGGCGAAGGCCTCGCTGAGCCCCTTGTGCGCATCATCGTTCTTGGCGGCGACGATCAGCCCGCTGGTGTTCTTGTCGATCCGGTGGACGATGCCCGGCCGCCTTACGCCGCCGATGCCGCTGAGGCTGTCGCCGCAATGGGCGATCAGGGCGTTCACCAGCGTGCCATCCGGGTTGCCGGGCGCCGGATGGACCACCATGCCCGCCGGCTTGTCGATCACGATCAGGTCGCGATCCTCGTAGATGACCCTGAGCGCGATCGCCTGGGCCCTCGGCACCGCCTCCTCGGGCGGCGGCACAGTCAGCGCCAGGAGCTGCCCCGGTTTGACCCGATAGGAGGCGTCGTCTAAGGTTTCGTCGGCGCCGCCGCCAGCCTCGGTGATCCGCAAATTGCCTTGCTCGATCAGCACTTTGATCCGGCTGCGCGAAAGCGATGGATGAGCTGCGGCCAGGCACCGGTCGAGCCGCTCGCCGGCCTCCCCATCCGCGACGCGGTGGCGGAGGGCGTCACGGTTCCCGAGATCGGCTGGGCCGCTTGGGTATGGCGCGTTTTTCGGGGGCGCGGTCATTGGGATGGGACGGGACGTGCCGGAAGCTGGGGTCGGGGATCAAGTACAGTACGGCTCACGGCTGCTCAAGGGCACGGTCGCTGGCCTTGGCATCGTGCTGGCGCTGTGCGCGATCGTGATCACCAGCGCCATCGTGTATCGCCTCATCAAACCGGCGCCGCCGGCCATATTGAAACCCTTCGGCATGTCGGCGCTGCCGGTGCCGGTCGGTTGCACCATCGACTATGTGACGGCGGCGGGCGACCGTCTGATCCTGCAGATCGGCGGGGGTGACGAGTGCCGCCGTATCCTGGTCGGCGACCTGCGCACCGGCAACCTGATCGGCCAATTCCAGTTTCCCAATCAATGACGTCACAGGTCCGGCAATGAACTTCATGAGCGACAACGCGGTCGGCGTGGCCCCCGAAATCATGAATGCGCTGGCTGAAGCAAATCGCGGTCCCAGCATGCCTTATGGCGCCGACGATTGGACCAAACGGGTGGAGCGGCGCCTCGCCGACATTTTCGAGCACGAGGTGCGGGCCTTTCCGGTCGCGACCGGCACCGCCGCCAACGCCCTGTCGCTGGCCACGCTGACGCCGCCCTATGGCTCGATCTATGCCCACGAGGACGCGCATGTGATGGTCGACGAGTGCGGCGCGCCGGAGATGTTCAGCGGCGGGGCAAAGCTGCGGCCGTTGCCCGGCGCACACGGCAAGCTGACAGTCGAAACGGTCGCCCGCGCGCTGGAGCGCGGGCAGAGCAACGATGTCCACCAGGTCATTCCCGCCGCCCTCAGCCTCACGCAGGCGACGGAGGCCGGCACGGTGTACCAGCCGGACGAGCTCCAGGCGATTGCCGAGGTAGCGCGGCAACACAAGGTGCGCGTGCACATGGACGGCGCGCGCTTCGCCAACGCGATGGCGTTCCTGGGCGCGCCGGCGCGCCGTGCGACGTGGGAGGCGGGGGTGGATGTCCTCTCGTTCGGCGCCAGCAAGGGGGGCTGCATGGCGGCGGAGGCGGTGGTGTTTTTCGATCCTGCCCTGGCGGAACATTTCGGCCATCGGCGGATGCGGGGCGGGCACCTCGTCTCCAAGATGCGTTTCGTCTCGGCACAGCTCGAGGCCTATCTCGCCGACGGCTTGTGGCTGAAGCTGGCCCGCCATGCCAACGCGATGGCGCAGCGTCTGACACAGGGGCTGAAGACTACTTTCCCGCGCTTGCCCGGCGGCCGGCTGTTGCATCCGGTGGAGGCGAACGAGCTGTTCGTGCAACTGCCGCCTGCGATCGTCGCCGGCCTGCGCCAGGCCGGGTTCGACTTCTATGACTGGCCGGGTGAAGAGGCCAGCGTGATCCGGCTGGTCACGGCCTTCAACACCGAAGCCGCCCATGTCGAGCTGTTCCTCAAGACCCTTGGTGAGCTGGCACCCCGAGCTGCCTCGGACGAAGTATCGCATTCCGGATGATATCCCTTTTGAAATAATCCCTTAAGGTTCAGAACCGCTTTCCCGCACAACCCAATATTAACCATTCGCGGTCAGGATTCATTGAATCACGGCCCGGTTTGGCGAGTGGGATGAACTGGTCGTTCCTGCGTGAAAGAGTGCGGTTCGGTTCCTGGTCCGTGCCATATCCCGTGGCGCTGGCGCTGGGCGCGCTCGGCTATTTCGTTCTTGCCAAGCTCAGCCTGTATTTTGCGAGCGCGAGCCTCGGGATGTCCCCGGTCTGGCCTGCCTCGGGTTTCGGCGTCGTGCTGGTCCGGTTCTGGGGCCGGCGGATGTGGCCGGGGATCTTCGTCGGCGCCTTCCTGCCGGGTGCTTTCGGGGACCATCTCGACGTGGTCGTCCTGACCTCGGCCGGCAGCGCGCTCGAAGCCGTGGTTGGCGGCATGATTTTGAACCACCTGCATGCGCGCTACAGCGAGAACTTCCTCCTGGCGCGTCTGCTCGGGATCGTGCTTGCCGCGCTCTGGGCCGCGCTCGTCGGAACGGCGATCGGCATTGCCGCCTTCTCGCTGCTCGGCTCTCTTACGTCGGATCATCTGGGCGAGGCGTGGTTCACCTGGTGGGTGGGGGATGCGCTCGGCATCCTCATCATGACGCCGGCGCTGCTCGCGGTGCGCGAGCAGCATGACGGCCATCTCGGCGCGCGCCGCGCGCTCATCCGGATCGTGGCGTTGGCGGCGGCCGTCGCGCTGGCGCTGCTGGTGAGCCGCATCGGCAACGACACCGAAGTGGCGATCTTCCTTGCCTTTCCGATCGTGGTGCTGGCGGGCCATTGGTTCGGCCTCCGCGGCGCGAGCTGGAGTGTCCTTGGCATCGCGATGCTGCTGACCGCGATGACCGCCAACGGGATGGGCACTTTCGTCGAGGCGGCACTGAACGACAGCCTCATCGACATGCAGGCGTTCCTCGGCATCCTCGCGATCGTGTCCCTGATGTTCGTGGACCTGAAGCCGCTGACGCTTCGCCTGCCGCTCGGGGTGCTCATGGTCGGCGTCGTGGTGGCCGCCGGCGCGTTCGTGATCGAGCGCCGCGACGCGCGCCACCTGGACGATCTGCGCTTCGGCCAGCTTGTCCAGACCGCGTCGTACCATGTGCGCCAGCGGATGGCGATCTACACCAACGGATTGCGCGCCGGCGCCAGCATGTACCAGGCCAGCGAGCGCGTGACCCGCAAGGAGTGGCGCGATTTCGCGGCCTCGCTGGGGCTGATGGAGCACTATCCCGGGATCTACGGCCTGGGCGTGGCGGTGCCGGTGGAGCCGGAGCACCTGGCGGAGTTCCTGGTCTGGGAGCGCTTCGACGGCGCTCCCGATCTGCAGCTGAAGACCTATCCGGGCGTCGTCAACCCGCGCGCGCCGGACGATGACCATTTCGTCGTCCTCTACGTCGAGCCGGAGCCGCGGAATTCCGGCATCATCGGCATGGACATGGCGTCCGAGCCGAAGCGGCGCGCGGCCGCCATCGCGGCGCGCGACACCGGCCAGCCCGCGATCACCGCGCAGGTCACGCTGTTCCAGGATCCGCGGCGCCGCCCCGGCTTCCTCTATTTCCTGCCGGTCTACAAGGGGCTGGAGCCGTTGTCGTCGGTGCAGCAGCGGCGCGACCGGTTCCGCGGCTGGATCTATGCGCCCTTCATCACCGAGGACTTCTTCCGCGCCGCGCTCGCCGATCTCGCGAACCAGATCCATGCCGAGGTGTTCGAGGGCGGCGCGGCCGCGCCGGAGCATTTCCTGTTCTCGACCTTCCCGAGCCGAAGCGCCGATGCGCTGTCGTCGGGCTGGCGCGCGGTCACGAGCCTGCAGCTCGTCGACCAGACCTTCACGGTCCGCTGGCATGCCGGCGCCGGCTTCGTGGCGGAGAGCCGGCGCGATGCCGTCCTGGTCAGCTGCACCATCGTGCTGCTGGCGATGCTGCTGGCCGCGCTGGTGGCGAACCTGCAATCGCTGCGCCAGCGCGCGACCGCGCTGGCGGAGGACATGACCAAGGCGCTGGCGGCCAGCAACGAGCGGCTGCGTGCCGCGATCAGCGTTATGGAGGACGGATTCGGCCTGTTCGACGCGGAAGACCGCATCATCCTCTACAACGATGCCTTCATGGACGAGGGCACCCGCAAGGTGCTGGGCAACGAGATCACGGGCCGCAAGTTCGAGGAGATCGTCCGCGCCTTCGCGTATCACGACATGCCGGTGACCGATCCCAACTTCGACCGCGAGACCTGGATCGTCCAGCGCATGGAGTTGCACCGCAACCCACCGGCCTCCCCGCTGGAGCTGCAGTGGGGCGGCGGGCGCTCGATGCGGATCAGCGAGCGGCGCACCTCGGACGGCGGCGGGGTCGGCATCTGGACCGATGTGACGGAGATCAAGCTGGCGGAGCAGCGGCTGAAGACCGCCATCGACGCGATGGACAGCGGCTTTGCCCTGTTCGACGCTGGCGACCGCCTGCTGATCCACAACAGGGGCTTCGTCGATCACAGCGTCGACAAGAACTTCGCCGGCGACGCTCGCGGCCGCACCTTCGAGGAGATCATCCGCGCCTTCGCGCACAGCGAGGTGACCGCGGTCGAATGCTTGCCGGGGCGCGAGCAATGGGTGCAGCGCCGGCTGGTGCGCCACCGCGACCCGCCGGCCGAGGCGTTCGAGCAGCAGCTGACCGACGGCAGCTGGGTGCGCATCTCCGAACGCCGCACGCCGGACGGAGGTTATCTCGGCACCTGGACCGACATCACGGCGCTGAAGCGCGTCGAGACCCAGCTGCGCGACGCGATCGAGAGCATCAACGAGGGCTTCGCGCTGTTCGATGCCGACCTGCGCTGCCTGGTGGTCAACAGCCGCATGCAGGCGCTGTATCCGGTTTCGGGCCACCTCGCCGTGCCCGGGGCGAAGCTGGAGGACATGCTGCGCCACGGCGCGAAGAACGGCGAATATCCCGGCGTCGAAGGGCCGGAGGCGGTGGACGCCTTCGTCAAGGTCTGGATGTCGTGCTTCGCCAGCGGCGAGGCGTTCGTCGGGGAGAGCGAGCTGACCGGCGAACGCTGGCTGATGATCAGCCATCATCCGACCGGCAGCGGCGGCTATGTCAGCATCCGCGCCGACATAACCAACCAGAAGCAGCGCGAGACCGAGCTGCAGGATGCCAAGTTCGACCTCGAAGCGCGGTCCGGCGAGCTGATGGCGCTGGCCAAGGAGCTGGAGGCCGCGCGGCGCGTTGCCGATATGGCCAACCTCAGCAAGTCGCAGTTCCTAGCCAACATGGCGCACGAGCTGCGCACGCCGCTCAACGCCATCAACGGCTTCTCCGAACTTATCCTGAACGAGGCCTTCGGGCCGATGCAGCCAGCCAAGTACAAGGAATATGTCGCGTTCATCGCGCAGGGCGGCACGCACCTGCTCTCGCTGATCAACGACATCCTCGATCTGTCCAAGATCGAGGCCGGCAAGATGGAGCTGCATATCGAGGCGGTGCCGACCGACCAGGTGGTCTACCAGGCCGCGGAATCGGTGCGGAAGATGGCGGACGACCGCAGCGTGGAGCTGCGCTCCGAGGTCGCCGGCGACTGTCCGATCCTGCATGCCGACCCGCGCGCGGTGCGCCAGATCCTGCTCAACCTGCTGTCCAACGCCGTGAAGTTCACGCCGGCCAGCGGCTCGGTCACCATCGGCGTAGCGCGCAACGGCGGGGACGGCATCCACATCTCGATCGCCGACACCGGCATCGGCATGACCGAGACGGAGGCCGCCAAGGCGTTCGAGCTCTACGGCCAGGTGGAATCCGACCTGACGAAGAAGACCAAGGGCACCGGCCTCGGCCTGCCGCTCGTCAAGTCGCTGGCGGAGCTGCACGGCGGCTCGCTCTCCCTCACCAGCGAGAAGGGCAGGGGCACGACCGTCACGGTCTTCCTGCCCTGGCATGCCGACCTGCCGATCGGACTGCCCTAGTTCCCCAGGAAGTAGTCCGGCAGGGCGAGCGAGAAGCCCGAGACGTACGTCACCAGGAACAAGGCCGCCAGCAGCGCGCCGTAGAACGGCAGGATGGTGCGCATCACGTGGCTGACCGAGACGCCGCCGATGGCGCAGCCGACGAACTGCGTGGTGCCGACCGGCGGCGTGTTCAGCCCCAGCGCGCAGTTGATCAGCATCAGCATGCCGAACTGCACCGGCCCCATGCCGAATTGCATGCAGATCGGCAGGAAGATCGGGGTGCAGATGAGGATGGTCGCCGCCATGTCCAGGAACGTGCCGAGCACGAACAGGATGAGGTTGACCAGGAAGAAGATGATGATGGGCGAAGTCGAGATGTGCGACAGCGCCTGGCCGGTCAGGTCGGCGACGCTGTAGAGGCTGATGAGATAGCCGAAGGTGTTGGAGATGCCGATCAGCAGCAGCACGATGCCGGTCGTCTTGACTGCCCTGGCCGCGGCCTTCAACAGATGCTTGATGGTCAGCGACCGGTAGAGGAAGAATCCGAGCAGCATGGCGTAGACGACCGCGACCGATGCCGATTCCGTCGCCGTGAACGCGCCGGAGAGGATGCCGACGATGATGATGACGACGACGAACAGGCCGGGCAGGGCGGCGGCGAACGATCGGAGCACCGCGCTCCAGCCCGGGAAGTCGCCGGCCGGATAGCCGCGCTTGAGCGCGACCAGATAGGCCGCCGCCAGCATGCAGCCCATCAACAGCCCGGCCGGCATCAGGCCGGCGAGGATCAGGGCTGCGATCGAGACCTTTCCGCCGGCCGCCAGCGAATAGATGATCATGTTGTGGCTGGTCGGCATCAGTGCGCCGACCAGCGAGGCATGGGTCGTGACGTTGACGGCGTAGTCGGCGTCGTAGCCCTCCCGCTTCATCATCGGGATCATGACCGATCCCATCGCCGAGACGTCGGCGACCGGGGAGCCGGAGACGCCGCCGAACAGGGTGCAGGCCACGACGTTCGACATGCCGAGGCCGCCGCGGATGTGCCCGACGAGGTTGCGTGCGAAGGTGACGATGCGGTCGGCGACGCCGCCATAGAGCATCAGCTCGCCGGCGAAGATGAAGAACGGGATGGCGAGAAACGAGAAGATATTCATGCCCGCCGTCATGCGCTGGAACACGACCTCCAGCGGCAGGCCTTCGTAGAGGATGGTGGCGACGGCGGAGAGTCCGATCGAGAACGCGACCGGCACCCCGATCAGCAGCAGCAGCGTGAAGCTGGCGGTCAGGATGATCAATGCCACGATGGAACGACCTTCTTGCCCGCCGTCAGGGCCAGGATGTGCTCGAGCGAGAACAGCGCGATGAGCCCGCCGGCGATCACCAGCGGCACGTGGTTCATGCCCTCCGGCAGGCCGAGGATCGGAATCTTGTAGGCCATCACCGTGGCCGCGAGCACGCCGCCGTGCCAGGCCATCAGGATGCCGAACGTGCCGACCAGCACATGGCTTGCATACTCGAACCAGACGCGATGGCGCGCCGGCACCAGGAAGGCCATCATGGAGTCGAGCCCGATGTGTCCCGCATCGCGCACGCCGACCGCCGCGCCCAGCATCGTGACGTAGAGCACCAGCAGCAGCGCCAACGCTTCCGCCCAGGTCGGCGTGTCGTTCAGCACGTAGCGCCCGAACACCTGCCACGCCACCACCGCGACGATCGCCAGCAATCCGGCCACGGCCGCATACATGCACAGCCGCGCGATCCAGGCGTTGACGGGAGTCAGGATGCGGAGGAGCATTTCTCGACCACTTTGAGACGAACCCCTTCCCCCCTTGTGGGGGAAGGTTGGGATGGGGGGTGATGCAGCGCTGCGGCCTCGACGTGTGGCGCTCTATCGAGCGCGCGCGGCTTACCCCGCGCTACCCCCCATCCAGCTCCGGCTAAGCTCGCTGCGCTCGCTAAGCCTCCGCAACCTTCCCCCACAAGGGGGGAAGGGGAGTTTTGTGCAAACTTCCTGATGCGCATGTCCGCGAGCAGCCGCGGCCTACTCCGTCGCCTGGATCTGCTTGATCAGGTCCTGCAGCTTGGGGTCGGCGGCGAACTTGTCGTAGACCGGCTTGGCGGCGTCGGAGAAACCCTGGCGGTCGATGTCGCTGATGATGGTGGCGCCGCCGTCCTCGACGGTCTTGCGCGACTGCGCTTCGCGCGCGTCCCATAGCTCGCGCATATAGGGCACCGACTCCTTGGCGGCCGCGCGGATGGCGTCCTGCTCGTCCTTGCCGAGCGTATCCCAGATCTTCTTGGAGAACACCAGCAGCTCCGGCGACATCGAGTGCTCGGTCAGGCTGTAGTATTTCGCGACCTCGTAGTGGTGGGAGGATTCGTAGGACGGCCAGTTGTTCTCCGCGCCGTCCACCACGCCGGTCTTGAGCGCGGTGTAGACCTCGGCATAGGGCAGCGGAGTCGGATTGCCTCCCATCGACTCGATCAGCGTCACCCACATGTCGGATTGCTGCACGCGCAGCTTCATGCCCTTGACGTCGGCCACCGACTTGATCGGCTTCTTGGTGGTGTAGAACGAGCGCGAGCCGCTGTCATAGAACGCAAGGCCGATGAAGCCCTGCGGTTCCAGCGCGGCCAGGATCTGGTCGCCCACCGGGCCGTCCAGGCACTTGCGCATGTGCTCCTTGGACCTGAACAGGAACGGCAGCGCGGGGACGATCGTCTCCGGCACGATGTTGCTGAAGGCGGCGACGTTGACGCGCACCATGTCGAGCGCGCCCAGCTTCACCTGCTCGACCGTGTCCTTCTCCGAGCCCAGCGAGCTGTTGCCGAACACCTTGATGGTGTCCTGGCCGCCGGTCTTCGCGGAAATGATCTCGCTCATCTTCTTCACCGCCATCACGGTCGGGTAGTCGTCCGGATGGACGTCCGCGGAGCGGAACTCCCTGGCGAAGGCCGGCACGCTCAACGCCAGCGCGAGCGCAGACGCAGTCAGAATCCGAGTCATCTTGGTCATTGGGGTCTCCTCCTTTGCGGCGGCGATCGCGTGGTCGCCGCTCGTCCTGTCCCTGTACTGGCCGGTTCGTGCTCTTGTTGTCGTGTCATCATACAACTGGTGGCCGTCGTGATCAATAATCTAGTTTAGCCCTGCGGCAGTGTCGATCAGTTGTCATACATCTGGATTGGTGCTAAGGAATGGCAGGCCCGGAACAGGGAGGTGCCAGAGGTGTCTGCTTTGCCGCAGCGGGAAACGCTGACCTCGCAACTGGTAAAGACGCTGACCGAGCGGATCCGCGCGGGCGAGCTGAAGCCGGGCGACCGCCTGCCGACCGAGCAGGAGCTGATCGAGGAATTCAAGGTCAGTCGCACCGTGGTGCGCGAGGCGGTCTCCAGCCTGAAGGCGGCCGGCCTGGTCTCGACCCAGCAGGGCGTGGGCGCGTTTGTGCTGCAGGCCGAGTCTTCGCCGCCATTCCGGATCGACAGCGTCAATCTCAACCTCCTGAAGGATGTGATCGCGGTGCTCGAGCTGCGTGCCGGCATCGAATCTGATGCCGCGGCGCTGGCCGCACAGCGTCGCACGGATGTGCATCTGGCTGAGATGCGCGACGCGCTCGACCGCATGGGCGCCGCGATCGACGCGTCGGAGGATGCGGTGGCGCCGGACTTCGATTTCCACCGTACCATCGCGGAGGCGACCGGCAACCGGCACTTCACGCATCTCTTCAGCTATCTCGGCGCGCTGCTGATCCCGCGCGCGCGGCTGCAGACCTTCCGCTATTTCGCCGCCGACCGGCAGGAATATCTGCGCCGCGTCAACCGCGAGCACGAGGACATCTACCAGTCGATCAGGCGCCAGGACGCCGATGCGGCGCGTTCCGCCATGCGCCTGCATCTCAGCAACTCGCGGGAGCGGCTGCGTCTGGCCATGACCGACGGCGAAGGCGCGTAAGAAGGAAGCGCGATGGATCCCAGTGAACTGAAAGCCATCCTCGGCAGCGGGCTTCTGTCATTTCCCGTCACCGACTTCGACCGGAGCGGCGATTTCAACCCAGCCGGCTATCGCGCGCGGCTGGAATGGCTGATGCCATACGGCGCCACCGCCTTGTTCGCGGCGGGCGGCACCGGCGAGTTTTTCTCTCTCGCGGCCGATGAATACTCCGCCGTCATCGAGACGGCGGTCGGCACCTGCAAGGGCAAGGTTCCCATCATCGCCGGCACCGGCTGCGGCACCCGCCAGGCCATCGCCTATGCCAAGGAAGCGGAACGGCTTGGCGCGGCCGGCCTGCTGGTGCTGCCGCATTATCTGGTCGAGGCGGACCAGGAAGGCATCTCGCGTCACCTCGCGGCGATCTGCAAATCCGTGCGGATCGGTGTCATCGTCTACAACCGCGGGGTCTGCCGCCTCGGCCCCGACGCGCTGGAAAAGCTGGCCGCGCAGTGCCCGAACCTGATCGGCTTCAAGGACGGCATCGGCGATCTTGAGCTGATGGTGGCGGTGCGCCGGCGCATGGGCGGCCGGTTCGCCTATCTGGGCGGCCTGCCGACGGCGGAATTCTTCGCTGCCCCCTACAAGGCCATGGGCGTTCCGGTCTATTCTTCGGCGGTCTTCAACTTCATTCCGAAGACCGCCATGCAATTCCATCGGGCCATCGCGACGGACGATGCCACGACCGTCAACCGGCTGCTGGATGAGTTCTTCATGCCCTATTCCGCGATCCGCAACCGCCGCGCCGGCTATGCCGTCAGCATTGTCAAGGCCGGTGTCGATCTGGTCGGCCATTCCGCCGGGCCGGTGCGCACCCCGCTGCTCGATTGCAGCGACGAGGAGCGGGCGGCGTTGAAAGCGCTGATCGACCAGCTCGGTCCGCAATGAAGCGCGTTCTGCTGACGGGGGCGGGCGGCGGGATCGGCGGCCGGTTGCGCAGGTTGTTGCCGCCAGCCTATGACCTGCGCCTGAGCGATCTGAGGGCGCCGCAAGATCTTCGCCCGGAGGAAGAATTCGTTGCCGCCGACCTTGCCGATATCGTTCAGGTCGAGCGCGCGGCCGACGGCATGGATGGCATCATCCATTTCGGCGCGCAGTCGGTGGAAGCGGATTGGGACACCATCCTCAAGTCCAACATCCATGGCACCTACAACCTGTTCGAGGCCGCGCGCCGCAAGGGCGTGAAGCGCGTGGTGTTCGCCTCGACCAATCATGTCGTCGGCTTCTACCCGCGCGACCAGCGCGTCGGCACCGATGTCACGCTGCTGCCCGACACGCGCTACGGCGTCAGCAAGGCGTGCGGCGAGGCACTCGGCGCGCTCTATGCATACAAATACGAGCTCGACGTGCTGTGCCTCCGCATCGGCAACGTCAGCGATGGGCCGACCGACCTGCGCCTTGCTTCGATCTGGCTGAAGCCGGAGGACCTGGTGCAGCTCATCCGCATCGGCCTCGATCATCCCGATCTGCGCTACGAGATCTTCTATGGCGCGTCGGCCAACACCCGCGGCTGGTGGGACAATTCCGACGCCTACCGCTACGGCTACAAGCCGACCGGCGATTCCGAGACCATGCTGCGGCAGGCGCGCGAAGGCCAGGCCAGGCGCGCGCCCGATCCCGTCGGCGACTACTACCAGGGTGGCCCCTTCGCCAGCGCGGAGTTCGAAGGCGGGGTGGAGCGGGTGCGCGATGGTAAGTAGCTCGGCGCAGGGCTGTTCGAGAATAGAGCACGTGGAACCCGTCGCATGACCACCATCGCCCGCATCGACACCATCCGCCTCGATATCCCGTTCGGCGATCGCTACGACGGGCCGCGGGTGAAGCCGCGCGGCTGGACGCAGTGCGACGTGCTGCTGGTGCGGGTCGAGACCGGCGACGGTCTGGTCGGCTGGGGCGAGGCCTTCGCCTATGCCTGCACCAGCGCGACCGAGGCGGCGGTGCGCGACATGTTCGCGCCGCGCCTGGCCGGCCAGGCCTGCCACGACATCGCCGCTTTGAGCCGCGAGATGCAGCGCCAGCTCCACATCCAAGGCCGCTACGGCATCACCATCTTCGCATGGTCCGGTATCGAGATGGCGTTGTGGGACATCGCGGCCAAGCGTACCGGCGTCTCGCTTGCGACCCTGCTCGGCGGCCGCCGGCGCGGCAGCGTGCCGGCCTACGCCAGCCTGGTGCGCTACGGCGGCGCGCGCGAGGTGCGCGACGTCGCCGCCAAGGCGATCGCCGACGGCTATCGCGACGTGAAGCTGCACGAGATCGCCTATGAGCCGATCGCGGCCGGCCGCGATGCGGTCCGGCGCGACGTGCGCCTCACCACGGACGTCAACTGCAACTGGAGCCAGGCCCAGGCCGAAGAACTGCTGCCGAAGATGAAAGCGCTCGGCCTCTATTGGGTCGAGGAGCCGATCTGGCCGCCGGAGGACTACGAAACCTTGGCAAGCCTGGAGGAGCGCTTCGGTGTCGCGCTCGCATCCGGGGAGAATGCTTGCACCGCCTTCCCGTTCCGGCAGCTCATCTCCGCCGTGACCTTTGTGCAGCCGAGCGTCACCAAGATCGGGGGCGTTCTCGAATTCATGAAAGTGGTCGATGCGGCTCGCCTGGTCGGCAAGCAGGTAATGCCGCACTCGCCCTATTTCGGGCCTGGCTGGTGGGCGACCTTGCAGCTCGCCGCCCACGCGCCGGAGATCGGCATGGTCGAGTATCTCTACATCGAGCCGGCCGGCTACGCCGGCCGCGACATCCCGCTGCCGGAGAAAGGGGTGATCCACATCCCCGACGCCCCCGGGCTCGGCTTCGAGCCCGACATGGATGCATTCGAGAAGTTCCGGGTGAGGTGAGGATGCTCGGCGTTCCTTCGCTCTCACTCGTCATGGTCGTGCTTGGCACGACCACCCACGAGTTTCTGCCCGTCGTCTCGTTGTCGCACAGGCGAACTCGTGGATGGTCGGACCAAGTCCGCCCATGACGGAGTAGGGTGGGGCGCGACGTGTCCAGCACTTCCTTTACCCGCACCCTATCCGGCCCGCCGCCGCGCCTGAAAACGCCGGCGGGCACCTGCGACACGCACATGCATTTCTACAGCCGTGCCTATCCCGCGCTGCCCGGCACGCTCAACCCGCCGGACGCGACAGTCGAGGACTACGCGCGGGTCAAGCAGTGGCTCGGCATCGACCGCTGCATCGTGGTGCAGCCGAACGCCTATGGCGACGACAATCGCGCCACCATGGCGGGCGTGAAGGCGCTTGGCGCCAGCACGCGCGCCGTCGTGGTGGTGAAACCCGGCGTCAGCGACGAGGAGCTCGACCGCCTGACGACCGCGGGCGCGCGCGGCATCCGTTTCATGAGCTTGCTCGGCGGCACGCTCACCTTCGCGCACATGGACGAGATGGCGGCGCGCGTGCGTCCCTTCGGATGGAGCGCCATCGTGCAGCTCGACGGCCGCACGCTGCCGGAGCGCGAGGCGCAGCTGCGCCGCCTGCCGCTCGACTACGTCATCGACCATTGCGGTAAGTTCCTGGAGCCGGTCGCACCCGACCATGAGGCGTTCCGCAGCCTGCTGCGCCTGGTGGAAACCGGCCGCTGCTGGGTCAAGATCGCCGGCGCCTACGAGTTCTCGAAATCCGGCGCGCCCGGCTACGAAGATGTCGGACGCCTGATGCGCGCGTTGATCAAGGCCGCGCCCGAGCGCGTGATCTGGGGCACCAACTGGCCGCATGCCTTGGCGGAAAAGGTCGGCTACCCCAGCGATGCTGCCTTGCTTGACCTGCTGTTGGACTGGGCGCCCGAGGAGGCCGTGCGCCGCCAGATCCTGGTCGACAACCCGGCCCGGCTCTATGGGTTCGACCTCTGAGCCGGCGGGCATAACGGCCTGAAGCTGCGGCAAAATTCCCGAGTAGGGCGGAGCATGGGCGCCGACCCACAAACCGCTTGATCCGGCGAGCGGCATCCCGTATCAGATGCGGCGGCCCGACCCATGGCGGGGCGCGCCATTTCAGCGACCCCATCGTCTAGTGGCCTAGGACATCAGCCTCTCACGTTGAGAACACGGGTTCAAATCCCGTTGGGGTCGCCAATAATTTCAATCAGTTAGGCGCTTAGGACAGGATGAATCGACCGATCTTGCCCGACTATTGCCCAATACGCGGCGCGGAATCGCGCGCGCGTATTGCGCGGAAAATCGCTCCC
>DASSBF010000158.1:0-26777 GCA_035699005.1 Dongiaceae bacterium
CATGAAAAAGACCGTGACCTATGTTCTGGTCGCCGACGGCGCCCGGGCGCGCCTTTATGCCAATCATGGGGTAGGCAAGGGCCTGCAGGCCGTGTCGGGTGCAACCCACAAAGCGGACTTGCATCACCACGATCGGGACATCCTGTCGGACAAGCCCGGCCGCGCGTTCAACAGCGTTGGCGAGGGCCGGTCGGCCATGGAGCCGCAGACCGAATGGCACCGGTTCGAGAAGCACAAGTTCGCGCGCGAGATGGCGAAGGTCCTGGATTCGGCGGCCGCCAGCAAGGCGTTCGACCGGCTGATCCTGGTGGCGCCGCCGGCGACCCTCGGCGATCTGCGCACGGAGCTCGGCGACGCCACGCGCAAGATGGTGACGGCGGAGCTGCCGAAGGATCTCACCCGCCACGCCGAGCGGGAGCTGCCGCAGCATCTTGCCGCCGTCCTGGCGGTCTAGGCCGGAGTCGGCTCCGATTATTGTCCTGATCCCGTGACCTGCTATTCTGCCCGGCGCGTGCAGGCGGCACGCCCAGGGTGGAATTTCCAACCGCATGACCGACCAACCCGGCTGGATCCGACTGACGCAAGGGCGCGATGGCGCCGTGCTGCAGGCAGGAGGCGCCTGGACGGTGGAACATGTGGCGGAGCTCGACCGGCAAGTCGGCTCCCTGTCCATCGAGGCCGCGCCGCGCGCGCTGGAGCTGGGCGAGATCGCGGCGATCGACAGCGCCGGCGCCTGGCTGCTCGCGCGCGCCACCGGCCAGGGAGAGCAGCGGGAAATTCCGTGGCGGAACCTGCCGGCGGAGTTCCAGCCGCTGGCGGAGCGCGTACTGGCAGCGGGTCCCGTGGCCAGCGCAGGCGGTCCCCGGCGCCGGACCATCAGCGACTGGGTCGCGGATGTCGGAGCCGGTTTGGAGCAAGCACTTGCGGAGGCGCTGGATCTGATCGCCTTCTTTGGCGAGTTCGTGCTGGCGGCCGGACGGGTCATCGCCAACCCGCGGCGTTTCCGCGTCGTGCCGCTCCTGGTTCACATCGAGCAGACCGGGATCAATGCCCTGCCGATCGTCGGCCTGATCTCGTTCCTGGTCGGCGTGGTTCTGGCCTACCAGGGCGCGGATCAGTTGCGGCAGTTCAACGCCCAGTTCCTGACCGTCAACATGGTCGGCATCTCCGTCCTGCGCGAGATGGGCATTCTGCTGACTGCGATCGTCGTCGCCGGCCGTTCGGGCTCGGCTTTCACGGCGCAGATCGGCACCATGCAGGTGAGCGAGGAAGTGGATGCGCTGCGCACCATGGGCCTCGACCCCATGGAGGTGCTGGCCATTCCGCGCGTGACGGCGCTCGTCATTACGCTGCCGCTATTGACTTTCTTTGCCGACCTCATGGGCCTGCTGGGCGGCGGGGTGATGTGCGTGCTGCTCATCGGGATGACGTTCGACCAGTACGTCGCCCGGTTGAACGATGCGGTGAACGCGACGCAGTTCTGGGTCGGCATGGTGAAGGCCCCGGTCTTTGCCATCCTGATCGCGCTGGTCGGCTGCTTCGAGGGCCTGCGCGTCACCGGCAGCGCCGAGAGCGTCGGCACCATGACCACGCGTTCGGTGGTGGAGGGCATCTTCCTGGTCATCATCTTCGATGCCCTGTTCTCCATCCTGTTCTCGATCCTGAGCATCTGAATGGCCGAGCGCAGCATAGACGCGGCCGGCCGGCACAGTGCGAACGTGATCGAGATTCGCGGTCTGGTAAACCAATTCGGCGCGCAGGTTCTGCATGACGGTCTCGACCTCGACGTGAGGCAAGGCGAGGTCCTGGGCGTGGTTGGCGGCTCCGGCTCCGGCAAATCGGTGCTGCTGCGCACGATCATCGGCCTCAACCGCCCGGCAGCCGGCGATATCCGCGTCCTCGGCCATCTGACGCGCGAGCTGGATGACGAGGCGTCGCGGCGGCTTCAGACGCGGTGGGGCGTCCTGTTCCAGAATGGAGCGCTGTTCTCCTCGCTTACGGTGGCCGAGAACATCCAGGCGCCGATGCGGGAGCGCGGCGACATTCCGCGCGACCTGATGGAGGAACTGGCGGGATTGAAGGTGCGGTTGGTGGGCTTGCCGATCGAGGCGGCGCAGAAGTACCCGTCCCAGCTTTCGGGCGGCATGAAAAAGCGCGTGGGGTTGGCGCGGGCCCTGGCGCTCGACCCGGAGATCCTGTTCCTGGACGAGCCCACGGCTGGCCTCGATCCGATCGGCGCCGCCGAGTTCGACCGGCTGATCCGCAGCCTGCAGCAGAGCCTCGGCCTGACCGTGGTCATGATCACCCACGATCTCGATTCGCTGGTCACGATTTGCGACCGGATTGCCGTCCTGGTAGACAGGAAGATCAAGGTGGGGACCCTGGAAGAACTGATGCACGATCCGCACCCCTGGATTCAGAGCTATTTCCATGGGCCGCGCGCGCGCGCCGCCGGCGTGGCGGCGGGCTGAGCGGGCTTGGGGCATGGAAACGCGCGCCAGGCACATCACCGTAGGCTCGTTCGTCCTCAGCTCCGTGCTGGCCATCGCCTTCTTCGTGTTCTGGCTGGCCGGCTTCCAGGGAGAGGCCAAATACTACGACTACTATGTCCGCTTTTCCGGTTCGGTGTCGCAGTTGCGGATCGACAGCACGGTCCTGTTCGGCGGCATCCCGGTGGGCCGCGTGACCGACGTGCGCATCGACCCGGAAAACAGCGAGCTCGCGCGCGTCGATCTGTCGATCCGCGACGGTACCCCGATCCGCGTGGATTCGAAGGCGACGCTCGAGCTGCAGGGGATCGCAGGCGGCGTCATCGTGCAGATCAGCCGTGGCACCAAGACCGCGGAACTGCTCGCGCCCGACAGCGAGATCGTTGCCGGTCCGTCTGCTCTGGAGCAGATCGTGCGCCGCGTTCCCGATCTCCTGACCAAGATCGACGAGATCACGAACCGCATGAACGACCTGCTCAGCGACAAGAACCGCCAGGCCTTCAGCAGCTCCCTCGCCAACCTCGAGGCGATCACGCGGCAACTGTCCGGCGAGGCGAACTCGGCCGAGGGCGTGATGAGCAATGCCAGCGGCGCGATCCAGGAGTTGAATAACGCGGCCAGGCAATTCTCCGCCCTTGCGGTCGAATTGCGCGGCGCCGTGGGCGACGTGCGCGGCGATGCCAGCGAGGCGGCGCGCAATTTTACAAAGATGGCCGACAGCTTCGACAAGACCTCCAAGCAGCTTTCGTCGGTGATCGAGGACAACCGCGAGCCCTTGAAGCAGTTCTCCGCCACCACGCTCTACGAGGCGGGCGAGCTGGTCAGCGAGCTGCGCCGGCTGGTCGCCTCGATGACGCGGATCTCGCACCAGTTCGAGAAGGATCCCGCGCGCTTCCTCCTGAACGACCGCAGCAAGGGGGTCGACACGCCATGATGACCCGGCGCCATTTCGGTCTGGCCGCCGGGGCCGCGCTCGCCGGCTGCGGCTTGATCCCCAAGGTCAATGATCCGGTGCCGCTCTATACGCTCTCGGCGGTGACGCGGTTCGACCGGTCGTTGCCCAAGGTCCACTGGCAGCTCATCGTGGGGATTCCGGTCGCCTCCGCCGACCTGGATACCACGCGCATCGCCCTGACGCGCTCGCCGGGCGTGATCGAGTATTTCGCCAAGGGCGCCTGGGCCGACAACGCGCCGATCCTGCTGCAGGACAAGCTGATCGAGAGTTTCGAGGCCTCGGGCGCGATCCTTGCGGTGGGCCGCGACGCCATCGGCCTCAAGCCCGACTACGTGCTGCAATCGGAGCTGCGCGATTTCCAGGCCGAGTTCGCCGGTTCGGCGCCGACCGCCCATCTGCGCCTGACAGCGAAGCTGATCCGCATGCCCGACCGTCGCATCATCGCCAGCTTTGCGACCGAGGAGAAGGTGGCGGCCGCGGGCGGTTCGCTGCCGGAGATCGTCGATGCGTTCGATCGCGCCGCGAGCCTGGCGTTCGAGAATATCGTGGTGCGCGTCCTCACCGCGCACGCTTAGCAATGGCATAGGATCCCCATGCTGCTGGAACCGAAGAAAAGCGCGCTGTTCCACCGTGACCTGCAGAACCCCGTGCCGGTCATCGTGAAGGGGGAGGGGGCCTATCTCATCGACGAGGATGGCAAGCGCTATCTCGACGCCTCGAGCGGGCCGGCGGTCTCATGCCTCGGCCATACGCATCCGGTTGTGATCGAGGAAATCAAGCGCCAGCTCGATGCAGTGTCCTACGCCTATTCCATGTTCTTCACCACGCCGGCCATCGAGGAACTGTCCGCGCGGCTGGTGGCGCAGGCACCCGAGGGCCTGACCAAAACCTTCTTCGTCGGCAGCGGATCGGAGGCGGTCGAGGCGGCGATGAAGCTGGCCCGCCAGTACTTCCTGGAGATCGGACAGCCCTCGCGCCGGCTGTTCATCGCGCGCGAGCGTTCCTATCACGGCAACACGCTGGGTGCGCTTGCGCTGGGCGGCGATGCCAACCGGCGCGCGCCGTATCAGCCGCTGCTGATGGACGTGACGCACATCGCGCCCTGCTACGAATATCGCGGCCGGCGCCCGGATGAAAGCGCGGAGCAATACGGCTTGCGCGTCGCCGACGAGCTCGATGCTGCGATCGAAGGCCTGGGCGCGGAGAATGTCGCCGCCTTCTTCTGCGAACCGGTGGTCGGGGCGTCCCTGGGCTGCGCACCGCCGGTGCCTGGCTATCTCAGACGTCTGCGCGAAATCTGCGACCGCCATGGCGTGCTCCTGGTGTTCGACGAGGTCATGTGCGGCATGGGGCGCACCGGCCACATGTATGCCTGCAACGAAGACGGCGTGGCACCCGACATCCTGACCATGGCGAAAGGCCTCGGCGGGGGCTATCAGCCGATCGGCGGGTTGCTCATTTCGCAGAAAATATTCGATGCCATCGCCGACGGCTCCGGCAGCCTCAAGCATGGCCACACCTACGCCGGCCACACTATTGCCGTGGCCGCCGCGCTTGGCGTGCAGAAGGCGATCGAGCAGGAAGGGCTGCTGGCCCGCGTGCGGCATTTGAGCGCGCTGCTGTTCGCACGGCTGGAGGAGCGTTTCGGCCAGCATCCGCATGTCGGCGACATCCGCGGCCGCGGCCTTTTCATCGGGATCGAACTGGTGGCGGACCGCGACAGCAAGGAGCCGTTCGATCCGGCAGCCAGGCTTTGGCAGCGTATTCGGCGTGCCGGCTTCGAAGAGGGATTGGTCTGCTATCCCACCGGCGGATGCATTGACGGCGTGCGCGGCGATCACGTCGTGCTGGCGCCGCCTTTCATCCTGGCCGATCAGCAAGTGGATGAAATCGTTGATAAACTGAGCCGCGCGATCGACCGCGCCGTGACCGGCCCGAGGCCCGCCAAGTAGCGGATTATTAACCCTTCTTTGTTTGACTGGGCAAACGGCTTCGAGCCAGTGGGTTGGGGCCGAATCACGGAGTTTCCTATGGCAAAAATGCTGACCGAAGCGGATGTCAGACGGCTGATCGCCAACCCGAGCGGGGAGATGCGCGCCGAGACCGCCGCCAAGGTCGCCGAGGCATTCGAGCAGGGCGAGCTCTCGCCCGGCGAACGCGCGCTCGCGGAACAGATTTTCCGCGTGATGGTCCGGGACGCCGAGGTCAAGGTCCGCGAATCGCTGTCCACCCACCTCAAGTCGAGCGCGAACCTGCCGCACGATATCGCGCTGCAGATGGCGAAGGACGTCGAGCAGGTCTCGCTGCCGGTGCTGGAATTCTCCAAGGTCCTGAGCGATGCCGACCTCATCGACATCGTCCGGTCTTCGGGCGCGGAGAAGCAGACGGCCGTCGCCAAGCGCGCCGAAGTCTCCGGCGAGGTCGCCAACGCCCTGATCGACCATGGCAAGAGCGGCGGCGTGGTCGCCGCGCTCGCCGCCAACAAGGGCGCCGCGCTCGGCGAGACCGAGGTGTCCAAGATTCTCGACAAGCACGGTTCCGACGTGCGCGTCACCAATTCGCTGGTGATGCGGCCCAACCTGCCGCTGCGCCTGTCCGAACGGATTGTCACCATCGTCTCGCAGAGCATGCGCGACTACCTGGTGGAGCAGCACGATCTCTCCGATGAGACCGCTGCCGATCTCGTTCTCTCGGCGCGCGAGCGCGCGACCATCATGCTGCTGCCCGCCGGCGCCAAGAGCACCGATGTCATCGAGTTCGCCCAGCAGCTCCACAAGTCCGGCCGCCTGTCGCCGACGCTGGTCCTGCGCGCGCTGTGCGGCGGCGACATCGCGTTCTTCGAAGCCGCCATGTCTGTGCTCTCGGGCGTGCCGATCATCAACGCGCGGCTGCTGATCCATGACCAGGGCGTGCTCGGCCTGCAGTCGATCTACCAGTATGCCCACCTGCCGCTCGACCTGTTCCCCGCCTTCCGTGCCGCCTTCGACGTGGCGCGCGACATGGACTATGACGGCGGCGACCGCGACCGCCAGCGCTTCGCCGCCCGCGTGATCGAGCGCGTCCTGACGCGCCTCGAGAAGCTGGACGAGCGCAACCTCGACTACCTGCTGAGCCGGCTGCAGCAGCTGGCGGCGTGATTAGGGATCAGGGATCAGAACCCAGGTATCAGAATCAGCATAGTCGATCTGACCTCTGATACCTGATCCCTGACTACTGGCTCATCTTCCCCGTCACGCCCCACGTATCCGCCACCACATAGCCCTGCGGATAGGGGTCGCCTGCGTCCAGGCAATAGGTGTGGAAGCCGGTGATCCAGGCCCGGCCCTCGATGCGCGGCAGGATGGCGGGGCGGCTGGCGATGGTGGTCTCGCCTGCGATCGTGCCTTTGAAGCGCGAGCCGATGATGCTCTCGTGAACCATGCGGTCGCCGATCTTCATCTGGCCGCGCGCGTGCAGCACCGCCATGCGGGCGCAGGTGCCGGTGCCGGTCGGGCTGCGGTCGGAGCGGCCGGGCGCGACGATGCAGGTATTGCGCGTCGTCTGCCCCACGCCCTCGAACGGTCGATTGAGCTGGACGATCGAAACGCCGCGAATGTCCGGGTTTTCGGGATGCACGACGTCGAGCTGCTCGCGCGCCGCCAGCCGCACTTTCTCGCCGAGCACGGCCAGCTCGCGTGCTTCGTCCGGAGTGACCGCGAAGCCCAGCTTTGTTGCGTCCACGATGCCGTAGAACATTCCGCCATAGGCGACGTCGAGCGTCACGGACCCCACGCCCGCGACATCGATCACCGCATCCAATTTGTCGACGAAGCACGGCACGTTGCCGAATTCGACCGACTGGCATTTGCCGTCGTGGCACCTGGCGACCGCCTTGACCGGTCCGGCGGGGGTATCGACCGTCACTTCCGTGGTCGGCGCGCGCATCGGCACGATGCCGGTCTCGAGCGCCACCGTGACCGTGCAGATCAGGTTCGAGCCCGACATCGGCACGTACTCCGTCGGCTCCATGATGATGAGGCCGAAATCGCACTCGGCACGGGTCGCCGGCACGATGAGGTTGAGATGCCGCGCGACCGACCCGCGCGGCTCGCACATCAGCAGCCTGCGGATGCGGTCATGCTCCCGCTCCATGGTGCGCATCTTGTCGAACATCGTCGACCCGGCGGGCGGCAGGACGCCGCCGACGATGACGTCGCCGACCTCGCCCTCCGCATGGCAGCCGACGACCGAGATGGAGCGGACGGATTGCATTCAGATCACCTTGCCGGGGTTGAGGATACCCTTGGGGTCGAGGGCCGCCTTGATCCTGCGCATCGCGTCGATCTCCGCCGGCGACCGGCTGTGGCCCAGATAGGCGCGCTTCAGCGTGCCGATGCCGTGCTCGGCCGAGATGCTGCCGCCGATCCGCCGCACCTCGCCGTACACGATCTCGTCCATCTCGTGCGCCATCGAATTCATCGTCCCGCCTGCCCAGGCGGACAGATGGATGTTGCCATCGCCGATGTGGCCGTAGACGAAGAAACGCCCCTCCGGCCAGCGTGCGGCAAGAGCCGCGCTCAGACGCTCCGCCAGGGCGCCAAGCTGCACCGTCGGGGCGCTCACGTCGAAATTGATCAGGTAGGGCAGCAGGTCCAGGGCCTCGCCCTCGCGGATCCTCCAGAAGCTTCGTGCCTCGCGTTCCGATTGCGCGATCAGGGCATCGAGCGCTTCGCCCGCCTCGATCGCCGCGCCCAGGGATTCCTCCAGCCGCGCGCCGTCGCGCTCAGGCTCGCTGCCCTGGAATTCGGTGAGGGCGTAGAACGGGTGATCGCCGCGCATCGGCTTCACGCCCGTCGCGGGATGATCGGTGACATAGCGATAGAAGCCGGGCCACATCGCTTCGAACGCGCTGACCTCGCCCAGCGAGGCCTGCAATCGGCGCAGCAATCTTACGGTCGCATCGTATCCGGCGGTCGCGATCAAGGCCGTGCTCTTGCTGCGCGGACGCGCATGCAGGCGAAGCACGACGCGGGTTACGATGCCGAGCGTTCCCTCCGAGCCGATGAAGAGCTGGTTGAGATCATATCCGGCGTTGTTCTTCATCACCTTGGTGAGCGAGGTGAGGATCGTGCCGTCAGCCAGCACCGTCTCCAGCCCCAGCACTTGCGCCCGCGCCATGCCGTAGCGGATCACGTGGTTGCCGCCGGCGTTGGTCGCGACGTTGCCGCCGATCTGGCATGAGCCGCGCGACCCGATGTCGAGCGCAAGGTAGAGCCCGGCTTCCCCTGCGGCCCTCTGCGCGACTTCAAGCGGTGTGCCAGCCAGCACCGTCATGGTGGCGCCGTCCCGGTCGATCTCCTCGATGCCTTTCAGTCGTTCGAGCGACAGCACAACCTGGCCGGGTTGCGGCGTCGCTCCGCCGGCAAGGCCCGTCAGGCCGCCCTGCGGCACGACTGCAATACCGGCGTCGTCGCACGCGCGCAGAGCCGCAGAGACTTCTGACACCGTGCGCGGGCGCAGCACGGCGAGCGGCCGCTGCCGGTGCACGTTCGACCAATCGCACGCGTGCCTGTCCAGCACGTCCGCCTCGGTCGAAACCATCTCGCCCAGGACGTTGAGACCATCGATCGACATCGCGTTCAGCACTCCCTTCGCAGAGGCGCATATTAACCAGCCGAAAGGGCCGAGGTCGAGGTGGGGACAGATCGTCTCGCCATCTGTTCATGCAAGGAGGATTGGCGAAGGAGTTAAGGCGATGAACGTGTTCTCACGAATGGTCATCTGTGCCTGCGCCGGGGTATTGCTTGCCGGCTGCGGAAGTGCGCCGTACCGGTCTGGAAAGGGCAACGACCACCTGATCATGTACCGCTCGGACGCGGAACAACCGAAGGTGGTCGAGCATGATCCTGTCTACGTTCGGGAACCGGTCGAACAGCGATATGTCTACTACGAGCCGGTCCCGGCCTATCGTGTGGTGACCTCCCGCCCGGCCTACAGCGCCGTCACGTCGCGGCCCGACTACCGCTATGTTCCGGTGACACGCTACTACTACTACGCGGAATAGGAGGTGGATGATGAGACCGCTTCCGGGCGTCATGCTCGCGATCGCCGGCGCTGCGGTGGTGGGGTGCGGCACGACTGGCAGCAACCGCTTCAACGAAACGACCTACGCCGACCACAACGGTCCCTATGACCACGAAACCGTATATCGATCTCCAGCCTATGGCGACCGCTATGATGAGGATGGCAGGGTCATCTATGTGCGGCCGGCTTACAGAGTGATCCCCGCCCCGCCCGACCGCGTGGTCCGTGGCGATGACGGTTACTACTACTATCTCGACTAGGGCCAGGCAGAATCGGCGGGAAGCTGCAATCATGCCTCCCGCCGATCTATCTCAAGCCGTCTAGAATATCCGTTCAGTCGGCAATCCGAGGGCGATGCTCCCGGCGAACGTCGCTTGCGGACCGTCCTGCATGGGATGGTAGCGCGCGCCCTGGATGTCGCGGAACCTGCGCTCCAGCCCGGCGGCGCGGTAGAAGCCCGCCCCGCCTGCCGCCTCCATCGCCAGCTCCACGGCTGCGATGGCGTGGCGGGCGACCAGTCTGCGTCCGATCATCACCTCGTTGGTCGTCTCGGGCCCCGGCGCGTTTCCATGGACCGCGGCAAGCATGCTGGCGTGGGCCAATTGCGCGCCGCGCAACTCGGTGTCGAGCCGTCCCGCCAGCTGTGTCGTGTGGGAATCCGGCCGCCGCTTGCGCGCAAGCTCCAGCGCGATGTCACGCGCGCTTTCCGCTACCCCGAGATAGACCGCATAGATCAGGGGAAACGCGATCATCGCAATGATGTGGAACGCCGGATGCCATTCGCCCGCCTTGCGCTTCAACGCAACCGACGCGTCCGGCACGACGTGGCCGTCGATCAGCACGTCGTGCGAGCCGGTCGCGCGCATCCCAAGGGTCTTCCAGACCGGTACGATCCTGACGTTGGGCGAGTTCATCGGGATGCCGAAATGCAGCACCTGCGGCCCATCGCCATCGCCGTCCCAGACGGCGCTGGTCATCAGCAGGCTTCCCGCTTCTGCCCCCGACGAGAAGACCTTGCGCGCGTTGATGCGGAAGCCGCCCTCCACCTTCTCGGCCTTGCCGGAGCCGGCGATCCAGTCCGATCCTCCGCTCGACAGCAGGATGATGCGCTCGGCGGCCACCCGCTTCAGCAGCGGCTCGACCGGCGCCTTCTGATGCAGCCAGCGCCAGGCGGGAATCGCGACCTGGTGCGTATGCATGGCGAAGGCAAGCGCCGTGGAACTGCAGTGACGCGCCAGCTCGCGCAGCATGGCAGCCAGCGAGTCGACGTCATGGCCGCCGCCGCCAAGCTCCTGCGGAACGCCGGCCTCCACCAGACCGGCGGCCTTCAAGGCCTCGTAGTTCTCCGCGACGAAGGTGTCCGTCTCGTCCATCTCTGCTGCCCGCTGGGCGAACTCCTGCCCTAGTTGGCGTGCGATCGCGACCAGGTCGTCCGAGGTCGACTTGGGTTTCAGCTCAACCACAGCCATGCAATGCTCTCCTCCACTGGCGACGCCGCAGAAGCGTCCTAATCCCCGCGGCGATCATCGCGCCACCAGCCGTCTCATTCCAGTTCAGGATCTGTATCGGCTTCCGGCCAGACCTCCGCAATGCGCGGAAGATGCTGGAATCAAAAGAAAAAAAGGAGACCAAGGAGGCTCTGTTCGCGGCCCGCGCGACAACCGCTCCAGAAACTGGAGTAGCGCCCCGTCGCCCACGCTCGTACGATCAGAGGATCCTCAAAGGTATACGCAAGGGGAGGCATCGATGGATCAGACCGCAGGCTACGGCCAGTTTTGCCCCGTCGCGATGGCGGCGGAGATCGTATGCTCGCGCTGGACCCCGCTGATCCTGCGCGAGCTCTTGTCCGGCAGCGTGCGCTTCAACGACCTGCGCCGCGGCGTGCCGCGCATGTCCCCGACGCTGTTGTCGAAGCGGCTGAAGGAGCTGGAGCAGGGCGGCGTCATCGAGACCCGGCCGACCGGCCAAGCCAGCATCGTCGAATATCATCTCACGCAGGCCGGACAGGATCTGCGCCCGCTTGTCATGTCGCTTGGCATCTGGGGCCAACGCTGGGTCGAGACGCAGTCGTCGCTGAAGAACCTCGATCCGTCGCTGCTCATGTGGGACATGCGGCGCAACCTGGATCTGACGCCGATTCCGGCGCGACGCTCCATCATTCAGTTCCACTACCCGGAGCTGCCGGCGGCCCGCCGGTATTTCTGGCTGGTGATCGAAGGGCACATCGTCGATCTGTGCTACGTCGATCCGGGCTACGAGGTGGACCTGTTCGTCGAATGCGCGCTGCGCACCATGACCGCGATCTGGATGGGGCTGACCAGCGTGCGGGCCGAGCTGGACGCCGGCCGATTGGAGCTCGCGGGCGACCAGCCGCTCGCCCGCTCCATGCAGCAATGGCTCGGCCTCAGCCCGTTCGCCAAGGAGAAGAGCCGCCGGGCGGCCTAGCCAGCCGCCTTCGCAAATCCAGTCCGGCCTGATTCCGCCATCGATGGAAGCTTCCGATTCGCGGAGCAGCGCATGCTGCCGCGTGCGATCACGGAGGTTCTCCCTGGTTCCTTTGCGGGAACAGCGAGGCGCAGGATGCGTTGCCGGCAGCGGGAAAGCGCTACCCTCTACTTTTGCGTTCGGAACCTTTGGGCGGCTTGGGAATTGGATTCAGTTGGCCACTCGTAGTGGCGTGGCCGGCGAAGCTCACCCCTCATGTCGCTGGCCACGGCGGCGGCAAGGCTCGAGCCCGTCCCCCCGAGGCACGTCCCTTCGCCGCCGCCCATCGCTGAGGCGCGCCGGGTGGAAATGCAGGGCTGGCCGGGGAGAGGAGTGGCTGCAGGAAATGGTCGGAGTGAGAGGATTCGAACCTCCGGCCCCTACGTCCCGAACGTAGTGCTCTACCAGGCTGAGCTACACTCCGACACATGAAAACAGGGGCATGTCGCCCCAGTCGGGAACTTCTGGGCGAGGGCTATATACAGAGGCCGCCAGTCGGAGGCAAGCCCGGTCGGCTACCGGTCCCCCGCCTTCATCGCCACGGGCTGGTCCTTGCGGCGGGTGAGCAGGTTGGTCAACCAGTCGGGATCCATCTCCGGCACGGACGACAGCAGCAGCTCGGTATAGGGCGGGTGCGGAGGCGAGAGCACTTGCGTCTTGGGTCCCTGCTGGACGACGCGGCCCTGGAACATCACCACGATCTCGTCCGAGATCGCGCGCACCGTCGCGATGTCGTGGGTGATGAAGAGATACGAGACATGCAGCTCGCGCTGCAGCCGCATGAGCAATTGAAGGATGCCTTCCTGCACGATCTGGTCGAGCGCGGAGGTCACCTCGTCGCAGATGATGAGCTCGGGCTCCGCCGCCAGCGCACGGGCGATGCAGATGCGCTGCTTCTGGCCGCCGGATAGCTCGCCGGGCAGGCGGTCGATGTAACCCTCATCCATCTCGATCAGCTTCAGCAGCTCGACGACGCGCGCTTCCTTCTTGGCGCCCGTCAGGCCGCGATAGAACTCGACCGGCCGGCCGATCACGTCATAGACGGTCTGGCGCGGATTGAGGGCGGTGTCGGGCATCTGATAGATCATCTGGATGCGGCGCAGCGTGTCCTGCGCACGCTCTTTGAGCGCGCGGGGCAGCGTCTTGCCATTGAAGACGATCTCGCCTTCCAGCGGCGGCAAAAGTCCGGTGATGACGCGCGCCAGCGTGGACTTGCCGGAGCCGGATTCACCGACCACCGCCACGGTGCGGCCGCGCGGGACCGTCACCGTCACGTCGCTCAGCACCCGCACCGCATTGCCGTAGGCCGCGGTCACGTTCCTGACCTCGAGGATCGGCTCTCCGCCGGCCTGTTCCTGCTTGCCCAGCTTGCGGACCGACCACAGCGACTTCGTGTAGTCCTCGCGCGGGCTGGCCAGCATCTCGCGGGTCGGCGCTTCCTCCACCTGCTTGCCGTAGCGCAGCACCTTGATGCGGTCCGCCATCTGCGCCACCACCGCCAGATCGTGCGTGATGTAGATGGCGGCGGTGCTGAACTGCTCCACGATGTCGCGGATCGCCGCCAGAACCTCGACCTGGGTCGTGACGTCGAGCGCCGTGGTCGGCTCATCGAAGATGATGAGGTCCGGCCGGCAGGTCATCGCCATCGCCGTCATCGCGCGCTGCAGCTGGCCACCGGAGACCTGGTGCGGATAGCGGAACCCGATTTCCTCCGGATTGGGCAGGCGCAGGCGGCGATAGAGTTCGACCGCGTCCTTCTCCGCTTCGCCCTTGCCCTTGATCCCTTCGCGCGTCACCGACTCGATGGTCTGGGCCATCAGCTGATGTGCCGGATTGAATGAAGCGGCCGCGCTCTGCGCCACGTAGGCGATACGGGAGCCGCGCAGCTTGCGCCGCGCCTCGTCACCCGCCGCCAGCAGGTCGATACCATCGAAGACGACACTGCCGCCGGAAATGCGGCAGCCGCCGCGCGCATATCCCATGGCGGCGAGGCCGATGGTCGACTTGCCGGCGCCGGATTCGCCGATCAGCCCCAGCACTTCGCCGCGCTTCAGGGTCAGGTCGACGCCCTTGACGATCGGGCGCCAGATTTCATCGCTCTCGCCTTCGATCTGCAGATTGCGGATCTCCAGCAGGACATCGCCCTTTGTGCGCCCGTCGCCTATTGGCTTCACGGTATTGTTCATTCGCGCAGTCCGCTCGCCTTGTGCAGGAACCAGTCGACCACGAAATTGACCGAAACGGTGAGCAGCGCAATCGCCCCGGCGGGGAGGAGCGGCGTGATGTCGCCATAGGTGATGAGGGCGGCGTTGTCCCGCACCATGGAGCCCCAATCCGCGGTCGGGGGCTGAATGCCGAGGCCGAGGAAGGAGAGGGCGGCGATGGTCAGGAACACGAAGCAGAACCTCAGCCCAAACTCGGCCACCAGTGGCGGCATGATATTGGGGAGAATCTCGCGTCCCATGATCCAGGGCAGCTTTTCGCCGCGCAACCGCGCGGCCTCGACGTAGTCCATCACGACCACGCCCTGCGAGACCGACCGGCTGAGCCGGAACACGCGGGTCGAATCCAGCAGCGCGATGATCAGGATCAGGTTCACGACCGAGGATCCCAGGATCGACAGCAGGACCAGGGCGAAGATCAGTTGGGGGATGGCCATGAGCACGTCGATCATCCGTCCCAGCACCTGGTCGATCCAGCCTCCGGAAACCGCCGCGATCAGCCCCAGCACGCCCCCGACGGCGAACGACAGCAGTGTCGTCACGAAGGCGATGCCCACAGTGTTCCGCGCGCCGTAGATCAGGCGCGAGAGCATGTCGCGCCCCAGTTGGTCGGTGCCCAGCAGGAACTGCTCGCCCCAGGGCTCGTAGGCGCCGCCCACCAGGGCCGTCTCCGAATAGGGGGCGATCCAATGGGCGAAGATCGCGACCACCAGATAGATGCCGATGACGACGATCCCGAACCAGGCGCTCGGGGGCGCCTTGCGCAGCGCCCGCCATATCCGCTCGCCCCGAGTCCGGCGGCCACCGGACGGGCGCGCCGCAGGCATCACGGCTGTTTCGGGGCTGTGCGCGCTCTCGGTCATCGTGGATGCAGCAGCCGGGGATTGGAGATGATGGTGACGATGTCGGCCAACAGGTTGAGCAGGATGTAGGTCGCGGCAAAGACCAGCGCGCAACCCTGGACCACCGGCAGGTCGCGCTTGGACACCGCATCCACCATCAGCTGTCCGATGCCCGGATAGGTGAACACCACCTCGACCACCACCACGCCGACCACCAGGTAGGCGAGGTTGATGGCGATCACGTTCGCAATGGGAGCCCAGGCGTTCGGCAGCGCGTGACGCAGGATGATCTGCATCGGCCTTGCGCCCTTCAGCCTGCCCATCTCGATATAGGGGCTGGCCAGCAGGTTGATGATCGCCGCGCGCGTCATCCGCATCATGTGCGCGAGGATCACCAGCACCAGCGTGAAGGTCGGCAAGGCTATGGCGTAGAGCTTGTCGAGCAGGGACATGTCGGGCGACACGTTCGCCAGGGAGACGAAGATCGGGAATTTCACCGCCAGGAACATGATGAGTATGTAGGCCAGGAAGAATTCCGGCGAGGAGATCGAGCTGAGCGTAACGATATTCACCACCCGATCGAACAGTGTGTTCCGGTAGAGCGCCGCCAAAACCCCGAGGATGAGCGCAAGCGGCACCGCGATCAGGGCCGCGGCGCCGGCCAGGAAAAGAGTGTTCAGCAGCCGCGGCTCGATCATCTCGGCGACCTCGCGGCGGTGGCCCGCCAGGCTGCCCGCGCTGGCATAGGATTCGCCGAAATCGCCGTGCGCGATTCCGCCGATCCAGTCGATGTACCGCGATACCGGCGAACGGTCGAGTCCAACCTCCCGCTGGAAGGCCGCAACCGTCTCAGGCGTCGCCGATTGTCCGAGAATCGAACTCGCAAAATCCCCCGGCAGCATCGCGATGGTCATCGAGATGATGATCGAAACCACGAACAGCGTCGCGATGCCGAGCCCCAGGCGCTGCAGAACCGTTCTGACGACTGGATTCATTGCCGTCCTTCAGGGCTGAATGCAGGCTTCCCCGGCCTCGGCGGGGGAAGGGCAGTCCATAGAACCCCAGCGTGGGGGCGGCCGCTCGAAACAGAGGGCCACCCCCGCCACATCATCTTACGCAATCCACCAGCGTTCGGCCAGCTTCAGTCCGTCGCCTTCCCAGTTGCCGGCGATCTTGCCGTGAGCGACCTTCTTCGACGACGCTGCGACATAGTTGTTGAACACGATCACCATGCCGCCGCCATCGTCGTGCTGCAGCTGCTGCATTTCCGCATAGATCGCGGCGCGCTTCTTCTCGTCGGTTTCCGCGCGGCCCTGCGCGAGGAGCTCGTTGAACCGCGGGTTGGACCAGTTGGCTTCGTTCCAGGCTGCACCGGCCGCATAGGCGGTCGAGAACATCCAGTCGCAGGTCGGACGGCCGCTCCAGTAGCTGGCACACCACGGCTTCTTCAGCCACACGTTGTCCCAGTAGCCGTCGTTCGGCTCGCGGACGACGTTTATGTCGATGCCCGCTGCCTTGGCGTGCTGCTGATAGAGGACGGCGGCGTCGACTGCGCCGTTGAACGCCGCGTCGGCAACCGACAGGTCCACCTTCAGATTCTCCATCCCCGCCTTCTTGAGATGGAACTTCGCCTTGTCCGGGTCATAGGTGTGTTTCGGTTCCGGATCGATCGCGAACTTGACGGTCGGGGCGATCGGGTTGTCGTTGCCGATCTTGGCATGGCCCAGGAAGATCTTGTCGACCACGTCCTGACGGTTCAGCGCGTATTTGAGCGCGGTGCGCACGTCGACGTTGTCGAACGGCTTCTCGGTGACCCGCATCGGCAGGGTATAGTGTCCAAAGCCGGTGACCTCCTCGATGTTCACGTTCGGGTCGCGCTTCAGGAGGCTGAGGGTCTTGAGATCGGCACGGCCGATCCATTGCACCTGGCCGGCAGTCAGCGCCGCGGTGCGAGCCGTCACGTCGCCGATGGTGAGGAACTCCACATCGTCGAAATAGGGCTTGCCCTCCTTGTAGTAGCTCGGATTGCGCGTCAGGTGCGCGCGCACGCCCGGCTCGTATTCGCCGAAGACGAAGGCGCCGGTGCGGATGCCCGATTGCCAGTCCGCCTTGCCGTCCTTCGCCGGCATGATCACGATGTGGTAGTCGCTGGCGACGTAGGGGAAGTCGGCGCTCGCCGACTTCAGCTTAAAGACGACCGTGTCCGGACCATCGCCCTTGATTTCCGTGATGTCGTTCAGCAGCGACTTGGCGCCCGACTTGGAATCCGGACCCATGTGGTGCTGGAACGATGCGATGACGTCATCGGGCGTGACGCTCTTGCCGTTGTGGAATGTGGCACCCTTGCGCAGCTTGAAGATCCAGGTCGAAGCGTCGTCGCCGGGTTCGAACGATTCGGCGAGGTCGGGCTGGATGTTGCCATCGACGTCCACTTCGGTCAGGCAACTGGACATGCTGCCTGAGAACGGGATTTGCGTGCCGGTATCAGGATAGCCTGCGGGGTCCAGGGTATCGGTGGTCGCGCCGTGCGCCAGGCCGAACTTGGGGGAGCCGCCCCTTTTCGGCTCGGCGCGCGCCGCCTTGACGAACAGCGTCTCGGCGGCTGCGGCGGTGAAGCCCGCGGCCAGCGCCAGCTGCACGAACTGGCGGCGCGAGACCTTCCCGCGGCCCACCAGCTTCTCGGCCAGCTTCAGTTTCTCCGTGCTCTCAGACATCGATACTTCCCTCCTTCGAATTAGGCGCAAAGGTTCATCCCCGCTGCCGGCGGCGGGTCGGTTGGACTATCTTCGTAGAGGCCAAGCCGGCGGTTGCTCCGCATCAGCTCGTCGGCCCTCCCTGTGTCTCAGTTCTTTCTTTGTTTTCCGATGCGTGGCGCCTGATCACACCCGCTCGGCCCGCCCCAGCACGCTGTCACCGGACCCCAGGCTCGTCAATCTATCCCAACGACTTTCGGACAGCCATTCTTGACTTATTCCGACCGATCCTCGCCTTGGCGCGCCTTTTTTGGTTGGTTGACCGATTAACTTAGACTTCCTCCCGGCGCAGCGCCTGGGCCATGCAATGGATGCCGCCGCCGGTCTTGGAGATCTCGCTCATATCCATCTCCGCCACGGTGAAGCCGCGGGCCTTCAGCGCCTCGATCAGCGTCCGGCTGTGCCTCGGCGCGATCACCCGGTCCTTGCCGAGCGACATCACGTTGCAGCCAAGGGTCACCGTGTCCTGGAAAGGCACAGGGATGATCTCGATCCTCTTCGCCTTGAGCCAGGCGACTACATCCGGCGCAGTGGTCTCCAGACACACCGCCGCCAGCTTTTCGGCGATCATCACCACCATCAGGTCGATATGGACATAGAACGGATCGAAATAGGTGACCTTGGCCTCCCAGCCTTCCTTCTCGAACCAGCCCCTGACTTGCTGGGCCCCTTCGTCCTGGGTACGCTCGCCGCCGCAGCCGATCAGCACGCAGCCCGGCTCGATGACGTTGAAGTCGCCGCCCTCGAAATGGCCGGCGGTGATCATGTCGTAGATCGGGATGCCGAGGGCCTGGTAGCTCCTGATGGCGGCGAAATTCTCGCCCCGGCGCCACCAGTTCGCCATGTTGGTGATGACCGCGCCGTAGGGCGTCATGAAGCTCGAATCGCGCGCATAGACCTGATAGGGCAGGTTCGGGTCCATCTGGTGGTAGTGGACCTTCACCCCGAAATGGCCGTAGGCGGCGATCAGCTCGGCATGCTGCTTCTTCGCGACCTCGATGTTGCACGGGCTCTCCCGCAGATATTTGCGCGAGAGCGAGGAGGTGGACAGATGCTTGATGTGGTCCGCCTTGCCCAGCAGCACGTCGGTCAGCACGCCATATTCCGACTTGCAGCCCCAGTAGTTCATGCTCGGCGTTCCGCCGCTTTCGACCCGGCGCTTCAGGCTGAAGGTCTCGGCGGTCGGCGTGGCAAGGGGTGCATTCATGGCATTGCTCCTTGGATAGACGGGACGGTCAGCCTAGCGTGAACGCGATTTGCAGAAAACCGAATAGATTTCGCCAAATTGTTGAACATTCCTCACCAAAGGCTAGTCCGCATCGGAGCCGCCCTGGGCAGCCAGCCGCGCGGCGATCCAGTGCCGGAAGGCCTTGACCAGCGGCTGCCTCAGCCGGCCGCGATCGGCAACCAGATAGTACGAGTTGGGCGCGCGGATGGCGAGCGCGAAGGGCCGCACCAGCCGCCCGGCGGAGAGCGCGCCGCCCGCGATGATCGGGTCGCCGATCGCGATGCCCTGGCCGGCCAGCGCCGCTGCGATTACCAGGTGCATGTCGGAAAAGACGATGCCCTGCGCCGGATCGACCTCGTCCGCGCCCGCGGCCAGCAGCCATTGGGTCCAGTCGCTGTGATCGGCGAGATGCAGCAGCGTCAGCTTGGCGATGTCGTTCGGCTTGGCCAAGCCGCCGCAGGCATTGATCAGCGCAGGCGAGCAGACCGGCGTTTCGTGCAGGTTGGCGAGCAGCTCGTACCATTTGCCGTTCCATCCGCCTTTGCCGAAGGCGATGTAGATGTCGATGTCCGGGGCACTGACATCGTCGAACCGGTTCGGGGTGACGAGGCTGATGCGCGCCTGTGGGTGCGCCTGCTGGAACGCGCCGATCTCGGCGCACAGCCAGAAGCTGGCGAAGCCGGGCGCGCAGCTGATCACCAGCCGCCCGCTCAGCGCCGCATCCGCCGACTTGGTTCTGGCATCGGACAAGGTCTGCAGCGCCTTGCGCACTTCGCGCGCGTAGGATTCGCCGCGCGGCGTCAGGGCCACGCCGCGCCCGTCGCGCTCGACCAGGGCAAACCCCAGCTCGCGCTCCAGGAAGCGCAGCTGGTGGCTGACCGCGCTGCGGGTGATGTTGAGCTCCGCGGCTGCCCTGGTCACGCTTCCGAGACGCGCAACCGCATCGAGCGCGCGCAGGGCGGAGGTTGAGGGCAGCATCAGAGAACAGAGATCAGATGACAGATGTCAGAAAGCAGCCAACTTCTGTCATCTGTTCTCTGTTCTCTGTCATCTGAATCAATGTCCCCGGCGTATGCAGAAATCAACCACCTCGATCAGCGCGCGCTTGTCGGCGCTGTCGGGGAAGATGCCGAGGGCGTCGCGCGCGACCGCGCCATAATGGGCGGCCCGCTGCACGGTGTCTGCCAGGGCGTTGTGCTTCGCGAGCAGGCGCTGCGCCTCCGCCAAATCCCCTTCGGCCCGTTCCTGCCGTTCCAGGGTGCGGCGCCAGAACTCGCGCTCGCGCTCGTCGCCGCGCAGGAAACCAAGGATGACGGGCAGGGTGATCTTGCCTTCGCGGAAGTCGTCGCCGATTTTCTTGCCCAGCGCTTCCTGTTTGGCGGAATAGTCGAGCGCATCGTCGATCAGCTGGAACGCGATGCCGAGATTGAGCCCGAAGCCGGCCAGCGCTTCCTGCTCGCGCTTCGGCCGGTCGGCCAGCACCGCGCCCACCTCGCAGGCGGCCGAGAACAGGATGGCGGTCTTGCCCTTGATGACTTCGAGGTAGGCCTGCTCGGTGGTCGCCGTGTCGTTGCTGGTCATGAGCTGCAGCACCTCGCCTTCGGCGATCTTGGCCGAGGCGCCGCACAGGATCTCGAGAATGCGCAGCGAGCCATCCGCGACCATGAGCTGGAAGGCGCGGCTGAACAGGAAATCGCCGACCAGCACGCTCGCCTTGTTGCCCCACAGCACGTTGGCGGAGGCCTCCCCGCGCCGCAGGTCGCTCTCGTCGACCACGTCGTCATGCAGCAGGGTCGCCGTATGGATGAACTCGACGCAGGCCGCCAGCCCGGCCGCGCGCGGGCCGGGATGCCCGCACAGCCTGGCCGCCGCCAGGGTCAGGACCGGCCGCAGCCGCTTGCCGCCGGCGGCGATGATGTGGCCCGCCAATTGCGGGATGAGGGCTACCGGGCTCTGCATGTGCTGCAGGATGAGTTCGTTCACCCGGTCCAGATCGTCGCGCACCAGCTGCGTCAGACGATCCAGTGCATCCGGCTGCCTGTCCCGCCCGGTTTCCAGATTGACGATGACCGCCACGCCATGCCTTTCCGGCGGCATCGCATGCGCCGCCTCGCTCCCAACCATTGCCGCGGCCCAGCCATTCAATCGCTTGGTGCCGGACGCCGGTTCGCAGCATAATGCCCGGATTCGGGAACGCAATGGCAACGATGGATGCGGCTTCCGGCGGCAGCGCAGTGGGAGAGGCGGAGTGAAGGAAGTGGCTCGCAGCACCGATCCGGTGAGGTTGTCTTTCCTCACCGCTCTCCTGTCCGATGGCGGCATCGCCGCCATCCTGTTCGACACCCACGCCAGCATTGTCCAGGGCAGTCTCGGCGTGTTGCCACAGCGCCTGATGGTGGCGGACGAGGACTATGAACAGGCGGTCGTGATCCTCAAGACCGCCAACGAGTGGCACGAGCCGGAACGGAGCGGATGGTTGTGAAGACGGAGATCCGGCGCCCCGCATGAACGACGCGTCCAAGCCGGCGACAACGCTCGACACCGTTCTCGGCGGGCGTGTGATGCTGCATCAGCCGGCGGTCGGCTATCGCGTGGCGATCGATCCCATTCTGCTGGCTGCCGCCTGTCCGGCCGAACCCGGCGACACTGTCGTCGATCTCGGCTGCGGCGTCGGCACGGCGGCCTTGTGCCTCACGCGGCGCGTGCCGGACGTGCGTTGCATTGGTGTCGACCTGCAGGCCGATCTCACGGACCTCGCCGAACGGAATGCGCGCGAGAACCACCTTGCCGACCGGGTGCGCTTTCTTGCCGGCGACATCCTCGATCGCGCGCTGCCGATCTACGCGCAACCGTCCGATCACGCGGTCGTCAATCCGCCATACCTGAAGCGCGGCACGGCGACTCCCTCCGACAATCCGCAGAAAGCGCTGGCGAACGTGGAGGGCGAAGCCGACCTTGCCGCCTGGGTGGCGGCCGCCGTCAGGGCGACCCGGCCGGGCGGCACCATCACCTTCATACATCGAGCCGACCGGTTGCCGGAGCTCCTGGCTCTTCTCGGCGCGCGCTGTGGCGGCCTCGTCACCCAGCCGCTGCATCCGAAGGCAGGTGCGGCGGCGCACCGCGCGATCGTTGCCGGCCGCCTGGACCAGCGCCTGCCGGCGATCATGCTGCCAGGACTCATCGTGCACGAGGCCGACGGTCGTTTCTCGCCGCTGCTGGAACGCGTGCTGCGCGACGGCGCTGCATTGCCGATGATTGTGGAGACGTGACGCCTTCCTTGACCCGGCACGGCGGCAACCGCTAAATGGCCCGATGTTTCCGTCTTTTCCCAAACTCCTGATCCTGGTCCTGATCGTCGGCGTGATCTGGTGGTGGCATCGCCGCAACCAGGTGAAAGCGCGCGAGCGGGCGGAGCTTGACCGCAATCCACGGAATCCCGCCACCAAGGGCAGTCCCGCCAAGCCGGTCGAAGACATGGCGCAGTGCAAGGTCTGCGGCGCCTATGTTCCCGCCGCCGGCGCCAAGAATTGCGGACGCGAGAAGTGCCCCTTTTAGATTGCGCTAAGCGCTTGGATGCAATTCGGCATGCAGCGCCTGGTTCTTGGCGAAGCAGCGCTGCAAAGCGGGTCGCTCGCGCAGCCGGCTGAGATAGGCGCTGAATTCAGGCCGCACCGGCACTGCGCCGATCATGGTGCCCCATTGCAGCGTCGAGCCGATGACGACGTCCGCGGCGGTGAAGTGCCCGCCCAGGAGATAGGGCCCCTGCGCCACCGCTCCCGCGACATTGTCCATGGTCCGGTCGAAGTCGCCGTAGGAGAGCATGGGCGCCTGCGAGACCGGCCGCTTCAGCGAGCGGTCGATGATCGCCTGCTCCAGGCAGGCCGGCCCGAAGAACAGCCACTTGAAATAGAGTCCGCGGCGAGGATCGCCGATCGGGACGGCCAGGTTCGCCGCCAGGAATTCGTCGGCGAGGTACGCGCAGATCGCCGCCGCCTCCGTCACGACGACGCCCTTGTGGGTGATGGCGGGTATCTTGCCCATCGGATTGATTGCGAGAAAGCCGGGCTTCCTGTGATCGCCGCGCTCGAGGCTCATGGCATCGATCTGGTGGGGAACGCCGAGTTCCTCCAGCATCCAGCTCACGATGTTGCCGCGCGTCATCGGCGCATGGTGGAAGATGATCGTTTCATCCATCGGGGTCTCTCCATTCCTGCGTGGCGCGCTGGCCCGGATGTTATGCAGGGTCCCCTGACAAGAATTGTCAGCAGTCCGAAGGCCGGTCCGGGAGCTCTGCTGAAAAATCGCTCGCGATGTGCGCATCGGGAACCGGTCCATGGGGCATGGCTGTTTGACATGAACGATCAATCTCCATCGCAGAGTGACAACCATGCCCAATCTTTCCAGCGAAATGAAATCCTGCATCGACGCTTGCCAGCGCTGTCATGCCGTTTGCCTTCAGACCGCCATGCAACACTGCCTCCCCCTTGGCGGGCGCCACACCGAACCGACGCATTTCCGCCTCATGATGGCGTGCGCGGAGGTCTGCCGGACCGCGGTGGCGTTGATGCTGATCGGGTCGCCGAGCCACATCCTGCAGTGCGATACCTGTGCCAAGCTGTGCGAGGAATGCGCCATCGACTGCGAGCGTATCGGCGATATGGAGGAATGCGTGGCCGCCTGCCGCGCCTGCGCCGAGGAATGCCGCCAGATGGCCAGCCGCGCCATGGCTGCCTAGGCAGCGCTGATCGCGCCCCCGAAGGTCAATTCCGGTTTCGAGCGCGCCTTGCAACCGTCCGGCCCGGTCACTATGGTGCAGCGCACCATGACAGGGGGACGGGCGCGATGAGCGGGCGGAAGCCCAATCCCGAGACCTGCCTTCAGAACGCGATTCTGAAGCTGCAGACCTATTGGTCCAGGCAGGGCTGCGTGATCCTTCAGCCCTACGACATGGAGATGGGTGCCGGCACCTTTCACTGGGCGACGACCTTGCGTGCGCTCGGTCCGAAGCCGTGGCGCGCCGCCTATGTGCAGCCTTCGCGCCGGCCGAAGGATGGCCGCTATGGCGAGAACCCCAACCGCCTGCAGCACTACTACCAATTCCAGGTCATCCTGAAGCCTTCGCCGGCCGACAGCCAGGATCTCTATCTCGGCAGCCTGAAGGCGCTCGGCATCGACCCGATGGCCCACGACATCCGTTTCGTGGAGGACGATTGGGAGAGTCCGACGCTGGGCGCCTGGGGCCTTGGCTGGGAGGTCTGGCTCGACGGCATGGAGGTTTCGCAGTTTACCTACTTCCAGCAGGTCGGCGGGATCGAGTGCAACCCGGTCTCGACCGAGCTGACCTACGGCCTGGAGCGCCTGATGATGTACGTGCAAGGGGTCGAGAACATCTTCGACCTCGACTTCAATGGCCATGGAATGACCTACGGCGACATCTATCTCCAGGCCGAGCGGGAGTATTCAGAGTACAATTTCGAGAGCTCGGACATCACATTGTTATTGCAGCATTTCAAGGACGCCGAGCAGGAGTGCGGGGCACTCCTGAACGGGGCGCAGCCCCTGCCGCTGCCGGCCTATGACCAGTGCCTGAAGGCGAGCCACATCTTCAATCTGCTGGATGCGCGCGGCGTGATCTCGGTGACCGAGCGCCAAGCCTATATCGGCCGCGTGCGCGCCCTGGCGAAGGGCTGTTGCGAAGCCTGGGAAGCGGCCCAGCGCACCCACGAGAAAGCCTGAGCCATGTCCGAATTGCTGCTCGAGCTGTTCTCGGAGGAGATTCCCGCGCGCATGCAGGCGCGCGCCACCGAGGACCTGCAGCGCCTGATGAGCGACAAGCTGCACGCGGCCGGCCTGCATTTCACCCTCGCGCGGACCTACGTGACTCCGCGCCGCCTGACCCTGGTGGTGGAGGAATTGCCGGCCGCGCAGCCCGACGTGCGCGAGGAGCGCAAGGGGCCGCGCGTCGGCTCTCCGCAGGCGGCGATCGACGGGTTCCTGAAGTCCGCCGGTCTCAAATCGATCAAGGAATGCGAGGAGCGCGATACTGGCAAGGGTGTGTTCTATTTCGCGACGATCGAGAAGAAGGGCCAGCCGACTGCGGACGTGTTGCCCGGCATCGTCATCGAGTGCATCCAGCAGATGCCCTGGCCCAAGAGCATGCGCTTCGCCAATCTTACGCAGCGCTGGGTGAGGCCGCTGCATCATGTGCTGGCGGTGTTCGATGGGGCGGCGCTGGCCGGGGTGGTTCCCATGGGCGGCAACACGAACCTTATCTTCACGTCGCGCACGCGCGGTCACCGGTTTCTCAGCCCTGCGGAAATTAATGTCGCAAATTCAAGTGATTATTTGATCAAGCTGAAGGCCGCCAAGGTCGTGCCCGACCCCAAGGAGCGGCGCACCCTGATCTGGGCCCAATGCCGCGACCGCGCCCTGAAGGAAAGCCTGAGCGTCAGGCCGGACGACGGCCTGCTGGACGAAGTGACCGGCCTCGTGGAGTGGCCGGTCGTGCTCATGGGCAGGATCGATCAGCAATTCATGACAGTGCCGCCGGAGGTGCTGACCACCTCCATGCGCACCCACCAGAAGTATTTCGCCCTCCAGGACAAGAACGGAAAGCTGGCGGCGCGTTTCCTGGTGGTCGCCAACATGGACACGCCGGACAAGGGCGCGCAGATCATCGCCGGGAACGAGCGGGTGCTGAGGGCGCGCCTGAGCGACGCCATGTTCTTCTGGGAGCAGGACCAGAAGGTGCGGTTGGCGGAACGCCTGCCGGGGCTGAAGGACATCATCTTCCATGCGAAGCTCGGCACGGTCGGCCAGAAGGTCGCGCGCATCGAAGCCCTGGCCAGGCACCTCGCGGCGGCCATTCCGGGCTGCGACCCGCAACAGGCCGCCGAGGCCGCACGCCTCGCCAAGGCCGATTTGACCAGCGGCATGGTAGGGGAATTCCCGGAACTCCAGGGGATCATGGGGCGTTACTACGCCGGGATCGAGGGGCACGCCCCGGAGGTTGCCGACGCGATTGCCGAGCACTACCGGCCGGTTGGTCCCGCCGACCAGTGTCCCTGCGCACCAGTCAGTGTGGCGGTGGCGCTGGCGGACAAGATCGACAGTCTGGTGGGATTCTTCGCGATCGGGGAGAAGCCTACTGGTTCGAAGGATCCCTTTGCACTGCGTAGGGCGGCTTTGGGAGTCATCCGATTGATCATTGAAAATGGCGTTCGACTAAAGCTTCGAGCAGTTCTCGATCGCGCGCTGCTGTTTTACGTGCAGGAGCAGCCAGGCTCTGTTAGTCGGCAGATTGGTGAGATGCAAAGCTCGTTGCCGCCGGAAGGTTCGAGACGCCAAATTCTGCAAAATCGCGAACTAGCTCTTACGGAGATTCTCGATTTCTTCGCGGACCGGCTGAAGGTCGCGCTGAGGGAGCAGGGCGTGCGCCACGACCTGATCGCCGCCGTGTTCGCACTCGGCGACGAGGACGATCTCGTCCGCATGATGGCGCGGGTGAAGGCGCTGCAGGACCTGGTGGAGAGCGAAGCCGGCGCCAACCTGCTCGCCGCCTATCGGCGCGCCAGCAATATCGTGCGGATCGAGGAGAAGAAGGACGGTGCGGTTTATGACGGTGCCGCCGACCCCGCGAAGTTCACGCAGGACGAGGAGCGTAAGCTGTCCGAAGCGCTGGCGCGGGAATCCGAGGTCGCGCGCAAGCGCATCGCCAACGAGGAGTTCATCGCCGCCATGG
>DASSBF010000159.1:0-5895 GCA_035699005.1 Dongiaceae bacterium
TCCGCGGCGAAGGTGTATGGCTGATCGACGAGACGGGCCGTGCCTATCTCGATTGCTACAACAACGTGGCCCAGCTTGGCCACTGCAACCCGGAGATCGTCGAGACCATCGCGCGGCAGGCGGCGACCCTCAACACCAACACGCGCTACCTGCATGACACCATCATCGCCTACGCGGACGCCTTGACCGCGACGCTGCCGGCGAAGCTGAGGGTCGCGGCATTCTGCTGCACCGGGAGCGAGGCGAACGACCTGGCGCTGCGCATGGCGCGCAACCATACCAAGGCCAGGGACGTGATCGCGCTCGACTGGGCCTATCACGGCCATACCCAGGCGCTGATCGACATCAGCCCGTACAAGTACAAGCGCAAGGGCGGCAAGGGGCGGCCCGCAACGACCTGGGAGGTGCCGTTGCCCGACCGCTACCGCGCGCCGGCGGACTGGCCGGAGGCCGAGATCGGGGCGCGGTATGCGCAGCCGGTCGCGGACGTCGCCTCGATGCTGGCGAAGGAGGGGCGGGGCCTCGCCGCCTTCATCGCCGAGTCCCTGCCAAGCTCGGCCGGACAGATCGTGCTGCCAGAGGGCTATCTGCGGGCGGCGCACGCGGCCGCCCGCGATGCGGGCGCCGTGATCATCGCGGACGAGGTGCAGATCGGATTTGGCCGCGTGGGCAGCCACCTCTGGGCGTTCGAGACCCAGGGGGCGATGCCCGACATCGTCACCATGGGCAAGCCGATCGGGAACGGCCATCCGATGGCCGCCCTGGTGACGACCGAGGAGATCGCGGAAAGCTTCGCCAACGGAATGGAGTATTTCAACACCTTCGGCGGCAACCCGGTTTCCTGCGCCGTCGGGCTGAAGGTGCTGGAGATCATTGCGCGCGATGGACTGTTGCGCAACGCCGCCATCATTGGAACTGATCTGCTGACACGCATGCGGGCGCTCATGGACAAATACGGCGTGATCGGCGATGCGCGGGGATTGGGCCTCATGCTGGGCATCGATCTGGTCAAGGATCGCAGGACCAAGGAGCCGGCGACGGAACGCGCCGGCCGGGTCGTGGAGCGCTGCCGCGAGCTGGGTGTCCTGATGGGAACGGATGGGCCCCATGACAACGTGATCAAGCTGCGCCCAGGTCTCATCTTCAGCCGGGCCAATGCCGATCACCTGATGCAGGTTCTGGAGCAGGCCTTCGCGGATACGGAGTGACCGGCTCCAGGCAGCCCTTGAGGCGGGACCAGCCGAATTCTCAGGCGGCGGAGCCCGGCTGGCGCCGTCCTTCGACGAGGGCCCTGGCGGCGCCAAGGATGGTTTCCGCACGGCGGTCGAAGCAATGGTCCCGCCGGACGATTTCCGCGAATGCGCGCCGCGCCGCTCGGCGTCCCTCGTCCTCCTCCAGCGCGCTCGAGATCGCCCGCCCGATCGGGCGGTCGGCGCGGAATGTGTCGATGAAACCGGCGAAGCCGTCCGGAAGGCCCGCCATTTCATCCGACACGACGGGCGCGCCGCACGCCAGCGCGTCGAACACGCGATTGGACAGCATGTCCGCCTGCCGCATGTCGGGCCAATGGTCGTTGAGCACGATGCCGGCCTTGCGATAGAGCTCGCCGACCGCGGCGTTGGGAATGGTGGTCCCCTTGATGTGGCGCGGGTCGATCAGCGAATCCCAGCGCGTGCCATAGACCGCGGGCGCCAGACCCGCCTCTATCGCGGCCTGGACAGCGGGCCGAAAGACGTTGCGGGAGTTGCCGACAAACAGGATATCGCGATTCCTCGGGGCATCCGATGGATCGGGAAAGAACAGGGTCCGGTCGGTGCATTGCAGGAGAGGCGCCACGTCGACGCCCGCCTCGCGCGACCACCGGCGGGCGAGCGATCCGGAGGCGACGAACACGTGATCGTATTCGCGCAGCTCCTCCACGCCGACGAGATCGGGATGGCTGATGACCCACATGATTGCGGGCCGGCCGGGCGTCCGCGGGAATCGTTCGAGTCCGCGCAGCACCAGATCGACATCGCAATCATCGCCGGGATCGTCCCTGGGCCGGAGATACTCGATCCGGCTGCGGCAGCCGAGCCGCATGAGCGCGTCGCTCAGGCTCCGCGCGAAATGGTAGTCGCCCCATTCTTCGCGCACGGCCTCGCTGGGGCAGGCAATCCTTATGGCAAGGCACAGGTCGGCGGCGCTGCCGGCGGCCGCCGTCAAGGCGCGGTTCCCCGCGGCGTCGGCCGGCTCGAGCAGCGGGCGGAACGAAGCCAGCCCCGCCGATGCCCACTCAGTGACATCCGGAGTGTAGAGGCGGACATGGTAGCCATCGCGATCGTAGATCGCCGCATCGTCCGGCTTGAGCCGATCCTTCCAGCGGTCGGCGAATATCCGGCGGTTGGCATAGGCGAAACGGCCGCGGCCCGGCGTGCCGCCTTCGTGGTGGATGACGATCGAGGATGGTTCGACGCGGCATGTCCTGTCCAGGCGGGTCCTCAGCCGAAGACAAAGATCGCTGTCCTCCTGCCCGTTGATGAAGATCGGATCGAATCCATGGAGCAACGCAAAGTCCGCCGCGCGGATCGCGAGGCAGGCCCCGCTGATCATGGCGAGCGTTCTCGCGGTCCGCAGGTGGGGCGCATCGCCGGGGATGCCGCGATAAAGCTCGTAGGGTATGCAGCCCTGCGCGCCGAGAACGGTGCCGAAGCTCTGGACGGTGCCGTCGGGAAAGAGCAGCTTCGGCTGCACCGCGCCGACCGCCGGATCTGCGAGAGGTCCCACCAGTGCCCGCAGCCACCCGGCTTGCACGCGCGTGTCGTTGTTCAGGAACACCACGATGCTGCCGGTCGTCGCGGCGAACCCGAGGTTGCAGCCAAGCGCGAAGTTCAGGTTCTCCCAGTTGCGGACCAGCCGCGCATCGGGATGCGCCCTTACCCATCCGTCGAGCAGCGTGGCCGTGTCGGGGTCGCTGCCATTGTCGACCAGAACGAGCTCGAACCGGCGGCCGGCATCGGCCTCGAACAGCGATGACAGGCAGGATGCGGTCAGGTCGGCCTGGCCGTGAACCGGGATGACGATGGAAACCAGGTCCTGGTCACGGCCGTCCGCCTCGGACTGCAAGCGCGGCCAGTCCAGATGGTGCTTTCCCAGGACGACGTAGGTCCAGCTTGCCGGCTCCGAGACGGTAATCCGGTCGGTGCGCGTGAGCCGGCCGTCGTAGCTGCAGCCGATGAAAGGGGCGTAGGCGACGTCCGAGTCTTTGGCATAGCGCAGGATCACGTCCCAGTCGGACATGCGCCGCAAGCCTTCATCGCATCCGCCGCGGGAGTCATAGAGCGCCCTGCGATGAAGCATGACGTTGATGTCGATGAAGTTGCGGCGCGCCAGCGCGGAATGGTCGAATTCCGCACCGACATAGCGGGTGCGCCAACCATCGTTCGTCTCCAGGGCCGAGTAGACCAGGTCCAGGTCGCGCTCGAGCAGGTACGACGCGGCGATCTCCAGGAATTCCGGCTGCCACCGGTTGTCGCTGTCCAGATAGGCGAACAACGCGCCCTTTGCGTCCGCCATCGCGGCATTGCGAGCGGCCGCCACGCCATCGCCGCCGGTGCGTAGCAGACGGGTGCGCGGATCGGCGAGGAAGCGCGCGGCAACCGCGGGCGTTTCATCGGTGCTGCCGTCATCGACCAGCAGGAGCTCCCAATGGTCGTAGGTCTGGGCGCGGACGCTTTCGATCGCGGCCGGAAGCATTCCGGCCCGATTTCGCGTTGGCAGAATGACGGAGATCAGCGGCCGATCGCGACGCAAGGCCGCGTGGCCGGCTCCCGAACGCCGCTCCGCAACGAAACGGCGTGCGGCCTCCTCATCGAAGCTCTTGCGCTGGGAATTCCTGCTGTGCGGCGACACGATCTGCGCCGATGGAGATAGCCATGCGCCGGATCCCGGCTTGTTGTTCGGCCGGCGTCCCTCGCGCGCGCCATGGCGCAGGAAGTGAAGCAGGGGATTGACGCCGGTCGCGGCGACGTCGGGATTCGCCTCGAGGTACCATTTGGTGTCGAACAGCGGGCCGGGGTCGCGGCCCTCCGCCGCCCCGCGCACGATGAAGTGCAGCAGCGGATTGAGTCCGGACGCGGCTACTTCGGGATTGTTGGCCAGGTACCAGCTTGAATTGAAAAGGCGATTCGGATCCCGTCCCTCGCGCGCGCCGTGCCGGATATAGTGGCTTACCGGATCGACCTCGCGCGCCGCCACGTCCGGGTAGGTTTCCAGGTACCAGATTGCGTCGAAAAGGCCGGACGCGCCGATGAGGCTCGCGGCATGGGATTCGCGCGATCGAAACCGGGCCGGCCAGAGGAGCCGCAGGCGGGCCAGCAATCCGCTCAACACCTCGTTCATGGAAATATGGAGGTACCGCCTTGCTCGGCCTGACACAATTTATCGATCAAAATTACCACCGAAATTCGCAGCCTATCAAACGACTTTTCCCTCGAACGGATTGCGGCCCTGCCTGTCCTCGATCTCGATCACCCAGAGATCGGGATCCCGCTTGACCTGCCGATCGATATAGGCGGTGGCATCCGCCTCGGCGAGAAACGCGCCCTGCTGCGCGGCAAGCCATGCCACGCGGCCATCCATGTCGCGGGTCTGGCTGAGGACCTTGAAACGACCGTCGAGCAGGTTGAGCTTCACGATCACGGCGCCGCCCCACTGATCGCCTCTGTGCAGGACCGCGGCGAACAAGCCCTCGGCATTGCAGCGCCGCAGATGGGCCTGCACCCAGAGTTCTGTTGAAAGACGGCCGTCCGCGGTCAAGGACGAGGCCTCGCCGCCAAGGCGGCCGCGCGGATCTGGGACAAGGTCTGGCGCGGCGTTATGACCTCCGCACTGAGCCGGATTTCGATGAGGGCCGGCTTGCCGGCCTTCGCCGCGCGCTCGAAGGCCGGGGCGAATTCGCTGGTCTCGGTTACCAGCTCGCCATGCGCGCCATAGGCCGCAGCCAGCGCGGCGAAATCCGGATTGACCAGATCGGTGCCGGAAACGCGGCCGGGATAGGCGCGCTCCTGATGCATGCGGATGGTCCCGTAGCTGCCGTTGTTCACGACGACGAAGATCACCGGCAGATGGTATTGCACCGCCGTCGCCAGTTCCTGGCCGTTCATCATGTAGCAGCCGTCGCCGTTGAAGGAGACCACCATGCGCGCCGGTGCGATCAGCTTGGCGGCGATGGCGGATGGGACGCCATAGCCCATCGAGCCGTTGGTCGGCGCAAGCTGGGTCCTGAAGCGGCGATAGCGATGGAAACGATTGATCCAGGTGGCATAGTTGCCGGCGCCATTGGTGAGGATGGCATCCTCCGGCAGCCGCTGCTCGAGCCACGAGACGATCTCGCCCATCTGGACGGGTCCTTCGACCTGCGGCGGCGTCGACCATTCCAGATAGTCGGCGCGCGCGGCCTCGGTCTCGGCGTCCCAGGCGCGCGCGGAGAGCGCGGCGAGCGCCTTTGCCATGGACGCGAACTCGGCCATGCCGGCATTGATCGGCAGCGCCGCCTGATAGACTCGGCCAAGCTCCTCTGCGCTGGCATGAACGTGCACCAGTGGTTGCCGCGGCACCGGAATATCGAGCAGCGTGTACCCGGAGGTCGTCATCTCGCCAAGGCGCGCGCCCGCCACGATGAGGAGATCGGCATTCTTGACGCGATTGGCAAGTTTCGGGTTGATGCCGATGCCGACATCCCCGGCATAGTTCCGATGCCCGTTGTCGAACAGGTCCTGGCAGCGGAACGAACATCCGACCGGGAGGTTGGCCGCCTCGGCAAAGGCGCGGATGTCCTCGACCGCCTGCGGCGACCAGCCCCCGCCGCCCAGGATCATGAAAGGACGCTTCGCTTCGCCCAGCCGGCCGCGCAGC
>DASSBF010000160.1:0-25860 GCA_035699005.1 Dongiaceae bacterium
TGAGCCAAAAGTCCAACGACGAGGGCAGCGAGAGCGCCCTGTCCGAGGAACTGGCCAAATAGCAGGAAAGATGGATCGATCCGGCGTCGCAGCATCAGCTGATCGATTCCCAGAGGAGCTACCTGGGAGGAGATCAAGAACAGAGCCATCACCAGGCCAAATCTGCCGAACTCCGCCACCGGCAGATGCCGCGCCAGAAGGATATTGCCAAGTGCGAAGGCACCCCCCGAAAAGGCGAAGACCAGACTGGCGGCAAGACTTGTGCTGCCGATGAGAAGGCGGCCGATCCGGCCAACGAAGAGTCGGACCCGATCCTGACGCCTCTCCGGGGCCGCCGAGCTCATACGGCGCTTTCGCTCCGGTCGAATCGAATGAGCACAGGATTGCCGGCGATGGAGGTGAGTTTCGCGCGGCGGCCTGCCTCCTCCAGAGAGCGCAAGACGTTGCCGCCGGAAAGCCGATGTGCGGCCATCGGGAACAGGAACTGCCGGAACGAAGCCGTCGGACGAAAGGCATGACGGCGGAATTCCCGGCTCAGCTCCGACGGCCAGAAACTGCGATAGTGGCGGGTATTCTTCTCGATCGCCAATTTGACACGAAAACTCAGCAAGGACAGTACGTTGATACTCGCGAGAGACGGATAGTCGATGACTACGGCGCGCCTCGCAACGCGGCAAAATTCGGCAACCAAACGCGGCCAGTCTTTAATATGCGAGATCAGACGAACGGAAACAACGATATCGAAGGATCGATCGGAGAACGGAAGGTCGAGAAGATCGCCCGCCACAAACTGGATTCGTTGGCCTGAACCAGCGCCGACTATTCGTACCCGGCACTCTGGCGTGCTGCCGACGACGGTCACATGGCAGCCGTGGGCGGCCAGCGGCGCGGCGAGTTGACCGTGGCCGCCACCGACATCAAGCACGGTCGTCTCTCGCAAGGGCGCATCGCGCGCGAGCAAAGCTTCCAGCCCACGCTGCTGTACCGACAGAAAGTAGGCGCCGGCCGCGCCTCGAAAGCGCGAAGCATAGCCATCGGATGAGGTTTCCACGTCGGGTGTTTCGCGCACCAGCGTCAATCCCGGCGCGGATGAAGCCGCGCAATGCATCCCGACACTGCTCGACATCCCTCGCCACGCACCATCGGCATCTGGCGCACTCGCGCACAGAAATGGAATTCCGAAAAGGGCCGCCATTTCGTCAGCCGACATTGTTCCTATCGAATCGAACCCCAAGGCCTCGGCCGAAACCGCAGCGAGCGAGGAAGGCATCCACAGCAGCAGCAGCAAGGAAAAAGCGGGTCCCCGGAGCTGCAACAGACATGGCACCGATGTCCCACACCGCACTCAAGCACTTGTTGTCCAAGAGCGGCACATCAGCAGAAAGCACCTTGTTCATGCGCTTCTCCCATTTCGAATCGCATTCATTGACCTGGTTGGCCGTCCTCGCCACGTTACAGAAGGCGCCAATCACTCACTATGCATGCATCGATACGTTCAATCCGGCCGTTCGGGTGGCGCGCACGCGGGACCGCTGTTCGGCGCGCCTGCTGAATACTATCACATACAACTTGCACGCGGGACAGCGTCCCTTAACGGGGTGCCGGCAATGCCAAAAAGACCCACGGTTGCAATATTTGGTGTGAGGTATGTCGAGGACACTATGCAAGCGGAAATTCCGGCCGCCAGAACGCCCTGGGTCCATCCGACCATTCGCGACGAGACAGGTCAAGCACCTTAGCCGGATCAATTGGGTCCATTTCGTAGCGCCGGACCGGCGCGTCGGCAGCCGACTCGACCCGACACCATGGACAGCGCAGTCCTGCTCATGCCGATTGCGCCAGCGTACAAGGCAGCCGTGTTCTGGAATTCCGGCATCTAGAACAGTCCTGGTTGAAGCGGAGAGGCGGCGGTCAGACCGCCATCGCAAGTGAAGCTTTGTCCGGTCACGAACTCGGCCTGATCGGAAACCAGCCAGGCAACCATGTTGGCGATATCCTCAGGTCGACCCAGACGGCGAGAGGCGTGGCGCGCCAAGGCATCCGCTCTTGCCGCGGCGGGATTCCTGGCCAGCGCGAAGGCGTCGTCCGCCATGCCGGTTGCGATCCAACCGGGGCTGACAGCGTTGCAACGAACCATCGGCCCATGATCAATCGCAATGGAGCGGGTCAGCGAATGAACGAAGGCCTTCGACGCGTTGTAGACCGCCAGCGATGGATCCGACACCACACCCGATATCGAGCCGATGTTGACGATGACGCCGCTCGTCTTTTCCATCTCGGGCAGAACGGCGCGACACATGTTGAACGTGCCCCGTGCGTTGACGCCCATGACGAGATCCCAATCTTCGTCCGTCGTCTCGCTCACGGTCTTTTCGACCTGCACGCCGGCGTTGTTGACGAGGATCGCCACCTTGCCGAAGTGTGTCCGAGCTCCAGCGACTATGCGCCCGGCGTCGGCCGATCTGGATACGTCCGCTTGAATCCAGATAGCGCGGCAATCCAAGTCAGCCGGTCGACTCCCGCGGCCACATGTGAGCACGTTGATGCCTTCGGCCAAAAAGCGACCGACAATCGCGCGGCCGATGCCTCGACCCCCACCGGTGATGATGGCCGCTCTTCCTCCCATGAACACCCCCTCAACGCTCGCCTAGAGCCTCATCTGCTGCACTTGGGCAGTCAAAGCGCCATCGAGCACCCATAGCTGTCCGCTGGCATACCGCGCCTCATCCGATGCAAGCCAGTTGACCAGGTTTGCGACGTCCTCCGGAGTGCCGTAACGACGCGTCGGATGCAAACCTCGCACGGCGGATTCGAGGGTACTTATGTCTCCGGCATCGCGGAAGAAGTTCTTCAGCATCGGCGTATCCACGTAGCCCGGGCAAATGGCGTTCACCCGGATACCCTCCGGGCCGTGATCGCACGCCATGGCGCGTGTCAGGGCGTGCACGGCGCCCTTGGTGGCGCAATAGGCCGCCAGACCCGGGTCGGCGATGAACCCATCGTACGAACCGAAGTTTATGATCGAAGCGCTGCCTGATTTCCGCAGAAGCGGAAGGGCATATTTCGCAGCAAGGAACGTGCCCGTGACGTTGATCGCGAAGATGCGGTTCCAGTCCGCGAGGCTCGTCTGCTCAATGGTCCTTTCGATCTCGATCCCGGCGGCGTTTACCAGAATGTCGAGCTTGCCGCATTCCCGCTCGACGTGCGTCATGGTCGCGCGCGCCTCGTCTTCCGAGGTGACATCGAACCTGATGAAGCGGCTGCAATCCGCGGCATCCGACAGAGTCCCCTCCTTCGTCAGGTCCGCCGCGAAGACCGTTGCGCCTTCGCGCGAGAAGCGCGCGCAGATCGCGCGGCCAATGCCGCCGCGCCCTCCGGTGACGAGTGCGATCTTTCCGGACAGCATGTTGCTCAAGGGCTTGCTCCTCTACTCCAACCGGGAATCTCTCCGGTTGGCCGCTCGTTCGTAGGCATCCAGAACGAGGCCGTGAAAATGGTGCAGCGCGTGCTCGGATTTCCCTGAGCCGTCCGGATCGTACACGATGCGCCCCTGCTGGAACGCCGGCGTATTCATGCCCCGCTGGACGCTCTCGACCAGCGCAATGTCCTCAACCTGAAGCACCGCATCGAGATAGTGAATGGCTGCCCGCTCCGTTTCGTCCGGCGCCGGCGTCTCCAGGAAGAAGTCGTAGGTCTCGAGCGTCCGATCGGATCCCATGGGAATGATGTTCAGCACGATCATGGAGCTGCGTCCCGGATAGCGCATCAGGCACGTCGTAGGCCAGAGCCACCAGACCGCGTGAGTTCGCACCTTTGCCTTCGACGTATCATAGGCTGAGTTCCGCTGCTGTCCGGCATCGGCCATATGACTGGAATAGATGCCGTACGTGGTTACCTTGTATGTCTTCATGTCGACGAGCGTGCAGAAATCCTTGTGCGAAACCGGGCAATGGTAGCATTCCAGGAAATTGTCGACGACGTTCTTCCAGTTCGACTTGATGTCATAGGTCAGCCGGTGACCAAAGGTCAGCGAATCGACATCAGGCGCCCAACGCCGGATTTCACGCTCCAGGTCGCCTGAGAGCTTGGCAAGCGACACCGACTCTGCATCGAGGTTCACAAAGACGAAGCCGCAAAACTCCTCGACCTGCACGGGCTCGAGCCAGATGGCCTTCGGATCAAACTGCTGGAGATGCTGGGTGTGAGGCGCGCCCGCCAGTTGACCGTCCAGCTTGTAGGTCCACGCGTGGTATGGACACATGATTCGCGTCGTCCTGCCCTCGCCATTCAGAAGTTTGTGCGCGCGGTGCTTGCAGACATTGTAAAACGCTCGCAGAGCGCCTTCGCGATCCCTGACGGCCAGGATCGGCTTGCCCGCTATCTCGATCGTCACGAAAGAGCCCGGCTCGCGCAGCTTTTCCGCATGGCACACCCATTGCCAGGTCTTGCAGATGATCTCCTGGCGGTCGATTTGGTACCACTGCGGATCTGTATAGGCATCGGCACGGAGCGAAAGCGATTGACTTGGGTCCGGGTGATAGCCGCCCTTGATGGCCGCAAACTGTTCCCTGGTTGGATACTCGCCCATCGCAACCTCCTCCTATGGACTGCCCGGCGTCCGCCCAGCCGGAAGGATCACGCTCCAGATCGCGCTTGACTATGCGTGTTCAGCCATCGAGATGACTTATTTCGCCATGCCCTTGGATCGCAGCCGCCGGCTCAATGCTCGTTCAAGCGCTTCTGGCGATGCATCGGCCAGGCGCGGAACTCGAAAGGCACTCTTCCCTCGACGCGGTCCGCCCTGGGCGCAAGGCCAAAGCGCTCCCGATATGCCCGGCTGAAATGCGTCTGGCTCGCGAAACCGGAAGCGACGGCGATCTCCGACAATCGCATATCGGTTTGCGTGACGAGGCTGCGCGCCCGGTCGAGACGGATGTCACGGTAGTAGAGCACGGGACTCTTCCGCACAAACCGCGCAAACAACCGGTCAAGCTGCCGTTGCGATAGCCGGATGCGCTTGCATATCTGGGGGATGGTCAAGGCATCCTCCAGATTGCCCTCCATCAGCTTTATGGCCTGCTTCAAGACGTTTGGCGCCGTGCTGCCCAACGGTTCCACGGAACTCGGGTTCTGCGATGTACCCTGAGAGCGCAGGCTCTGATGGAAGAGATAGCGCGCCGCGGCATTGGCGAGCGAGTCCCCATGCATGCTTCGTATGATATGGAGGGCAAAATCCGTGGTGGCCGTGCCGCCGCAACAGGTGATGCGGTTGCCGTCATAGACGAACAGATCCTCGCTTGTCTCGGTATCGACGTAGAGCTCTCGCAGCGAGTCGATGTGTTCGTAGTGGGTCGTAGCCCGCTTGCCCTTCAACAGGCCCGCTTCTGCGAGGATGAAGGCGCCGGTGTCGAGCGCGCCCAACGTGGCGCCGGCGCGGGCCCACCGAAGCAACGCACCATGGAATGGCGCGCTGTTGTATGTTTCCGGCGCCCAGCTCGACGAGACGATCACAATATCCTGCGGCTGGTTCCGCACCTCGCGCAGAGCCCTGGTACGGACGCCGATGCCGTTGCTCGCAATGATTTCGCCGCCTGTCGCCGAGGCAAGGTCCCATCGGAAGAGTATGCTGCCGTCGAGGTAGTTCGATACACGGAAGGGATCGAGGAAGCCCGCCGTGGCAGCCAGATTGAAGTTCGGCGTGACGATGACCAGCAGGTTGACCGCCCCTCTCGCGTCTTCGTTCATGGCCAAAAATCAACAATTCATGTCCTAAAATGCTAAAGTCGAGGTTGCCTCTGTGCAAGAGTTTTCTTCATGCGTTGCTGTGCGTCCTCGCGCGCTATTTCAGTGCACCCTCCGACCGCCTGAGCACCGGCGCCGAGACGCTCTGCCGCCGATCGTCGCGCGGCCGGCGCCCGAACTGGCGACGGTAGATGCGGCAGAAATGCTCCAGCGAGCCGAAGCCGGCGCTGACAGCGATCTCTGTCACCGACAAATCGGTCTGCTGCAGCAGGGCGTGCGCCTTCGACAGCCGGATGAACTGGTAGTAGCGCACCGGGCTGGTGCCGATCTCGCGCGCGAACAGGCGCTGCATGCGGCGCAGCGACAGGCCGGCACGGCGCGCGATCCAGGCACAGGGCAGCGGCTCCTCGACGTTCTGCTCCATGATGCCCATGGCACGCTCGATGGCCGGGTCGATGATGCCTTTCGTCTTCACCCCGGGCGCCGGCTGGGGTTCGCCCCCATCTCGCCAGCCTGGCACCATCATGTGCGCGGCGATCTCGCCGGCGAGTTCGCTGCCCTGATCCTTGGCGATCCAGTCCAGCATCATGTCCAGCGCAGCGGTTACGCCGGCACAGGTCAGGCGCCCTTCCGCGGTCGTGTAGAGCTGCGAGACGGCGCGACAGCGCGGATGGGATTCGGCGAAGCCCTGAAGATTGTCCCAGTGCACCGAGACCGGCAAGTCGTCCAACAATCCAGCCGCCGCCACCACCTCGCTGCCGGTCTCGATGCTGGCGATGGTGGCGCCATGACGCGCCATGCGGCTGAGCCACGCCTTGAGCACCCGATCGCGGGTCAGCCGCTTCACGTCGAAACTGGCCTGAACCACGAGCATGTCGAACCGGCTCATGTCGGCGATGCCGGCATCGACCGGCAGCCTCAGGCCGGCGCTGGCACGGACCGGCTTGCCGTCCAGCGAAAGCGTGCGCCAGCGATAGAGTTCGCGCCCGCTCAGCCAGTTGGCGATGAACATCGGCTCCGTCACCGCCGCGAGGCTGAACTGGGAGAAGTCGGGCAGGAGCAGCACTCCCACCGATCGCGGCGTTTCGGTCATGTGATGACTGACTTATTACGACATGCAATCGACGCTTTGGATCAAGCCAGCTTGTCGCACCGTCCTACGTTTTCGTCAAGCGAACCTGAAAGGGACACCATGATTCCCGTCAAATCCCTCGACTGGCCCGACACTGCCCCTGAGCGTTCCCTGACGCTGCCGGCGCGCTATTTCTATGACGACGAGATCTTCAAGGCGGAGCGCGAGCGCATCTTCTATCCGGCCTGGCACTGCGTCGGGCACGTGAACGAGCTGGCGGAGCCGGGCCAGTTCCTGACCCTCGACATCCTGGACCAGACGATCGTCGTGCTGCGCGGCGACGATGGCGTGATCCGGGCCTTTCACAATGTATGCCAGCATCGCGGCAACCGCCTGCTCGAAGCGCGGCGCGGCAAGCTCGGCAGCGTGCTGCGGTGCGGCTATCACTCCTGGTGCTACAGCCGTGACGGCAGCCTGAGGAGCGCGCCGCGGTCCGAGCGGCTGCCGGATTTCGACCGCAAGGATTACGGCCTCAAGGGCGTGCGCACGGAGACCCTGGGCAGCTTCGTGTTCGTGAATTTCGATCCGGACGCGGCACCGTTGACCGAGATCGGTCCGGGGGCCGATGCGAAGATGCGCCAGTACCTGCCCGATCTCGCCAACATGAAGCTGATCGACGAAGTGGACGTGGTGGTTCCAGCCAACTGGAAAGTCATCATGGACAACTCGGTCGAGGGCTATCATTTCGGCCTGTCCGGCCCGGTGCACAAGGATCTGGCGGCGCTCATCGAGTTCAAGAAGTACAGCCTCGAAGCACACGACAAGTGGTGGACCTATATCGGCCCGCCAAAGCCCGGCGTGAATGCGGCCTATGGCCAGGCGCTCGACGGCGCGACCTGGCAGACCGACTGGTTCTTCAACATCGGCATCTGGCCCAACACCACATTCTATTGTTTCCCGTTCGCGGATATCTGCGGGACCTTCGTCATGATCCCGCTGGCGCCGGAGAAGTCGCTACTGCGGTTCGGCTACTACGGGCCCGACCGGCCGATGCCGGAGGTGACCAAGGCCTGCATCAAGTGGATGAACGAGAAGCTGGGCCCCGAGGATATCCAGCTCAACGTCACGCAGCAGCGGGGTCTGCGCTCGCTCGGCTACAACCAGGGCCGCTACCTGATCGACCCGGAACGCGGCAACGAAAGCGAACACCTGGTGCACCACTTCCACAAGCTGGTCCACCAGGCCGTTCATCCCGGCCGATGAACGCGTTCGACTACATCATCGTCGGGGCGGGATCGGCCGGGTGCGTGCTGGCGGCGCGCCTGACCGAGGACGAGACGGCACGCGTCCTGCTGCTGGAAGCCGGGCCGGCGGACCGCAACTGGGCGATCGACATGCCCTCAGGCATCGGGCGGCTGCTGGTCAACGACCGGTTCAATTGGGCCTATACCTCTGAACCGGAGCCCTATCTCGACAACCGGCGGCTCAGCCATCCGCGCGGCCGGGTGCTCGGCGGCTCCTCCTCCATCAACGGCATGATGTATGTCCGCGGACACGCGCGCGACTATGACCGCTGGGCGCAATCAGGCTGCCGCGGCTGGAGCTATGGCGACGTGCTGCCCTATTTCCGGCGCGCCGAGAGCAGCCAGCGCGCGGCCGACGCCTATCACGGCAAGGACGGACCGCTCCGCGTCACGACGCTGAACGGCCGCGCCGGTGTCCTTGGCAACGCCTTTATCGAAGCGGGGCAGCAGGCCGGCTATCCCTACACGCCGGATTGCAACGGCGCGCAGCAAGAGGGTTTCGGCCCCAACGATCGCACCACGCATGACGGAAAGCGCTGGAGTACGGCGCGCGGCTATCTCGATCCGGTGCGTGGACGGGCGAACCTCACCACCGTCACCGGCGCCCTGGCGCTCGAGATCCTGCTGGAGGGCAAGCGCGCGACGGGCGTCGCCTATGCGGTCGGCGGCGACCGCCGCATCGCGCGGGCGGAGCGCGAAATCCTCCTGTGCGGTGGGGCCATCAACAGCCCTCAGCTGCTGCAGCTGTCCGGAATCGGCCCGGCCGGCCTCTTGCGGCGCCTGGACATTCCCGTGAAGCACGATTTGCCGGGGGTCGGCGCCAATCTCAGCGACCATCCCGACATCGTCATCCAGCACCGCTGCAGGCAGCCAATCACGCTGTCGTCAAAGGCGCGCGCGCCCGGCAAGTATCTGACCGGCCTGCAATGGTTCCTGGCGAAATCGGGCGCCGCTGCCAGCAATCATTTCGAGGCCGGCGGCTTCATCCGCAGCCGCGCCGGCATCGAGCATCCTGACCTGCAATTCACCTTCATGCCGCTGGCGGTGATGCCGGGCACCGTGGAGGCCAGGGCCGAGCATTCGTTCCAGGTCCATATCGACCTGCTGCGCCCCGAAAGCCTGGGTACGGTCGAGGCGCGCAGCGCCGACCCGCGCCGGCCGCCGGCGATCCGGTTCAACTACCTGCAGAGCCCGCGCGACCGCGAGGATTTCAGGGTCAGTGTCGCCCTGTTGCGCGAAATCCTGGCTCAGAAGGCGCTCGATCCCTATCGCGGCGAGGAGCTGTTCCCCGGCCGCGAGGTGCGCAGCGCCGACGAGGTCGATGCCTGGGTCCGGCAAGCGCTCGAGACCTGCTATCACCCGGTCGGCACCTGCAAGATGGGCACCGCGAGCGATCAATCGGCCGTGGTGGACGACGAGGTTCGCGTCCATGGCCTTGACGGGCTGCGCGTGATCGATGCCTCCATCATGCCCTCGATCGTCAGCGGCAACACCAATGCACCGACCATCATGATCGCCGAGCGCGCCGCAGACTTGATCAGGGATAAACAGCCGTTGCCGCCCAGCGAGGCTCCGGTGTGGGTCCACCCGAACTGGGAAACGGCCCAGCGATGATGTCGAGCGGAGGACAGGGATGACCGTGATGAGCGTGCCGCGCACCGACAGCCACTTGCTGCCGGCGGCGGAGATCGAGCAGGCCCGCCTTGATCTGGCAGCGGCGTTCCGCTGGTTCGTCCGCCTCGACATGCATGAGGCCGTGGCAAATCACCTCAGCGTCGCGGCCTCGGCCGATGGCTCCCGGTTCCTGATGAACCCGCGCGGCCGGCATTTCTCGCGTGTCCGCGCCAGCGACCTGTTGCTGCTGGATGCCAACGATCAGGCGACGCTCACACGCCCTGATGCACCCGATCCGACCGCCTGGTGCGTCCACGGCCGGCTGCATGCTCTGCTGCCGCAGGCGCGTTGCGTCATGCACCTGCACCCCAGGTTCTCGACCGCGCTCGCCGGTCTTGCCGACAGCACGATGTATCCGATCGACCAGAATACCATGCGGTTTCATGGGCGGGTGGCGGTCGATGTTTCCTATACCGGCATGGCGCTGGCGAACGAGGAAGGCGACCGGCTGGCCGGACTGCTCGGCAACAAGAGCGTGCTGATGATGGGCAACCACGGCGTCCTGGTCATCGGACCCACGATCGCACAGGCGTTTGACGAGATGTACTATTTCGAGCGCGCGGCCGAGACCCTGATGACCTGCTATGCCAGCAACCGGCCGCTTCGGATTGCGCCCGACGCCGTCGCGCAGACGACCGCCCAGCAGTGGCTGGACTACCCCAATCTCGCAGATGACCATTTGGCGGAAGTGAGAGCGCTGCTGGACCGCGAAGCGCCGGACTACAAGGATTGAAGTCATGACGCTCTCCCGCTTCAGCCTCTCGGGCAAGGTCGCCGTGGTCACCGGGTCCGGCCGCGGCCTGGGCCGGGCGATCGCCAAAGGGGCCGCCGAAGCGGGCGCCGCCGTCGTCACCAGCGCGCGCACCAAGGCCGATTCGGACTCCGCTGCCGCCGAGATTCGCGCAGCGGGCGGGCGCGCCCTGTCGGTGCCAGCGGACGTCTCTGGGCAATCGGACTGTGCGGACTTGATCGAGAGCGCGGTCAAGGAGTTCGGGCGGCTCGACGTGCTGGTCTGCAATGCCGGCATCATCCTTCCCAATCCCGCCGAACGCGCGACGCCCGAAGAACTGGAGCAGACGCTGCGCACCAATATCGGCGGCTATCTCTATTGCGCGCAGGCGGCGGAGCCGCACATGACGCGGCAGGGGGGAGGATCGATCGTCATGACCTCGTCCAACGCCAGCCTGGTCGCCTTCCCGGAGCTGCTGACCTACAACATCTCGAAGGCCGGCGTGGACCAGATGGTGCGCACGCTGGCGGTCGAGTGGGGCGAGCGCAACATCCGCGTCAACGCCTTCAATCCCGGCTATCTCGAACACCTCATGGCGCGCTCCGAAGAATACGAGCGCGATCCGAAAATCGAAGACATGATCAGGCGCAATACCCCGATGCGCCGCCGGGGCCGCGTGGAGGAGGTCGTCAGCGCCGCCATCTTTCTTGCCTCCGATGCATCCTCCTTCATCACCGGCGCCGTTCTGCCGGTCGATGGCGGTTGGTGCGCAATGTAGCGGTGTCCCGCATGACGCAAATACAGACCAAGCCAATGCAGCCCTGGGCGGCCTCGCTTGCGGTCGCGCTGTGCGGTGCGGTCTGGGGCGTCTACTGGCTGCCGCTGCGCTATCTCGAGAGCGTCGGTCTTTCGGGAAGCTGGGCCACGGCCGCGTTCTTCGCTGTTGCCCTCCCGCCGGCCGTGCTGCTCGCCGTGCTGGCGCGCCGCGAGATCTGCGCGCAATTGCGCACTTTCCTATCGCTGGCGCTGCTCAACGGGCTGGTCTTCAATCTTTATTCCAACGCCTACACCGCCACCACCGTCTTCAATGTCCTGTTCCTGTTCTACCTCTCGCCGATCTGGAGCATCCTGATCGCGCGTTTCTGGTTCAGGGAACCCGTGAGCGCGGTTCGGTTCGGCTGTGTGGTCGCGGGTTTGGCCGGGCTGGTGATCATGCTGAGCGGCGGCGGAGACTGGCCCGTGCCCCGCAACCTCGGAGACTGGATGGCGCTTGCCTCCGGCGTCCTCTGGGCGCTGGTGGCCATCCGCATTCGCAACAGTCCGGAGTTCGGTACTGCTTCCAACTCCGTGGCGTTCTTTCTGGGCGGCCTGATTCTGGCGGTCATCTTCGCAATGCTGCTGGGAAGCAACCAGGTTCCGACTGCGGAGACCATCCACGCCGCGTGGCCGCTGGTGCTGTTCGTCGCCTATGTCGCGTGGCTGCCGTCACAGTTCCTGCTGTTCTGGGGCGTGCGGCGCATCAGCCCGGTGCGTACCGGCCTGCTGCTGATGACGGAACTGGTCAGCGGCGTGGTGACGGCGGCCTGGCTCAGCGGCGATCGGATCACCTGGCTGCAGGCCCTGGGCGGTGCCCTGATCCTTGCGGCCGGACTGGGCGACGTGCTCATCAGCCGGGAGCGTGCCCGCGCGGCACCCATCCCAGCCGCGATCGCTCAGGAATGAAGTCGTCCCTGCAGTCTCGGGGGCCGAAAATATCATGCGCCGGGCATGAAACCGATGGACAACACCGCCCGGCAAGCCGCTACCATGATGTCAAGCCGGAACACCGGCATGGCGCACACAAACAGGGAGAAGTTACTATGGTGAAATGGCACTTGAGTTGCCTGCTGTCAGGCATGCTCGCCGCGACCTTGGTTGCGGCGGGAGCATTCCACGCATCCGCCGCGGAGCTTGGCGCCAAGGATGAGACCATCAAGCTGGCAATCAACGAGTGGACCGGCCAGCATGTGACGACCCACATTGCCGGGCAGCTGCTGCAGAAGCTCGGCTACAAGGTCGAGTATGTCACCGCGGGCAACTATCCCCAGTTCGAAGGCCTGTCGGACGGCTCGATCAGCGCCACGCTCGAAGTGTGGATGAACAATGTCGGCGACATCTTCCCCAAGGCGCTGGAGTCTGGAAAGATCGTCGACATCGGCCAGCTCGGGCTGGAGACCAAGGAAGGCTGGATCTATCCCAAATACATGGCGTCGATCTGCCCGGGCCTTCCGGACTGGACGGCGCTCGAGAAGCCCGAATGCATCAAGGCGCTGGCGACGCCGGAGACGTTCCCGAACGGGCGGCTGCTCGACTATCCGGCTGACTGGGGCTCGCGCGCGGCCACCATCGCCGCCGACAACAACATGAAGCTGACGGCGGTGCCGGCTGGCTCGGAAGGCGCCCTTGTGGCGGAATTGGAATCCGCCGCGGCCGCCAAGAAGCCGCTGCTCATGATGTTCTGGGCGCCCCACTTCGCGCTGGCGGAGGTCGACGTCGACTGGGTGAAGATGCCGCCCTGCAAGACGCAGGAGAACGAGCACTGCATCAATCCGCCCGAGGTCCACAAGGTCGTGTGGAAGGACTTCGCTTCCAAATGGCCGGCGGCCTTCGCGTTCCTGCAGAAGTTCCAGATGGATGCGGCCCAGCAGCAGCCCATGATGCTGGCGATCGACAAGAAGGGCGAGGACATCGACGCCGTAACCAAGGCATGGATCGACGCCAACCAGGCGACCTGGGAGCCATGGATCAAGGCCGCAGGCTCCTGAGACAGAGTCCGGCGCAAGGCTCGACGCCGTTCGACGGAACGGCGTCGAGCTGTCTTTCGACAGCAGCGGTGCGATGACCGAGGCGGCTCGACAGCGCCCGATCAAGCTCTATTGCCGGAGCCTGTGGAAGGTTTACGGCACACATGCGGATCGGCTCGGCCGCGGCAACGGGCTGTTCGCCGGCGAGCGGGCCGCTGCCTGCGAGGCGCTGCGGGCCGGCGGCCACATTCCGGCGGTGATCGACGCCAACTTCGTCGTCCATACCGGCGAGATCTTCGTCATCATGGGCCTGTCGGGGTCGGGCAAGTCCACCCTGGTGCGCTGCCTGTCGCGCCTGATCGAGCCGAACTCGGGCCAGGTGCTGCTGGATGGCGAGGACCTGCTCGCCGCCAGCCCGCAGCGCCTGATCGAGCTGCGGCGCCGCGAAATGGGGATGGTGTTCCAGAACTTCGGGCTGCTGCCGCACCTGAATGTCCTCGACAACGTCGCGTTTCCCCTGCGCATGCAGGGGCGATCGGCCGAGGAGCGCCATTCCCGCGCGCGCGAGATGATCTCTTTGGTCGGACTGGAAGGACGCGAGCGGTCCTTCCCGCACCAGCTTTCCGGCGGGCAGCAGCAGCGCGTCGGCCTGGCACGCTCGCTCGCCGTCGGTCCGGCGCTCTGGTTTCTGGACGAGCCCTTTTCCGCGCTCGACCCGCTGATCCGCCGCCAGATGCAGGACGAGTTCCTGCGGCTGCAGCGCATGCTGAACAAGACCATCGTCTTCATCACCCACGACATGCAGGAGGCGTTCCGGCTCGCCGACCGCATCGCCATCATGCGTCAGGGCGAGATCATCCAGATCGGCCGCCCCGCCGACATCGTGCGCGAGCCGGTCGACGACTATGTCGCGCGGTTCGTCGAGGACATCCCCTTGGTGCGCGTGATGCTGGCCAAGGACATCATGCAGCCGGTCAATGGCAGCGGCGGGCGGGCCGATGCGGTGGGGCCGATGGCAACGGTCGAGGACTTGCTGGCGCGGCTGGCCGGTGGCTCGGCAGGCTTTCGGGTGGTCGACGACGCCGGACGGCCGCTCGGTGCGGTCGATCCCGCAGCCGTGCTGTCCATCGTCGACCGCGACCGGCAGAGGCGGCGATGACCGCGCTCGCCGGCGACCTGGCGCGACGACCGACGCTCGATCCGGGCCTGCGCGTGTGGCTGCCGGTGATACTCTTCATGGCGCTGTGCCTCGTCGTCCGGGACATGGCGCCGTGGATATCGCTCTACCCGCCGGAATGGGTCCCTCCCATCGCACCCATGATCGATTCCATCAGCACGGCGGTCACGGAGTTCGTGAAACCGGTGTTTCGCGGCATCGCCTGGCTCACGGATTGGCCGATGCGCGGCGTGCAGGCAGTGCTGCAGTGGATTCCGTGGCCGATCATGCTGGTGCTGGTCGGCGTCACGGCCTTGCGCGCCGGCGGCCGGTCGCTGGCCTGGTTCGCACTGGGGGCCCTGCTCTATCTGCTGGCCGCAGGCTATTGGCACCAGAGCATGAACACGCTCGCCTTGGTGCTGCTGGCGGTGCCGATGTCGGTGGGCAGTGGCTTCGCGCTCGGCGCACTGGCGCATCGCGTGCCCCGGTTGCGCGGCGCGATCGAGGTGGCGCTGGACGTGATGCAGACCATGCCGGCGTTCGCCTATCTCATTCCGCTGCTGCTGTTGTTCGGTTTCGGGCCGGTGGTCGGGCTGATCGCCAGCGCGATCTATGCTATCCCGCCGATGGTGCGCAATACCCTGCTCGGTCTCGAGCGCGTGCCGAGCGACATCAAGGAATCCGGCCTGATGAGCGGCTGCACGCCGCGCCAGGGCTTCTGGCTGGTAGAGGTGCCGACCGCCATGCCGCAGATGCTGGTGGGCATCAACCAAAGCACCATGGCGGCGTTCAGCATCGTCATCATCGCCTCGATCATCGGCGGCTTCGAGGACATCGGCTGGGAGGTCCTGTCCTCGATGCGCAAGGCCGCCTTCGGGCAAAGCCTGCTGTCCGGCCTGGTCATCGCCCTCATGGCCATGGTGATGGACCGCATCACCCTCGGCCTTGCCGCCCGCAACGGCGCTCAGCGCCCGGCCTGGCTCACCGCGCGACGCTTCTGGGGAATCATTGCCGGCGCCTTCGTGGTGGCGCTGGCGCTGCATGTGCTGGGCCTGAGCGACCTGATCCCGCTCGCCGGGAAGCGCGGCCTGATCGATGCCGAGCCGCTCAACAAATGGGTGCTCGGCCTGGTCACCGCCTATGCCGACCCGCTGGAGACGTTCAAGAACAACGTTCTCTACTTCTTCATCCTGCCGCTGCGCATCGGCATGGTTGGGGCCGTGGCGCCGATGTCCTGGGGCATCGAGCTCACGCCGACGGTGATCGCGATCTATGTGCTCCTCATTGGGCTCGTCGCGGCGGCGCTGGGGCGGAGCTTCGGGTGGCGCGGCACGCTGGCGGTGACGGTGGCGGGCACGTTCTTCTATTTCGGCTTTTCGAGCTTCCCGTGGCCGGCGTTCATGGCGCTGGTCACAGTGTTGGCCTGGCGCTGCGCCGGCATCGGCGTTGCCGCGTTCGCACTGCTCAGCTGCTTGTTCATCCTGGTCCTCGGGCTCTGGCAGCCGTTCATGCAGACCGTCTATCTGTGCGGGCTGGCGGTGGCGCTGTGCCTGCTGATCGGCGGGCTGGTCGGCGTGTGGGCCGCCCACAACAACACCGTTTCGAGGATCGTGCGGCCGATCAACGACACCTTGCAGACCATGCCGCAGTTCGTGTTCCTGATCCCGGCGCTGATGTTCTTCAAGGTCGGCGAGCTGACCGCGCTGATCGCCATCATGCTCTACGTGATCGTGCCGCCGATCCGTTACGTCGAGCATGGCATCCGGCATGTGCGGGTCGATTGCATCGAAGCCGGCCAGCAATGCGGCTGCACGCCGCTGCAGCTGCTGTTCCAGGTGAAGCTGCCCCTTGCCATGCCGGTGGTGATGCTGGGCCTCAACCAGACCATCATGGCGGCCCTCTCCATGGTGGTGATCGCGGCCATGGTCGGCACCAGGGACCTGGGCCAGCAAGTCTATATCGCGCTCGGCAAGGCCAACGCGGGACTCGGGCTGACCTCCGGCCTGGCGATCGCACTGGCGGCGATGGTGGCCGACCGCATCATCCGCGGCTGGGCCGCGCGCCGACGGGCAAGCGATCCCGTCGGCCTCTAGGACCATGACCGGCATGCAATTGCATGTGCTCGACCTCGGCCGCCTGCGTATGCGATCCAGTGTGCTGGTCGGCTCCAATCCTTCGGTGTTCCCGGAGCTGGTCGAAGTTCCGGTCTCGGCATACTGCATCGACCATCCGGATGGCCGTGTGCTGTTCGATACCGGCTGCCATCCGCAGGCGATGGGACCGAACGGCCGCTGGTCGCGGGAATTCCAGCGCGATTTCACGCACATTGGCGGCGAAGAGTGCGCGCTGCCCCAGCGGCTGGCGCAGATCGGCCTCGGGCCTGGCGATTTCCGATATGTCGTCTTGTCCCACATGCATTGCGACCATGCGGGCTGTGTCGAGTTCTTTCACAAATCCCAGCTGGTGGTGCATGCCGACGAATTCGCCGCCACCCTCGATGCCTACAAGCAGCGGGACGAGAGCGCCTATGCCTGGCGGGACACCAATGCCTGGATCGCAAGCGCGCTCGAGTGGCGCCAGATCACAAGCGAGGAAGGCGACCTCGACCTCAACAGCCAGGTCCGCATCCTCAACTTCGGCCGCGGACACGCCTTCGGGATGCTCGGCCTGTTCGTACAGCTGCCCGACACCGGCAAGATCGTCCTAGCGTCGGACGCGGTCTATTGCGCCGAGAACCTCCAGTCGATCCTGCCGCGCTACATCGGAGACGCCGCCGGATACCATGCCACGCTGGACAGGATTCGCACGCTCTCAGCCGAAGGTGCGCAGGTCTGGTACGGCCACGACCCACGGCAATTCGCAACGCTTCGAATGTCTGCCGAGGGCTGGTACGAGTAGGTGGCGGTGCCTGCGATGGCGCAACCCGGGTCAATGCCCGCACTGGTTCGGGGACGGTGGTATGATGATCGCCTGCGCCGACACAACTCGATCCTGGCTCGAACATTGGAAGTCAGTCGGCTGGGTCTTATCCTTGACATTGCTCGGCAGACCGGAGCTTCGTATGGGCGCTTGCAGCCGATCCTTGGGGCACGGGATGCGACGGAATGGAAGCATCATGAGGACGTTCTTGCTTCCCATACGGAAGCTCGCAGTCGAGTCGCTTGAAACACCCCTGACGCAGCACTGCAATCTGCGTTGCGCGGCGTGCGATCACGCTTCACCGTTCCATTCCAAGTCATTCCTGGACATGAACCTGCTTGCTCGCGACCTGGATGTGCTGAGCCGAGTTGTGCGCGCGGAAGAGTTCCGCCTGGTCGGGGGCGAGCCGCTGCAGCATCCTGAACTGCTCTCAATCATCGAGGTGATCCGAAAGGCAAGGATTGCCAAGCGCATTGTTGTGGTCACGAACGGCATGCTCATCCACAAGATGGATCAACGTTTTTGGAGGGCGATCGACAAAGTCTGGCTGTCGATCTATCCAGGAGTTTCGCTGCCTCTGCCGTTGGCCGCAATCGAAGACCTTTGCCGCGAACACGATGTCGAGTTTGCGCCAAGACCGACGAATGAGTTCCGCATTGCGCTTGTCAACAATCGGATCGATGACCATGGCCTCGTCAAAGCCATCTATAGGGACTGCAAGACGGCGCATCATTGGAAGTGCTACACCGTGTTCAACGGCTACTTCTACAAATGCTCGAAGGCCTCGGTCATGCGCGAGCGGCTGCTGCGGCTTGGCATTGTGCGCGAGGACAGCCCGCGAGACGGAGTGGATTTGCGGTCTCGCCGACGCCTAAAATCCCGCCTCCAGGCCTATCTTCGATCGCAGGAGCCGCTGGCATCGTGCCAGGCTTGCCTAGGGACATCGGGGCCTTTGATCCCTCACCGTCAACTCAACGCGGACGCCTTGCGTGCCGCAGCCGACGAAGATCATAGCGCGCTGATAGATCAAATGCGGCAAAGGCACATGAATTCAATCAAACGCGATTCAAATGGACAGGTGGGGTTTCTTGATCAGGAGCGTTCGATCCGACCATAGCGGCTCGCGCGCAGCATTTGGCCCCGCGGCAAGCACCATCACTCCCACTCGATCGTCCCCGGCGGCTTGCTGGTGTAGTCGTAGACCACGCGGTTGATGCCGCGCACCTCGTTGATGATGCGGGTGGCGACGCGGCCTAGGAACGCGGGATCGAACGGGTAGAAATCGGCGGTCATGCCGTCGGTCGAGGTGACGGCCCTGAGGGCGCAGACGTGGTCGTAGGTCCGGCCGTCGCCCATCACGCCGACGGTCTTCACCGGCAGCAGCACCGCGAAGGCCTGCCAGATCGCATCGTACAGGCCGGCCTTGTCGATCTCGTCGAGGTAGACCGCGTCGGCCTTCCTCAGGATGTCGAGCTTCTCGCGCGTGATGTCGCCGGGCACGCGGATGGCGAGGCCCGGGCCCGGGAACGGGTGGCGGCGGATCATCGATGCCGGCAGGCCAAGCTCGCGGCCGAGCGCGCGCACCTCGTCCTTGAACAGCTCGCGCAGCGGCTCCACCAGCTTCAGCTTCATGCGCTCCGGCAGGCCGCCGACATTGTGATGACTCTTGATGGTGACGCTGGGGCCACCGGTGAAGGAGACGCTCTCGATCACGTCGGGATAGAGCGTGCCCTGCGCCAGGAATTCGGCGCCGCCGACCTTGTGCGATTCGGCGTCGAACACGTCGATGAACAGGCGGCCGATGATCTTGCGCTTCTGCTCGGGGTCGGCGACGTCCTTCAGCTCACCCAGGAACAGATCGCTGGCGTCGCGGTGGATCAGCGGGATGTTGTAGTGGTCGCGGAACAGGCGCAGCACCTGCTCCGCCTCGCCCTGCCGCAGCAGGCCGTGATCGACGAAGATGCAGGTGAGCTGCTCGCCGATCGCCTCGTGGATCAGCACGGCGGCGACCGCGGAATCGACGCCGCCGGAGAGGCCGCAGATCACCTTGCCCTTTCCCACTTGGGCGCGGATCCTGGCGATCTCGCTCTCGCGGAAGGCGCGCATGGTCCAGTCGCCCTTGCAGCCGCAGACCTCGTGCACGAACTGGCGCAGCAGTTTGGCGCCGCGCGGCGTATGCACCACCTCGGGGTGGAACTGGAAGCCGTAATAGTGCCGCGTCTCGTCGGCGATGGCGGCGAAGGGCGCGCCCTTGCTCACGCCCACCACGCGGAAGCCGGGCGGGATCGCGGTCACGCGGTCGCCGTGGCTCATCCACACCTGGTCTTTCGTTCCTTTGGTCCAGAAGCCGTCGAACAGATCGCAATATTCGGTGATCTCGAGCTCGGCGCGGCCGAACTCGCGATGCTCGTGCGGCTCGACCTTGCCGCCGAGCTGATGGCACATCGCCTGCTGGCCGTAGCAGATGCCGAACACCGGCAGCTTCGACTGCCAGACCACGTCCGGCGCCTGCGGCCCGCCCTCCGCATGCACGGAGTGCGGCGAGCCGGAGAGGATGATGCCCTTGGGCGCGAAGTCGGCGATGCGCTGTGGATCGACGTTGAACGGGAATATCTCGCAATAGACCCCCGCCTCGCGCACCCGCCGCGCGATGAGCTGGGTCACTTGCGATCCGAAATCGAGGATGAGGATGCGGTCGGTCATGTGTTCTCCGTGGGGCGCGCATTGGCGCCGAGCGTGATCAGCTTGACGAGCGGCCAGCCGTAGGCGACGTCGGGAATGCCGTCGTCGAGGCCCTCGGCGACGAGCTGGCCGCCGATCTTCTCGTAGAAGCGGCGGTAGGCGTTGTCGCGATAGGCCCACAGCACCAGTGCCGTGCGGCCGCGCTCGCGGAAGGTGTAGGCGGCTTCGCCCATCAGCAGGCGGCCCAGCCTCCTGCCCTGCATGTCCAGGCGGCAATGCAGGGAATAAATCTCGCAATCGTAGCCGGTGAGGCTGCCCAGGCGGACGTCATGCTCCAACACGTTGCCGGCATGGACGAAGCCCTGCACCGTGCCCGTGCTGTCGTCGGCGACCAACACGATATCGTCGGGATCGGCGATGCGCGCCTGCCAGAACGGGATGCGCCGCTCCGGCAGCTTCGCTTCCATCGTCTCATCCGAGACGATGAGCGCATAGGCGACCTGCCAGCCGGCATAGTGGATGTCCGCGATCGCGCCGGCATCGTCGGTGGTGGCGGGGCGGATGCGGAAGGTCATGCCGGCACCTTTACGCGCTCCAGCACCGCGACGAAGAACCCGTCGGTGCCGTGCTGCGCGGGGGTGAGGGAGAGAGTGGCCGGCGACGCATCGCCACCAGTGCAACACTCACCCCTCATCCCGGCCTGCGATCCGGGATCCATGGATGGGACTGCGCTTGCCTTTCCGGTGGACCCCGGCTCGTTGGCCGGGGTGACGGGAAGAGGAGCGGAATCGCCGAATACGTGACGCCACACGTCGATGACCGGCGCCAGCTTGAACTCGGCCCGTTCGCGCAGGAACTCATCCACCTGCACCTCGTTCTCTTCCGCCAGCAGCGAGCAGGTCGCGTAGATCAGCCGCCCGCCCGGCTTCACCAGGCGCCAGGCGCTGTCGAGGATGCTGCGCTGGACCTCTGCCAGCTCGGCGAGGTCCTCCGGTCTCAGCTTCCACTTGGCGTCGGGGTTGCGGCGCCAGGTGCCGGTGCCGGTGCAGGGCGCGTCGATCAACACGCGATCGAACGTGCCGGCGTGGCGCTTCACCCACTGGTCGCGCTCGCTGGTGAGCGCCTTGCGCTCGACATTGTGCACGCCGGCCCTGGCGAAGCGCACCGCGGCACGCTCGATGCGCCCTTCCAGCACGTCGCAGGCGACGATCTTGCCCTTGTTCTGCATCTGCGCGGCGATGGCGAGGGTCTTGCCGCCGGCGCCAGCGCAGAAATCGGCAACGCGCATGCCGGACCGCGCATCCGCCAACAGGGCGACGAGCTGCGAGCCCTCGTCCTGCACCTCGATCAGGCCGTCCTTGAACACCTGCATGGTGGCAAGCGGCGGCCGCCCTTCGACGCGCAGGCCGACGGGCGAGAGCTGGGTCGGCACCGCCGCGACGCCTTCGCGCTGCAACGCCGCGATCGCCTCCTCGCGCGTCGCCTTCAGCGTGTTGACGCGCAGGTCGGTGGAAGCGGTGCCGATCGCGGCGCGCATCTCCTCGTCCAGGTGATCGCCGAAACGGCGCTCGAGCAGCGGCGCGATCCATTCTGGATACTCATTGCGCACGTCGCTCGGCTGTTCCGGCGTCTCGATCGGCTTGCCGGTGACCGCCTTCGCGATGTGGCGCTCGGCACCGTCCAGCATCTCCGGCCGGTAGGGACCGCCGTCGAACGAGCCGGCGATACGGTCGGCGCTCCAGCCGTCGATGAGGGCGAGTGCCGCGATGAGCCGCGCGCGGTCGCGGTCCTGCGGCGCCTGGCCGCTCTGGTCGATCCACCAGTCGAGCGCGGCGCGCCGGCGCAGCACGGCATAGGTCCGGTCCAGCACCTCGCGCCGGTCCTTGGCGCCGATGTAGCGCCGGTTGCGGAAGAACGCCGCCGTCGCCCGGTCCGCCGGCGCGCTGCCGGCATGGATCGCGTGCAGCAGGTCGATGGCGGCTTGCAGGCGCGCGCCGGGGGTCATGGAGCCACACTCCCAGAATGAAACCCCTCTTCCCCCCTTGTGGGGGAAGGATGCGGAGCCTTAGCGAACGAAGTGAGCTTAGGCGAAGCTGGATGGGGGGTGACGCCGCACGAGCAATGGGCAGGACGCACCAAGAAGCGTTTGCTGCCGCGCCGGGCATTTCCAAGCATTCTCGTCGACGATCGTGCGGCGGCACCCCCCATCCCAACCTTCCCCCACAAGGGGGGAAGGGGCTCACCGAGCATGGGGGGAGAAGAAGGCGCATTCCCTCCTCCATTGCGGAGGAGAGTTGGAGTCACGACCCGCATCTTCGCTACATATTCTGCCGGTAGTTCGGCGCTTCGCGGGTGATCTGGACGTCGTGGACGTGGCTCTCTTTCAGGCCCGCGTTGGTGATGCGCACGAAGCGGCACTTGGTCTGCATGTCGGGGATGGTGGCGTTGCCGGTGTAGCCCATGGCGGAGCGCAGGCCGCCGACAAGCTGATAGATCACGGTGCCGGCCGGCCCCTTGTACGGCACGCTGCCCTCGATGCCTTCGGGCACCAGCTTCAGGTGGTCGCCGATCTCTTCCTGGAAGTAGCGGTCGGCGGAGCCGCGCGCCATCGCGCCGAGAGACCCCATGCCGCGATAGGATTTGTGCGAGCGGCCGTTGTAGAGGAAGACCTCGCCGGGCGCCTCGTCGGTTCCCGCGAGCAGCGATCCCACCATCACGCAATCCGCGCCGGCCGCGATCGCCTTGGCGATGTCGCCGGAATATTTGATGCCGCCGTCGGCGATCACCGGCACGCCGGCGCGATGCGCGCGCTCGACCGCGTCCACCACCGCCGTCAGCTGCGGAATGCCGACGCCCGCGACCACGCGCGTGGTGCAGATCGACCCTGGGCCGATGCCGACCTTGACCGCATCCGCGCCGGCGTCGATCAGCGCCTGCGCGCCGTCGCCGGTCGCGATGTTGCCGGCCACCACCTGGCAATCGTTGGAGAGGCGCTTCACTGCGTCGACCGCGTTGATCACGCCCCTGGAATGGCCGTGCGCGGTGTCGACCACGATCACGTCGACGCCGGCCTCGAGCAGCAACTCCGCGCGCTTCAGGCCGTCCTCGCCGACGCCGGTCGCAGCGGCGACGCGCAGGCGCCCATTCTCGTCCTTGCAGGCGCTGGGGAAGGCCTGCGCCTTTTCCATGTCCTTGACGGTGATGAGGCCGATGCAGCGATAGGCGTCGTCCACCACCAGCAGCTTCTCGATCCGGTACTGGTGCAGCAGGCGGCGCGCCTCGTCATGGCCGACGCCGGGCCTGGCGGTAACCAGCCGGTCCTTGGTCATGAGGTTCGCGACCTTCTCGCCCGGGTTGCTGGCGAAGCGCACGTCGCGGTTGGTGAGGATGCCGACCAGCTTGCCGCTGCCCTTCTCCACCACCGGGATGCCGGAGATCTCGTGCCGCTTCATGAGGTCGAGCGCGTCGGCCAGCGTCGCCTCGGGATGGATGGTGAGCGGGTTCACCACCATGCCGCTTTCGAAGCGCTTGACCTTGCGCACCTCCTCGGCCTGGCGCGCGATGTCGAGGTTCTTGTGGATGACGCCCATGCCGCCATGCTGGGCCATGCAGATCGCCATGCGCGCCTCGGTCACGGTGTCCATGGCGGAGGACATCAGCGGGATGTTGAGCCCGATGCGCCTGGTGAGCTTGCTTTTGGTGTCGGCCTGGGCTGGCAGCACCGAGGAGGCGCCGGGCTCCAGGAGCACGTCGTCGAATGTGAATGCGTCGCGGATTTGCATGCCAACCCTCTGAGGTTTGGGCGGCCCCAATCACGGGTCGGGGCGGCTTCGAGTTGGCGCGCCATCATACACAGGAAGCGCCCTCTAACAAGGTGATTCGCGGCAGGCCCGCGCGGGTCGGATATGCGCGGGATGCAGGCGGATTCTCAAGCCGAATCAGCCGCGAATGGCGTTTCGTTTTCAGCGCCGCCGCCCCGCGGGCGAAAGCCGGCCTATCCGCGGAACCCGAGCGCCACCACGTAGATCTCCGCCGAATCGCTGCGGCTCGCTGGCGGTTTCACATGCTTCACTTCGGCGAAATCCCGCTTGAGGAGCTTCAACAGCTCGCCGGTCGCCCCACCTTGCAGCACCTTGCAGACGAAGGTCCCGCCCTGCGCCAGGACATCCCTGGCGAAGTCGTAGGCCGTCTCCGCCAGCGCCATGATCTTGAGGTGATCGGTCTGCGCGTGGCCGGTCGCGGAGGCCGCCATGTCGCTCAGCACCACGTCGGCGAGGTTGCCGCCCAGCCGGCGCTTCAGCTCGTCCGGCGCCGCCTCGCTCATGAAATCCATCTGGATGAGATCGGCGCCGGGGACCGGGTCCATAGGCAGAAGATCGATGCCGATCACCGTGCCGCGCGCGCCGACGCGGTCGGCCGCCACCTGGCACCAGCCGCCGGGCGCGGCGCCGAGATCGACCATCCGCGCGCCGGGCTTCAGGAAGCGGTACTTGTCGTCGATCTGCAGCAGCTTGAAGGCCGCACGCGAGCGATAGCCCTGCTTCCGAGCCTCGGCGACATAGGGGTCGTTGAGCTGCCGCTCCAGCCAGCGTGTGGAGGAGACGGTACGTTTGCCTGCGCTCTTCACCCGCACGGTCAGGCCGCGGCCGCTCGGCCGCGCCTGGTTGCGCTCGTGCCCGCCGCCGCCCCGCGGGCCGCCGCGGCCGGAGCTGCTGCGCTGGCTCATGCCGGCACGCCGTTCGCGATGCCGCGCCGATAGACGGTCTCCGGCGCAGTCCCCGTCATCAGGCTCATCAGGATGCCCTCGCGCACGCCGCGGTCTGCGACGCGCAGGTGGCCGATCGGCCATTGCCGGCAGATGGCCGACAGGATGGCGCAGCCGGAGACCACGAGGTCCGCGCGCTCGGTGCCGATGCAGGGATTGGCCGCGCGCGCGCCGCAATCCTGCTCGGCCAGCCGCCGGCTGATGCGCTCAACGTCGCCGAACTCCAGGAACGAGCCGTCGACCACCGAGCGGTCGTAGCGCGGCAGCTCCATGCGGATGCCGGCGAGCGTGGTGACGGTGCCGGAGGTGCCGAGCAGCTGCACCTGGCTGCGCGCGATCAGGCGGTGCGCGCCGATCGCCTGGACGAAGGGCGCGAGACTGTCCTGCACCTCCTCGACCATGCGCTCGTAGAATTCGGCCGGATCTTCGTTCGGCGCGGCTTCGGCGCCGAAACGCTCGGTCAGCGTCACCACGCCGATCGGCATGGAATGCCAGGCGATGATGCGCGGATGGTGCCCCTGGCGCAACTCGATCCAGCCGAGCTCGGTCGAGCCGCCGCCGATGTCGAACACGATGGCATAGGGCCGCGCGCGGTCGAGCAGCGGCATGCAGCCGGAGAAGGCGAGCTTCGCCTCCTCGGCGGTGGTGATGATCTCGAGCTCGACGCCAGTCTCGCTGCGCGAGCGCTCCAGGAACTCGAGGCCGTTGGCGGCGCGCCGGCAGGCCTCGGTCGCGACCGAGCGCATCAGGGAGACGCTGCGCCGCTGCATCTTGCCGGCGCAGACCTTGAGCGCCTCGATGGTGCGGTCCATGGCGGCCGCCGAGAGCGCGCCGCTGTGCGAGACGCCCTCGCCCAGGCGGACGATGCGGGAGAAGGCATCGATGACCTGGAACCCCGAACTGCCTTGCCGCGCGATCAGGAGGCGGCAATTGTTGGTTCCCAGATCAAGGGCCGCCATGACTTGCCCGGGCCTGGCGGCGCGCACTCGCATCAGCGCCGCAGCCCCGTCGGCGGGGGTTCGATCCAGCACAC
>DASSBF010000161.1:0-12556 GCA_035699005.1 Dongiaceae bacterium
CTATGTCGGCGACTGGCACCAGACCTACGAGCGCGAGCACCAGCTCATCTTCCAGCCGATCGCCGGCCTCTATACGCTGGTGCGGCGGCTGGGGTCGGGAATCATCCACATCATCGGGGCGCTGGGGTAAAGGGCAACGTCGAGCTGAGGGCGCATCGGCAGCGGCATCATACTCTTTCCGTCATCCCGGCCTTGAGCCGGGATCCATCTGGCATCCACACGTGCGGCGGAGGAATTGACCCCGGCTCGCGCTACGCTTGGCCGGGGTGACGCAAGGCGAGAGCAGTGGCGACTACGCCTTCGTCAGCGTGATCTCGATACTATGCACCGCGGAACTATCCGCCATATCGGTCTTGCGACCCGGATTGAGCGCGTTGATGTTGGCGCGCTGGCGGGAGAGCTTCGGCCAACGGCTCTTATACGAAAGGGCAACGCCTGCAGGCACGATGTCGGCGATGCCGAGGCGTAGTTCGATGCGTCCGGTCTCGTTCGCGGCGATCACCGTGTCGCCTTCATGCAGGCCGAGGCGCGCGGCGTCGGCGGGACTGAGCGTGACACTCTCAGGCCCCAGCTTCTCCCTGACCTTCGGGTCGGCGTTGTAGCTGCTGTTCATCAGCCACGCCGAGGCCGGCGAGAGCAACCGGAGCAATCCAGGCTGCGGCCGCGGATCGGCGATCGGCTGCGGCAGGCGCGGATGGCCATCGGCCGCCGCCGCCTCGCTCGCGATCTCGATCCGGCCGCTCGGCGTCGGGAAGGCGAGGTCCGCGAACTGCAGCACCGGTTCGGGCCGGATGTCCACTGTGCCCTTGGCGGCGAGGCCCGCGAAATCCTCGAGGCCCGCTTGCCGGCACAGGGCATCCAGCATGGCGCGGTCGTCTTCGAACAGTTCCGGCTCGGCGTAGCCCATCGCCTTTGCGAGGCGGCGGAATATCTCCTGGTTCGGCAGCGCCTCGCCCATCGGCTCCAGCGCCTTCGCCTGCGCCGACATCGAAAGATGGAAATAGGGCGCGACCAGATCGTCGAACTCGAGGAAGCTCGCGGCCGGCAGAACGAAATCCGAGAAGTCGGTGGTGTCGGTCGGGAAGGGATCGATCGCGACATGGAACAGGCGCTCGTCGCGCAGCACGCGGTGCAGGCGCGCCTGGTCGGGATTGGAGGCGGCGATGTTGATGTTCCAGGTGACGAGCGCCTGCGCCTTCGCGGGATCGGACAAGGTCGCCACCAGATCCATGTGGCTGATCTTGCGCTTCGCGCCCCGGCGCAGGTGCGGCGCTTCCAGATAGTCGCCGTCGATGCCGCGCCCGCCGGCGCCGTTGAGGTAGAGGAAGCCTGCGCCGGGCTTGCCGATGTTGCCGGTCGCCGCAGGCAACAAGCCAACCGCACGGAACACGTTGCCGCCGGTCGGCTGGCGCTGCAATCCCTGGCCGAGCCACAGCAATGACGGGCCGGTGCCATAAATCCGCGCGGCCTCTGCGATTTTTGCGGCCGGAAGCCCGGTGATCGGCGCAGCCCAGTCCGGGGTGCAGCGATCGATGTCAGGCTGCAGGTCATCCCAGCCGATCGTGTGCGCGGCGAGGAACGCGCGGTCGATCATGCCGTCGAGCTTCAGCACGTGCAGCATGGCGAAGGCAAGGGCGGCATCGCTGCCCGGAAAGAGCTGGAGATGCAAATCGGCCTCGGCCGCGGTCGGGTGCCGCACCGGATCGACCACGATCACCTTCGCGCGGGTCCCCTTCAGCCAGTGCTTGTGCTGGTGCGGCGCGGAGGTGGACGGGTTGGCACCCCAGACCAGGATGCAGCCGGAATCCTTCGCCGTGCGCGGATCGAAGCCGACGTCGCTGGCGCCGTACATGTATTTGAGCGCCGCGTGGCCGGCCGCGTTGCAGATCGAATCCGGGTCGACCTCGCTGGCGCCAAGCCGATTGAAGAACCGCTGCGGGAAACCGCCGGCCAGCAGCGAGCACGTGCCGGTGTAGTGCGTGTGCCAGATGGTCTCGGGGCCGTGTACCGAGGCAATGTCGGTCAGGCGCGCCGCGATCTCGCCGAGCGCCAGGTCCCATGAGACGGGTTCGAAATGGCCCCCGCCTTTTGCACCCACGCGGCGCAACGGCCGCGTCGCGCGCGCGTTCGGGTCCAGCCACGCGCCATTATAGGCGATCGCGCATTTGCCGCACAACGCGCCGCGCGAGACGGCGTGGTCGGGATCGCCCAGAACCTTGACCAGCCCGTCACTACGCTTCACCACCGCGATGCCGCACGCGTCGTAGCAATCGCGCGGGCAGGTGGTGCGGATGATGGTCTTGTCGGACATTGGCGGCGCTCTCAGATGCGGCATGATAGAAGATCGCAATACGCTTTCATAGCCGCCACTCTTCTGACGTCATGGTCAAACCAAGCACGACCATGACGAATTTGGGGTGCGGATTTTACATTTTCCATCGCCTATGCTCAGATCGCCGCCGATCCAGGGAGGGGCATTCGCATGCAGATCGAAGTGGTCGCCAAGCCGGCGGGCTCCGCCGATGTCGCCGTGGTGTTCGCGGCGGAGGGGACGAAGCTGCTCGGCCTGGGGACGGCCTTGGGCAAGAGACTTCAGAAGGCGCTGGCGGCTCCTGGCTTCTCCGGCAAGCGCGGCCAGATCATCGACGTGCTGGGCGTGGATGGAGCGCGCCGCATCCTGGTCGTCGGCGTCGGCAATCCGCGCGAGCTGTCGGCGATTCGCGCGCGCAAGCTCGGTGGCAGGATCGCCGCGCATCTGCTGCAGGTCCGCGAGCCCAGGGCGCAGATTCTCGGTGGCAGGGGATTCGGCAGGCTCGAAGAGGCGGTGTTCCTCGGCAATGTCGCGTTGGGCGCGCGCCTAAGGTCCTACCGCTTCGACAAGTACGTCACGCAGCCGAAGGAGGGGGCGGAGCCGGCGGAGATCCTCGCGTTGTCGCTCGTGGCCTCGCAGCGCGCCGCGACGCAGAGGATGGTGGCGGATGCCGAGGCGCTCGCCACCGGAACCTGCTTCGCGCGCGACCTGGTGAACGAGCCGCCATCCACGCTCTATCCCGATGCCTTTGCCAAGCGCCTCCTGGGACTGAAGAAGCATGGCATCGCGGTCGAGATCCACGACGAGGCGGTATTGCGCAAGATGGGCGCCGGCGGCATCCTCGCCGTCGCCCAGGGATCGCAGCATCCGCCGCGCCTGGTGGTGCTGCGCTGGAACGGCAAAGGCGGCAAGTCGAAAGATGGACCGGTCGCGCTGGTCGGCAAGGGCGTCTGCTTCGACAGCGGCGGCCTCAGCCTGAAGCGGAGCGCTCAGATGCTGACCATGAAGGGCGACATGGGCGGCGCGGCCGCGGTCGCCGGCGCCATCCTGGCCGCGGCCCTGCGCAAGGCGAAGGTGGACGTGGTCGGCGTGATGGGGCTGGTGGAGAACATGCCGTCGGGCTCGTCCTATCGGCCGGGCGACATCGTGAAGACCCTGGCCGGCAAGACGCTGGAGATCATCGACACCGACGCCGAAGGGCGCGTGACGCTGGTGGACTCGCTCTACTACGCGGCGTCCAAGTACAATCCATCCTGCATCCTCGATGCCGCGACACTGACCTATTCGGTTTCGGCGGCCCTGGGGCCGGTCTTCGCCGGATTGTTCGCCAGCAACGAGGCGCTTGCGCGCGAAGCGCTGGCGGCGGGGCAGGCGGCGGGCGAGGAGCTTTGGCGCCTGCCGGTGAATGCGGATTATCTCAAGAACCTGAAATCCAAGGTGGCGGACTACCGCCAGGTCGCCCCCGACGATGCCGGCGCTGATGCCCCGCACGCCGCCGCGCTGCTGTCCGAGTTTGTCGGCGGCAGGCCCTGGGCGCATCTCGACATTGCGAACAAGGAATTCGCCACGCGCGACACCGCGATCTGCCCGGAAGGCGCAACCGGCTACGGTGTTGCCTTGTTCGATGCGTTCCTGCGGCAGCGGGAGTAGACTTCGCTTTGCCGCGATGCTCCGGCGGATCTCGGCCCCTCAAGGGCGTTCCGGTTCCACCGACCTCACCGCCAAGCCATGGATTCAGGAACCTGGCATGGAAGGGCCCAATCAGCCGTACTGATGCAACTGCAGGGCGGACGGCATAAGCATCCGGAATTCCGCGATAGTCGACACACAGCTTGCCCGGTTTCGGGATTGACCATAGTCTGGTGGCCAGAACGGTCAGTTGCATGCCGGCTCGGGGGGAACCATGCTCGACCATCGCCTTTCTGTGGCGCAGCGCTAAGGCGCGCGTCAAATGTCGGACAGCGAAATCCGGACTGCCATCGCGGAGCTGCTGCGCGATGCGGGCATTTTTTACTTGCGCGATGAGAACGTCGAGCGCGATTTCATCGATGGTTCCTTCGACGCGACCTTGGATCAGCTGCGCTTCGACAGCCTCGCGGCGATGGAGCTGTGCATCGCCCTGGAGGCGAATTGGGGTTCTGCCCTGGTGCCGGAGGATCTGAACCGGATCGGCAGCCTGCGGAACCTGGTGCGGATCGTGAAAGAGGGCGCTTCATGATCGCGCTGTACCGGCGCCTGGCGCGAGGCTGCCAGTCGCTGAACCAGCTCAACGCCGTCCATCTCGCCCTCGAATTCCGCATGACGCCGCTCGATGTGATGGCCATCTGGTCCGGTCTCATGCAGGAAGCAAGACCAACCTGGCCGAAGCGGGCGTGGCGCCGGCTGCTGCGGCATTGCGCAAGGCTGCCATTACTCGGCAAGGCGGCGCTGGTTTCGCGGTTGCAGGCGGAACGGCGGTTGCGCGCGCACGCGAACGGCTGGATCTCGAAGCAGCGGCAGATGCTCGAGTTTGTGGGTGACGTGCCGCCCTCTCCCTTTGTGCGGCGGCGGCTCCGCTGTGCGGTATCGCTGTATGCGGATGGCGCCAGCCCGCGTGGCAAGACGCTGTTGATCTGTTTCAGCGGCAACGCCTATCGCCTGATGATGCCAACGCCGCTGTTCCTCCAGCACATCGATCCGCGCCTTGTCGATGTCGCTTACCTGAGGACGGATCGGCATCACGGTTATCGGAACGGTATCCGTGGCGTCGGCGAAAGCCTCGAATCCGCCATTGACGGCCTCGTGCACCTCCTCGACCTGCGGGCGTACGGGCGCGTTGCCGCCGTGGGCACCAGCGGCGGCGGTCTGCCGGCTATCCTCGCCGGTCTGCGGCTGGGGGCGGATGCCGTTCTGGCCGCGGGCCCGAACAGTCCAGAGGATCGCCGCTGGGCGACATTGTCGAACAGGGAGGGAGCGGCCTCGCTGTTCCGCCGCTTCGCGAGCCATCGCAGGCGGGCCCCCGCCATCCACCTGGTGCACGGGGCGGACAACAGGAGGGACGAAGAGTCAGCGAAGCTGATCGCATCCTGCGTCTCTGTGCAGAGTATCACCGCTGTGCCCGGGGCGGATCATGGCTGCCTGTACGAACTGGTCCAAAGACGACAATTCGGACCTTTGCTGAAATCGACGGTGCTGGCCCAGGAAAGCAGGCTCACGTGCGGTTCGTGACGAGATTGGCCGAGCATGCCGTCAAGCGGGCGAACCATCCCGCGATCGTCACGGGCGCGACGACACTGACCCACCGCGATCTGTTCCAGTCGGTGACGAGGTCGATTTCCGCGCTGCGGGAACTGGGCTTCGCGCCGTCCGACGTCATTGGAGTCAGCGTCGACGACGAAGTCGAGCATCTGATTGTCAGCCTCGGCATCATGGGCCTCGGGGCGACGCACATTGCCTTGGCCATGCACGACACGCCGCAGGTCCATGCGAACACCATGAGGCGTGCCGCCGTAAACAAGATGATCTCCAACCAGGAGGCTGCAAAGATCGTGCATCGTGCCGGTCCAAGGCAGGAGGCGCCGGCCAACCCAAGCCCTGCCTTTGCCGGATCGACAGCGACGCTCTATCTGAAGACCTCCGGCACCACCGGCGACATGAATATCGTCCCCTTCAGCGAGGACCAGATCGCCGCTCAGGCGGTACGGCACGCGGACTATGAAGGCGAGCGGCTGTTGCGCCTGGCATCGATCGAGCACAACAACTCGAAGCGCCATCGGCTCTATTGCGTGTGGGCGGGAGGCACCAACGTCTTCCGGCCGAGAGGAAGCTTCGACCTTGTCGATTTTGTCCTGGCGCATGACGTGACGTGCCTGGACATCTCCCGGATGCATGCATCGGACATCGCAACCCTGGGCGGCGCCGGCAGGCTTTCGAAGGTGAAGATCCGCACGGGCGGCTCCGCGGTGCCCCATGCGGTGCGAAGGCGGATCGAACGGAACGCGACCCGTCACCTCTATGTCCGCTATGCGGCGACGGAATGCGGCGCGATCTCCATGGCGCGGCCCGGCGAGCACGATGAAGCGGAAACGGTCGGCGTCCCCCTCGACGGTGTCGATCTCGACATCATCGGCCCCGACGGCGCGCCGCTGAAGCGGGGCGAGAGCGGGCAGATTCGGTTGCGCGCGGCGGGCGTCGCCGGCGGCTACCTCGATTCGCCGGAGGACAGCGCCAAGCGGTTCAGGGACGGCTGGTTCTATCCCGGTGACATGGGCTGCATCCGGGAGGATGGACGGCTCGTCATCCAGGGCCGGAGCGACGACATGATCGTCCTCAACGGCCTCAACATTTTTCCCGCCGAGATCGAGCGGGTGCTCGAAGGTCACCCCGAGATCAGCTGCGCGGCGGCCCTGGCCCTGCCGTCGCAGGTTCACGGACATATTCCGGTGGCGGCGGTCGAACTCAAATCCGGCGCGACGATCTCGATCGCCGAGCTGCGGCAGTTCGCCAGGGAAGCGCTGGGCTTGAAGGCTCCGCGCCGCATCCTTGCGCTCGATTGCCTGCCGCGCAACGCGCAGGGCAAGATCGTGAAGAAAGAGATCCTGCCGCTCTTCAAGGCTGGCACGGTCGAAGGGGAGAGCGACACGCCAGGCTATGACCGCCAACGTTGATAGCGCACCGAGCGTGATCAAGGGTCAACACGACATGCCGGCGACCGGCGTCTATGGCCAGGGATCGGCCAGTTCAACTTCCAGATGGACGTCGTGGCCGTGGCAAGACCTGATGATGCCGCGCAGGACAAAGGGACTCCTTCCCGGCAATCTATGTTACACTTTGATGACCAGTCAGGGATTCGCGTGCATCCCGCTACCATGAGTGACCCTTCCCAGTGGTATTCCTGATCCAGCTGTTCGGTGCGGCGGCGCTCCTCCTGTGGGGCCTGCGGATGGTGCGCACCGGCGTCATGCGGGCGTTCGGCAGCCAGCTCCGCACCTTCCTCGGCGGCGTCATGGGCAACCGGTTCAGCGCCTTCTTCGGCGGGCTCGGCTCGACGCTGCTGCTGCAATCCTCCAGCGCCACCGCGCTCATCACCTCGTCCTTCGCCTCGCGCAAGGTGGTGGGGGCGGGGGCGGCGCTCGCCATCATGCTCGGCGCCGATGTCGGCACCTCGCTGGTGGCGCAGGCCTATGCCTTCAGGGTCTCCTGGATCTCGCCGCTGCTGATCCTCGCGGGCTACGTCATGTTCAACCACATGACCGAGACGCGCACGCGCGACCTGGGCCGCGCGGTCATCGGTCTCGGCATCACGCTGCTCGGCCTCGGCCTCATCTCCGTCGCGGCGGAGCCGATGCGCGATGCGCCGGTCGTGCCGGTGATCCTGCAGCTGATGGAGAATGCGCCGGTCTCGGGCATCATCGTCGGCGCGCTGCTGACCATGGCCTCGACCTCCAGCCTCGCCATCATCCTGCTGATCGTCTCGTTCGCGACGCACGACCTCATCCCGGTCGATGTGTGCTATGCGCTGGTGCTGGGCGCCAACCTCGGCAGCGCGGTGATGCCGATCATCGCCACCTTGTCGGAGCCGCCGGAGGCCCGCCGCGTGCCGGTCGGGAACCTCGTTTTCCGGGTGGTGGGCGTCATCATCGCCTTGCCGCTGCTGCCCTGGATCATGTCGGAAATCGCGCGGCTGCAGCCTGAATCCTGGCGCCAGGTGCTCAACTTCCATGTGGCGTTCAACCTGGGAATCGCGGTCCTGTTCATCTGGCTGATCGGGCCGGTCTCGCGCCTCACGCAACGCCTGCTGCCGGAGCAGGAGCGGCCCGACGATCCCGGCAAGGCGCGCTATCTGACTGAGGGCGCGGTCGAGAACCCGTCCATCGGCCTTGCCAACGCCAGCCGCGAGGCGCTGCGCATGGGCGACCTGCTGGGCCAGATGCTCGAACTGTCGCTGCAGGCCTTTCGCAGCGACGACCGCCGGCTGGTGGAGGCCTGCTCCGACGTGGATTCGCAGATCGACCGGCTCAACGAGGCGATCAAGCTCTACCTCACGCGGGTGAGCCGCGACGTGATGGATTCCGGCGACCACAAACGGATCATCGACCTCATCACCTTCACCACCAATCTCGAGCATGCCGCCGATATCGTGGACAAGAGCCTGATGGATCTGGCGGCCAAGAAGACGAAGTATGGCCTCAAGTTCTCGGTGGAAGGATCGAAGGAGATCGAGGACATCCATCGCCGGTTGAATGCCAACGTCCAGCTCGCCATGAACGTGTTCATGACCGGCGATCTCGTGCTCGCCCGCAAGCTGTTCGCCGAGAAGCAGGCGTTCCGGGTGCTGGAAAAGACCGCGTCGGAGAACCACCTTTTGCGGCTGCGCGAGGGGCGGATCGAAAGCATCTCGACCTCAGGCCTGCATCTCGACATCCTGCGCGACCTGAAGCGCATCAACTCTCACCTGGCGCTGGTTGCCCAGCCGCGCCTGGAAGCGGCCGGCGAGCTGCACCCCTCGCGCCTCAAGGAAGAGGCCGCGGTCTGATCACCAAATCGCGATTGAAGACGGCGTCTCGGCATGGCCTATGATGGCCGCCATGCAGAGGCTGAAACTGATGTGGCTCGGCTACCTGCCGCTCGAAGTCGCGTTCTGGCAGTACGCGATCTTCTACGGCTTCATTTTTAATGTGGTGGCTACGGCGGCCGCCTTGTTCCTGGTCGTGCTGGAAGCTCCGATCGCTGTCGCCATCATCGTGCATCTTCTGCCCGTGCCCTACTCGGTCCTGGCCATGGCAGGCGTCTGGCGCAGCGCCGACCGCTATGGCAGCCAAGGCAATTTCGCGCTCATTGCCCGGATCGTCGTGGTCGCCTGGTTCGCTTTCTGGTTCGTGTTTTGAATCTGATGCCTGACCACCGCTGACATCTGATCACTGACCTCACCAGCACTTCTCGAATATCCCGTCGAGCGCCAGGTCGGCGCCTTCTAGCGGCAGCGGCGAGTGCCAGGCCCGGGCCGGCACCGCGACCTGCGCTTTCCTGCCGGTGCGCAGGGCTTCCATCACTTCCTGGACCCGCAGTTCCATGTTGGCGTCGGCCGGCGAGACCAGGAGCTCGCCGTCCTTCGCGATGCCCGGCAGGTCGAATTTCCGGCCGTCGACCACGAAGCGCAGGTCGAAGTTCTTGCCGTCAGGCAGCTGCGCGCTGAGGATAAGGTTGTGCAGGCTGATCACGGCGGTGTTCGGCACCTGGTATGCGGAACAGAAGAAACCAAGCGTGGTGCCTGGACCGAGCGCCGCTGTTGCGACCTCATAGCGCTTGTCGCGCCCGCGCTCCCACACCGGCGGTTGCGCCAGCGCGGTGGCCGCGGCCGACAGGAGGACCGTGATGGCCGCGATGCGCCTCACTGCGCGCCTCTCGCGTCGGCGGTTTCCTTGACCACGCCGAGGAACGCCTTCACCAGCGGCGAACTCTTGCGTTCCTGCAGGCAGGCGACGAACTCGGTGGAGGTGATCTGCTGGCCCTCGAACGGCAGGGCCTTCAGGCGCAGGTCGTCGCCCAGCTCCGATTCGGCGATCACGCCGACGCCGAGGCCCGCAGCCACCGCTTCCTTGATCGCCTCGCGGCTGCCGATCTCCAGCACCTCTCCCAGCATGATATCCGCCTTGGCGATCGCGGCATCGAAGGTCTGGCGCGTGTTGGAGGTCGGCTCGCGCAGCAACAGGCGCTGGCCCGCCAGCTCGGCCAGTTTCACGCCGCGCCGCCGGGCCCAGGGATGGGCGCGGTCGACAAAGGCGATGAAGTGGTCCTGCCGGAAAGGCAGGGCGAAGATCCGGCTGTCGCTCTTCACATTGGCGGCGATCGCCACGTCGCAGCGCTGGTCCAGCAGGTCATCGAGCAGCGACTTGGTGTTTCCCATGGTCATGGAAAGGCGCAGATCGGGATAGCGGCGATGGAACGCCGACAGGAATGGAACCGAGTGATAGGGCGCATCGGCGCCGATCCGCAAGTGCCCGCGCTTCAGGGCGTGGGCCGCGCCCAGCACTTGCACCGCCTCCAGCTCCAGGCTGAACATGCGGAACGTGATGTCGAGCAGGTTGCGGCCGATGTCGGTGACCTCGATGCGCCGCCGGCGCCGGTCGAACAGGCGCACGCCGAAGCGCTCTTCCAGCGCCCGGACCTGGCCGGACAGCGTTGGCTGGGTGACGTTCAGCAGTTGGGCGGCCTTCGTGAAGCTGCCCTCGGTGGCGACCGCGTGGAACGCCCGCAACTGGCTGTGACTTATAGAAGTCATCTATGCGACGTATAATAAAGTGCGATTTGCCTTATAGTAAGACCACGCGCATCTTATGGCAATGAGCCGGGGCAAAATCGTCCCGGGTAACCCGTTTTGAGGGCGCTGAATGTCTCACGATCCTTGGCTTTTGACCCCCGGGCCGCTCACCACCTCGATGAGCGTAAAGCAGGCGATGCTGCACGATTGGGGCTCGCGCGACCGGAATTTCGTGGCCATCAACACGCGCATGCGAGAGCGGCTGATCGCCATGATCGGCGGTGAAGGCAGCTTCACATGTGTGCCGATGCAGGGCGCCGGCACCTTCGCGGTCGAGGCCATGGTCAATGCCTTTGTGCCGCAGGATGGCAAGCTGCTGGTGCTGGTCAACGGGGCGTACGGCAAGCGCATCGTGCGCATGTGCGGCTACTCCAAGCGAGCGGTCACCGCCCTGGACTGGACGGACGACCAGCCGGTCGATCCGGCCAGCGTCGCGAAAGCCCTCGCCGAGGATTCTGCCATCACCCATGTTGCCATCGTGCATTGCGAGACCACGTCCGGCATCCTCAATCCGGTCGCCGAAGTGGCGCGCGTGGTCGCCGCCGCCGGCCGCAAGCTGCTGATCGATGCCATGAGCGCATTCGGCGCGATCGATCTCGACAGCCGGACGGTGCCGTTCGAGGCGGTCTCGGCCTCGTCCAACAAATGCATCGAGGGCGTTCCCGGCCTCAGCTTCGTGCTGGCGCGCGTCGATGCGCTGAAGCAAAGCCAGGGCCGCTCGCCCTCCCTGGCGCTCGACCTCTACGACCAGTGGCAGGCGCTGGAAAAGACCGGGCAGTATCGCTTCACGCCGCCAATCCACTGCATCGTCGCCTTCGACCAGGCTTTGACCGAGCATGAGCAGGAGGGCGGGGTTGCCGGCCGCGGTGCGCGCTATCGCAGCAACTGGCGGACGCTGATCGATGGCATGCGCGGGCTCGGCTTCGAAACATTGCTGCCGGAACACCTGCAGGCGCCGATCATCGTGACCTTCCGCATGCCGGCCGATCCGCGCTTCCACTTCCAGGCCTTTTACGACAAGCTGAAGGATCGTGGCTACGTGATCTATCCCGGCAAGCTGACCGCCGCGGATTCGTTCCGCATCGGCTGCATCGGCCGGCTGGACGAGACGCATATGAAGGGCGCGCTTGCCGCCATCCGCGCGGCCATGGCGGAAATGGGCGTCGCCAGCGGCAGTCCGCTGAAGCAGGCGGCGAGCGCGGAGTAGGGAATGACCAAGAGCATCACCCTCAATCACAAGACCTATGCCTGGCCAAGCCAGCCGGTCGTCGTCATCTGCGTCGACGGCTGCGAGCCGGCCTACCTGACCGAGGCCATGCGCGCCGGCCAGATGCCCTGGCTCAGCCGGATGCTGCCGCAGGGCACCGATATGATCGGCGAGTGCGTGGTGCCGAGCTTCACCAATCCCAATAACCTCTCCATCGTCACCGGCGCGCCGCCGTCCGTGCACGGCATCTGCGGCAACTACCTCTATGACCGCGAGAGCGGGCAGGAGGTGATGATGAACGATCCGAAGTTCCTGCGCGCCGAAACCATCCTGGCCGCGTTCTCGAAGGCCGGCGCGAAGGTCGCCGTCGTCACCGCCAAGGACAAGCTGCGCAAGCTGCTGGGCAAGGGCATGACCGGCATCTGCTTCTCGGCGGAGAAGGCGAACGAGACGACCGAGGCGGAGCATGGCATCGACAACGCCCTGGCCTATGTCGGGCGTCCGCTGCCCTCGGTCTACAGCGCGGATCTGAGCGAGTTCGTGTTTGCCGCCGGCGTGAAGCTGCTGAAGGACCGCCGGCCGGATATCATGTATCTTTCCACCACCGACTATGTGCAGCACAAGGCGGCGCCCGGCTCCGCCGACGCCAACAGATTCTACCGCATGATGGACGGCTACCTCTCGCAGGTGGATGCAATGGGTGCGACCATCGTGCTGACCGCCGATCATGGCATGAACG
>DASSBF010000162.1:0-14889 GCA_035699005.1 Dongiaceae bacterium
TCTGCCGAAGGGCAGATGCATATCGCGTTCGGCGACATCGCGACGGTCGAATCGCTCAACTTCCTGATCGCGATCGAGCGCGCCAAGGAGCGCGGCGTCGATGTCGAGGTGACGTTCTTCAAGTCGGAGGACATCGCCGCCCAGGCGGTGGTGGGCGGCGAGGCGGATATCGGCGTCGGCACGCCCTACGCGCTGGTGCAGAAGGTGAAGGCACCCATCCGCATGTTCTACCAGATGAGCGCGCTGCGCTTTTTCCCGATCGTGAACACCGAATACTACAAGACCTGGAAGGATCTGGACGGACAGGAGATCGCGGTCCATTCGCGCGGTTCCGGCACCGAAGCCATCATGAAGCTGATGGCGCAGAAGCACGGCATCACCTACAGCAACATCAGCTACGTGCCGGGCTCCGAGGTGCGGGCCGGTGCGCTGCTGCAAGGCACCATCAAGGCCACGATCGTCGATTCGACCAACAAGAACCTGATCATGGAAAAGGCGCCGGGCAAGTTCGCGGTGCTCCCCATGGAAGGGGTGAACGCGACCGATGAGGCGCTCTATGCCAACACCGACTTCCTGAAGCAGCAGGCAGGCGCGGTGGAGATCCTGGTCGAGGAGCTGCTGAAGACCTGGCGCGAGATCAACGCCAACCCGAAGGTGGTGGTCGACCTGCGCAAGAAATACAATCTGCTGCCCGATCTGCCGAAGGACCTGGAAGGCGAGATCGTGCCGTACTACGAGGAATCGGTCGCAACCGGCGCCTTCCCGTCCAACGGCGGCGACGAAGCCGCGGCCAAGGACGATTTCGCCTTCTATGCCCTGGCGGGCCAGATCGAAGGCGATCCGGCGAGCCTGAAGGTCGAGGATTTCTGGACCTTCGAGCCGCTGAAGAAGGCGCTCGGCAAGCTCGGAACGCAATAGCGCCGCGAGGACCGTGCAGCGAATGGATGTCAGGATCGATGAGTCCGTGGCGGCACGCATCGCCGCCGAACCGGACAACGAGATCCGCAGCCGCCGTCACATCCTGTGGTGGCGGCTGGCCTCCATCGTCCTGTTCTGCGCGGCCTGGGAAGCCGCCGGACGGGTGCCGATCAACCTCGCGTTCCCGACCTTCTCCGCCACCGTAACGGCGTTCGTCGAGATGGTGGCCGACGGCAGCATGCTGAAGGCCTATTTGCTGACCTTGCAGCCGCTCGCGATCGGGCTGGTGCTCTCGACGGTTGTCGGCGTGTCGATCGGCGTTGCCATGGGATTGCGCCGAAGTGTCGAATGGGTCGGCGCCCCGATCTTCATCGTGCTCCAGGCCGCGCCGGTGGCGGCGGTCATCCCCATGGTGACCTTCGTCTACGGCATCGGCCTCACCGCCAAGGTGATCTCGGTCTGCCTGCTGGCGCTGCCGGTCATCGTGCTCAACAGCTACAAGGCGGTCGCCAACGTCAATCCGTCCCTGGTAGCGATGTGCCGCTCGTTCCTCGGCTCGCGCCTGCAGCAGATCGTGAAAGTCATCCTGCCCGATGCCAGCCCGGTGATCTTCGCCGGGCTGAGGCTTGGCATCTCGGCCGGGTTCGTCGGCATCATCCTGGCCGAGCTCCTGATCACGCCGACGGGCATCGGCGATCTCATCACCTATCACCGCTCGGTCGCGAACTATGCGAACATGTACGCTGCCATCGCCTCGATCATCGTTTTCTCCGCCGCCACCTTGAGCCTGCTCCAGTGGGTGGAGCAAAGGTGGATCCGGCCCGAGAGCAAGGGGTCGTGACGATGGTTGCCGTCACCCGCAGGTTCCCGCGTCCCGCAGCCTCGCATGCCTCCGAATCGATCAGCGACATGACCAGCCTCGAAAGCATCATTTCCGTGCGCGGCATCGACAAGGTCTATCCCCGCGGGGTCCATGCCTTGCAGGATGTCGACCTCGACTTTCCGGCCGGCGCCTTGACGACGCTGCTGGGGCCGAGCGGATGCGGCAAGACCACCTTGCTGAAGATCATCGCCGGGCTGCTGGCGCCGACCGCCGGCGAGGTTCTGGTCAAGGGCCGAAAGGTCATGGGCCCGGGTCCGGAGCGCGCCTTTGTGTTCCAGGATTTCGCGCTGCTGCCCTGGGCGACCGTGCTGCGCAATGCCGCGTTCGGGCTGGAGCTGCGCGGCATGGCGGAAAAGCAGCGCAGCGAGATTGCGCGCCGCTACATCGCGCAGGTCGGCCTTGCCGGTTTCGAGGACAAGTATCCGCACGAGCTCTCCGGCGGCATGCGCCAGCGCGTCGGTCTTGCGCGGGCGCTGGCGGTCGATGCCGACGTGCTGCTGCTGGACGAGCCGTTCTCCGCGGTCGACGAGCAGACCCGGCGCAAGTTCCAGGAGGATCTGCTGCGCCTGCGCGAGATCGAGCGCAAGACCTTCATCTTCGTCACCCACAGCATCGAGGAGGCGGTCTACCTTTCGGACCGGATCGTGCTGCTGTCGCGCCGGCCGGGGCGGGTGTCGCAGGTCATCGCGCCGCAGATCGACCGCTCCGGGTCGCCGGAGGAGATCCGCCGCGACCGCGCCTATCTCGATACCGTCGAGGAAATCTGGCAGGGCCTGCGGCAGTTCGTGGATCAGGCGCCATGACCGTGTTCGGCTATCGCCTGCCGATGATGAGCTCGCTCATCCTGTGGTGCCTGGTGTGGGAGATCGTCGGCCGCGCGGACCTGGTGCTGCTGTTCCCGCCCTTCAGCAGCGTGCTCGCGAGCCTGGTCGAGCTGGTGCAGACCCCGAAGTTCCTGGCCGCCAGCTGGATCACGTTGCGTGCCTTCGGCATCGGCATGGCCTTTGCCATTGTCGCCGGGGTGGCGCTCGGAATCCTGATGGGACGGGTGAAGGCGGCGGAGAACCTGTTCGGCATGTGGATCAACGTGTTCTCGAGCGCGCCGCTTTCCGCGCTGGTGCCGGTTTTGATGATCCTGTTCGGGATGGGGGAGACCACCATCGTGGTGAGCGTCTTCCTGTTCGCCGTATGGATCATCGCGCTCGACACCCAGGCGGGGGTGAAGCACATCGCGCCGTCCCTGGTCGAGATGGCGCGCAGCTTCGGCGCCGGCCGCGGGGCCATCTATGCCAAGGTCATCCTGTGGGCGGCACTGCCGGAAATCCTGGCGGGCGTCCGGCTCGGCCTCATCCGCGGCGTCAAGGGCGTGGTGATCGGGCAGCTCCTGGTCTCGATCATCGGCTATGGCGAGTTGTTCGAGCTTTATTCGCGCAGCTTCCTGATGGAGGAATTCTGGGCGCTGACCATCGTGTTGTTCGCCTTTGCGCTGGTGGGCGCGGAACTGGTCGGGATGTTGGAAAAGCGCATTGAATATTACGCAGGAGTGAGACAATGAGTGTCGACAACAGCCGGTATGCGTTTCCGCCGCAGCCGGTGCCAGCCTTGCAGATTCGCGGCTCGGACCAGCTGTTTCCGGTGCACCGCATCTATTGCGTCGGGCGGAACTATGCCGAGCACGCGATCGAGATGGGCCATGACCCAAGCCGCGAAGCGCCATTCTTCTTCCAGAAGAACCCGGATACCCTGGTGCCGAGCGGCGGCACCTTTCCCTATCCCGACGCCACCAAGGATGTGCACCACGAGCTGGAGATGGTGGTCGGGCTGAAATCCGGCGGCAAGAACATCGCGGCCGCACAGGCGCTGGAGCACGTGTTCGGCTATGCGGTCGGCCTCGACATGACCCGTCGCGACCTGCAGGGGGAAGCGAAGAAGCAGGGACGCCCGTGGGAAGTCGGCAAGGCGTTCGAATCGGCGGCGCCGTGCTCCGAGATCGCGCCGGTTGCCGCCATCGGTCATCCGGCGAAGGGTGCAGTCTGGCTGCAGGTCAACGGCGAGCCGCGCCAGAAGGGCGACCTCAACCAACTGATCTGGAAGGTGCCGGAAATGATCGCCTATCTCTCCGGCCTGTTCGAGCTGCGCGCGGGCGACCTCATCTTTTCCGGAACGCCGGCTGGCGTCGGGCCGGTCAAGCGCGGCGACGTGCTTCACGGCGGGGTCGATGGCGTGGGAGAGCTGCGCGTGACTGTCGGATAGCGACCAGCTTCACGCGCCGTCCGATTGCCCGTATGGTGCCTGCGCGCAGTCAGGCGCGACGCGCGCAACGCTGACAAGGGCTCCAATGCGTCGGGGGGACAAGCGGCCCAATATCCTGCTGGTCATGTTCGACCAGATGGCGGCCTTGTCGCTGCCGATCTACGGTCATCCGATCGTGCAAACCCCGCACATGGCGCGGCTGGCGGCGCGCGGGACCGTGTTCGAGAACGCCTATTGCGCATCCCCGCTCTGCTCGCCGTCGCGCTTCGCTATGCTGACCGGTCGTCTGCCGAGCCGGATCGGCGCCTACGACAATGCGGCGGAGCTGCCGGCGAGCGTGCCGACCTTGCTGCACCATCTGCGCAATGCGGGCTACCGCACGGGCCTGTCCGGCAAGATGGATTTCACCGGCGCCGATCAGTTGCATGGGCTCGAGGAGCGCCTGACCACCGATCTCTCGCCGTCGGACTTCGGCTGGGTGCCGGATTGGGAGCATCCGGACACGGTGCAGCCGTGGTTCCACACCCTGCAATCGGTGGCGGAAGCAGGGCCCTGCGACCATTCGCTGTCGCTGCGCTATGACGGGGAGGCGTGCCTGCAAGCTGTCGACTGGCTGCATGCGGCAGCCGACCGGCCGGACGGCAGGCCGTTCATGCTGACCCTTTCCATCATGCATCCGCACGATCCCTACCAGGCCCCGCGGCGATTCTGGGATCTCTACGACGGCGTCGACATCGACTTGCCGACGCAAGCCAGGCGGGCGGCGCGGACGCGCAATTCGATCGAGCGGCGCATGCATGCGCTTTACGACCGCGACGAAATCCCGATCTCCGCCAGGCAGATACGCCGGGCTCGGCGCGCCTACTACGCGATGATCAGCTATTGCGACGACGTCCTGGGCCGCCTGCTCGATGCGCTGCGGGTGAGCGGCATCGCCGACGATACGATCGTCATCGTCACGTCAGATCACGGCGACATGCTGGGCGAGCGCGGCCTTTGGTACAAGATGGTTTTCTACGAACGCGCGGTGCGCGTGCCGCTGATCTTCGCCGGGCCAGGCATCGCGCCACGACGGCGCATCCGAGAAGCGGTCTCGCACCTCGACCTGCTGCCGACCCTGGCGCGCCTGTGCGGCGCCTCGGTGGAGACGGCGGACCTGGACGGGAACGACCTGCGGCCCGCCGCGAAACGCGTCGCGCCGCCGACAGGCGATGTCATCGGCGAGTACATGGCCGAAGGCTACGACGCGCCGGTGGTCATGATCCGGAGCGGCGCGCGGAAGTTCGTGTACTCCCAGGTCGAAGGGCCGGAACTCTATGATCTCGCGCGCGATCCGCTGGAGATGCGCAACCTTGCGCTGGAGGAGAAGCATGGGCGGGAGGTCGACGGATGGCTGCGCGGCGCGGCACAACGCTGGGATCTCGACCGGCTTCGCGCCGACGTCATCGCCAGCCAGAAACGGCGGCGCGCAGTTCATGGAGCGCTCACCACCGGACGGATCGCGCCTTGGGACCATGCGCCGAAGGTGGACGCAGCCGCGCTCTACTACCGCAACTACGATCCGCGGCGGCCCGATCCGGATCGCGGACTGCGCCGCCCCAGGCCGCCGGACTGATGCCGCCGCGCGGTCGTTCGGCCGCCAGTATCCTTGGAACAGGAAAACGCCCGGCAGTTGGCTGCCGGGCGCTGTGATGAGGCGCGATCAACCCGTCGCGGACGGGACGCGTCAATCGGTCGATGCCGGAGGCGTCGTTGCCGGCGCGTTCGCAGGCGCGCTCTGCTGTTGCTGCTGCGCTGCCTCGGATTCGGCTTCGGCCTTCTGGGCTTCCGAAGTCTTGAAGTCCGGCGCGGCCTCGAGCTGGTCCTTGTTGTACTGGACCTTCGCGACCTGCGCGTCCGGCTGGATGTCGACCTCGCTCCATTGCAGGCCGACCGACTTCGCGCCAACCCCGAGGACGCCGCCAACCGACAGCACGACGCCCTTCGCCTGGCCCTTCTCGTCGAACAGGATGTCCTGCACCTTGCCGACCTTTTCGCCGGCGGTGTCGTAGACATTCATGCCGATCAGCGTATCGGCGCGAACATCGCCGGCCGCCTGGGCCGGGATGATCGCCTCGGTCGGCGGCGGGGTTGCCGGTGCCGCGTCAGCCGCCACCGGCGCGCTCTGGTCGGTGGTCGGCTGCTGCTGGGTCATATCGCCGCCCGCCGGCGGGGTGGCCGGCTCTGCCGGCGCGGTCTGCTCTGCCGGCGGTGTGATGGTGGTCGGCTGGTCCGTCGATTGCTGCGCCAGAGCCGGGAAGGCAACAAACGATGCGACCGTCGAGAGCAAGAAGAGTTTCTTCAACATCTGACGCTCCTTCCTGAGGTCCATGAAAACCGTTCTCGCCAAGTTGTCGCTTGACGATGTGCTAGGAAAAAACACATGGGCCCGCCGGGCTGTTCCCGGCGGAGGCGGCGGCGCGCCGATGTGATCGGAAAATCGGCGTCGAATTATCAAGGCGCCGCAAGGCGATCACGGAAAAATCACGGGCCTTAACAGCCTGGTCATAGGCTCGGGTCAGGCTATCGGCCGGATTGGCGGCCCTCGATCGCGCCCAGGACCTCGTCGATGCGGTCGCGCGCCAGCTCGCAGTCGCGCGTCGTGCCCGCGATGAACAGACGCCCGCTGGCGCCGATCATCTGCAGGTCGACCAAAGTGATTCCGGGCGCTGCCTTTTCCGCTTCGTTGGCCGCGACGGTCGCGAACAATGCGGGCTCCAGCTCATAGACCAGCAGCGACCTGCCGGGCAGCAGCATGGAGGCTTCGCGCGTGCGGTTGAGGATGATGGCGTGCTGGTCCGCCACCTCCTCGATGATGTCGGCGAACAGGGTGCGCGGCTTCAGCTGGTCGCCGGCCTTGCGGCCGATGCCGGTGAGGATCGCCTGGCCCGCCTGGTGCAGCGCCGCGCGGTCGGAATGATGCAGCTCGAGCAGGCCGTATTGCCGCTCGACATAGAGCAGGCCCGGCTCCATGTCCGGCGCGCTTTTCAGCGCCAGATCGCAGATGCGGTGGATGGCGAGGGCGGGCGCCACCTCGATGATGAGGCTGTGCTCGCCTTCCATCGGCGGATAGCCGCGCGCCCGCATCGGCGTCGCCATGTAGGCCGCGAACTGCCGCGCCAGCGATTCGATCGGCAGATAGACGCGAAGCTCGGTCATGAGGAACTCTGACCCTGCCAACAAAAACTCTCCTTCCCCCCTTGTGGGGGAAGGATGCGGAGCCTTAGCGAGCAGAGCGAGCTTAGGCGGAGCTGGATGGGGGGTCGCGCACCGATAGGTGCGCGCGCTCGCAAGAGCGCCAAACGGCTGGGCCGCAGCGCGGCATCGCCCCCCATCCCAACCTTCCCCCACAAGGGGGGAAGGGGCTCACCGAGTAGGGGAAGGGAGCCGAGCAAGAATACCGACGACGGCAACGCCTACTTCCCCGGCACCGTGGTGAAGTGCTTGGCGAGGTCGGCGTGCGGGCGGGGGATGACGTGGACCGAGACCAGCGTGCCGACGCTGTTGGCGGCTTCGGAGCCGGCTTCGGTCGCGGCCTTCACCGCGCCGACGTCGCCGTTGATGATGACGGCGACCAGGCCGTCGCCGACCTGCTCGCGCCCCACGATGATGACGTTCGCCGCCTTGACCATGGCGTCCGCCGCCGCCAGTGCCGCGACGAAGCCCTTGGTTTCGATCATGCCGATTGCGTTGGACATGGTATCTCTCCGTTCTCTGGTTGGAGTGGGTCGTTACTTCTTCTTCGCGCCGCTGGGCTGGTCCAGCGAGCCGATGATGAGCGCGTCGATCGGGATCTTGCCGCCGCCGAGCCAGGCCGCCGCGGTCGAGCCGGTCACCACCATGACCTCCTCGCCCTCGCCGCAGCCGAGCACGTCGAGCGCGATGATGCGGCTGCCACCCTCGGTCTCGACTTCCAGGAAGGCGCCGGACGGGATGTGCTCGATCCGCTTGGTGGCCCAGTACCGGCCGATCACATGACCGCGTATCATGGCTTGGTCCTTTCGAAGGTGAGGCCAAGGGCGCGGGCGCGGTCCTTGGCCAGAGGTGTCACGGTGACGCCGGGCCCCAGCAGCAGGCGCGTGAGGCCGCGCGGCAGCTTGTTGAGTGTGGATTCGGTGACGATTCCGCTGTCGATGCGGTGCGATTGCGCAGGGGCCGGCGAGGCGGCATGCGGGGCCGGCGCAGAACTGTGCTGCGCCGCCGCGCGATCCAGCCGGAACGGATAGCGGCCCGCAGCGATCTCCTTGGCCTTGCCGGGATCGCCGGCGAGCGACAGCACCCGGCGCGCGAAGGCGGCAAGGTCGGCGTCGTTCGCAATGGCGACGCGCTCTTCGGCCGATCCCGGCCCCGGCGCAGCCTTCGATTTGCGAATCGCCGCGACTTCCTCAGCGATCACCGACTTGACCAGGTCGCGCAGGAGGCTCTTGTCCATCATGCCGCCTGCCTCGACAAGCTCTGCAGCGCTTCCTCGGCCGCCGCAGCGGCGCTGCGCACCGAGGATTCCTCGCCCGAGAGATAGACGCGCCCCGTGGCTCCGATCATGCGGTAGTCGATGATCTTGATTTCCGCATGCTTCTCCGCCTCGTTGGCGGCGAGGATGGCGTAGCTCGCCGGCTGCATCTCCAGCACGAACAGCGATTCGCCGGGCAGGATCATGGAGCCGAGCTTGTTGCGGTTGATCAGGAACGCATGGACCGGATCGACCCGCGTCACGATCTTGGAGGCGAGGATCTGCGGGCGCATCGCCTGGCTTTCGTTCGCTTCGAGCGATTCCAGCACCGCCTGGGCGGCGGCCTTGACCAGACCGGTGGAGCGCGAGTGGAACTCGAGATAGCCGAACTGCCGCTCGACCACCAGGATGCCGCCGCCGACCTCGGCATATTTGAGCGCCACGTCGGTGAGCGGCTCGATATCGAGGCCGGGCGCCACCTCGATGATCTGCGCCGCCATGTTGGTGCGCGGCAGCCTGCCGCGCATCCAGGTCGCCATGTAGCACAGGGTCTGCGGCTGCATCTGGTCGATGAAAATGAAGGAACGCAATTCGGCCATGATTATTTCCTGAAGGCCGAGCGCAGTTCTTCGAGCACGATGCGGCGGATCTCCTCGCGCATCAAAGCGATCTCGTCAGCGGCCGCACCGCCGGCACCCGCCTGCGCGAACAGCGATTCGTCCGCGCGTTCGGCGCCTTCCTGGAGCCGGCCGATGGTCATGGGCGATTCGCGGCCAACGGGCAAGGCCGGCTGGTCCTTCCAGGTTTCGAGGCCGGAATAGTCGCCGAACGCCTCGCTTGCCTCGTCGCTGTAGGCGATGCGGGTCCAGTTCACGAGATGCTTGGGCCCGATATTCTCGCCCACCGAGGAGCGGCCGAAGAAGCCGGTGCCGATGGTGAAGGAGGGCGCGAGATGCGTGCCGAAACCGGCGGCGCCCTGGCTGCACGGCGCATTGACGACGACCCGCAATGCCTTGACCGCGCTCGCATAGGCAAGAATCGTGGCGGGATTGGCGCTGTGGATCGCGGCCGAGTGGCCGGCGCCCGACATGCGGATCAAGGCGCGCGCGGTGGATATGCCGGCCTGGACGTGCGGCACGCGCACGAAGCCGAGCACCGGGCAGAGCTTCTCCTTGGAGAGGGCCTCGTCGATGCCGACGCGCTCGATGGGGGTGAGGATCACCTTGGTGGACGAGGGCACCTTGATGCCGACCTTGCCCGCAATTTCTGCGGCGCTCTTTCCGAGTGCGTCGATGTTGAACGACCCGAGGCCGAACAGGTACTCGCGGATGTCGTCGACCTCGTCGGGCTTTGCGACGTAGGCGCCTGCCCTGGCGAGCGCCTGCGACAGCTTGTCGGCGATGCTCTCCTCTGCCACCACCACGCTTTCGTTGGTGCAGAGGATCGAGTTGTCGAAGCTCTTGGAGCCGATGATGCGCCTCGCGGCGGCATTCAGATCGGCACTGGAGTCGATGAAGGCCGGCGCGTTGCCGGGGCCGACGCCGATCGCCGGGTTGCCGGAGGAATAGGCCGCGCGCACCATCGGCGTGCCGCCGGTCGCAAGGATCACGGCAACCCGCGGCGATTTCATGATGTGGTCGATCAGTGGCAGCGTGGGGTCGGCGATGACCTGGATGATGCCGGCCGGCGCGCCGGCTTGCTCCGCCGCCTTGGCCATCGCCAGCGCGCCTTCCACCGAACAGTTTTTCGCCCGTGGATGGGGCGAGACGATGATGGCATTGCGTGTCATCAGCGCCAGCAGGACCTTGAAAAACACCGTGCAGACCGGGTTGGTGGATGGCGCCAGCGCGAACACGATGCCGGCGGCGCGCGGCACCTCCACGATCTTATGCTCCGCGATCACGCGCCTGGAGCAGAAATCCTCGCTCTTGTACGCCTCGTAGATGCCGCGGGAGCAGATCTCGTTCTTGATCTTCTTGTGCTCGGCGACGCCGAAGCCGGTTTCCTTGACCGCCGCCTCGGCCAGCGGCCCCGCGAGTGCGAAGGCGGCCTCGGCGGCAGCCTTGGTGATGCGATCGACAGCGGCGCGGTCGTAGCGCGCATAGGAGGCGGCCGCCCATTCGCCAAGCTGCAGCATCATGTCGGCGGTGCCGGTCTGGCGCTTCTCGCCCGCCAGCAATTCATCGACGATGGCGTTCATCGCGGCTCTCTTACGCGCAGGGCAATCTCATGCGCCGTCGGATGTGCTCGATGAGCCCCTTCCCCCCTTGTGGGGGACGGTTGGGATGGGGGGTGCCGCCGCACCATCGTCGAGGAGAACGCTTGGCAATGCCGGCGCGGCAGTACGCGATAGTTGGTGTACTCTGACCGACGTTCGTGCGGCATCACCCCCCATCCAGCTCCGCCTAGGTTCGCTGCGCTCACCAAGGCTCCGCATCCTTCCCCCACAAGGGGGGAAGAGGCGTCTTCCGCGGAATTCTTCATATGCCTTGCTCTCATGCGGCGTAGCGGCGCTTGGCACCGGACTTGCCGAGGCCCTTGCACGCGGCGCGCGCGAGGCCGATGGAGCGTTCCACCCGCTCCAGCAATTCTTCGCAGAGCGGCGCCGTCATCAGCACGCCGGGCTTGAACTGCAGCACGCGAGCATCGAGGGTGGAGAAGATCGCCCACACGCCGTTCTCGTAGAGGTGCTTCATCACCGGCTTGGCGCCTTCGGGGTGGTCGAACTCCAGCCCCATCACCACGCCGCATTGCCGGATGCCGACGAAGAAATCGGAATAGAGCTTCATGATCTCGGCGAGGCCGCTCGCCATCAACTCCGAGATGTAGTTGACCATCGGCCTGATCTGCGGCCGCTCCAGGATCTCCAGCGTCTTCATCGCGACCAGGCAGCCGAGCTCCGCGCCGCCCATGGTGGAGATGTGCCCGAACCCGTCCTGCTTCAGCCAGCCGGCATAGGGCTCGCGCACCACCACGCAGGCGATCGGATACATGCCGCCGGAGATGCCCTTGCCGATCACCACGATGTCGGGCTGGATACCGTAGCGCTGATAGCCCCACATCTCGCCGGTGCGCATCAGGCCGGTCTGCACCTCGTCCGCGATGTAGAGCGCGTCGTAGCGCTCGGTGAGCTTCTTCACCTCGTTGAGGTAGCCGGGCAGCGGCATGGGGAATCCATAGGTCGCGGGGATCGTCTCCATGATGACGGCCGCCACGTCCTTCCCCTTCAGCGCGTCTTCCATCGCGTTGAGGTCGTTGAACGGCACGCTGAAGAACTCATCCGGCCGGTCCGACAGGAACAGCTTGGAGAAGCGCTCGGACCCCGTGGCGACCGCGAGGCCGGTATGGCCGTGATAGGCCTTCACGATGGAGACGATCTTCTTCTTCTGCTTGGCATGGCGGGCGGTCTTGATGGCGATGTCGATCGCCTCGCCGCCGCCCGAGCCGTAGATCGTGTAGTGCAGATCGCCGCCGCAGCTCTTGGCGAGCTTCTCGGCAAGCGCGGTCCGGCCGAGCGCCGGGAAGTGGTGGTTGCCCATGTCGAAGCGCTGGGTGCCGCGATTGAGGACTTCCACCAGCTCCGGATGGCGATGGCCGATGTTGTAGGTGCCGCCGTTGAGATGGACGTCGATCAGGCGGCGCCCGTCCATGTCGTAGAGGAAGTAGTCCTGGCGCCGGTCGATCACCAGGTCGACGCCGACATCCTGCCAGAACTGGGTCTTGCCGGGGTTCCAGAACTCGATCGACTTCCGGATGAACTCCTGCTTGGCGGGGCTCTGGGCCTCGATCATCTCGGCATTGTCGGGATTTGCCATCGGCGGCTCCTCAGCCGTATCTGCTCAAATACCGCTCGGCCATCTCGCAGGAGCCGGCGCAGTAGGCCGGACCTTCCTGACTGGCAAGGTCGGTCTCGTGGTGCGACCCCATCCAGGCGAGCAGCAGCATTCGCCGCAGCAGGATGAAGGTCCAGATCTCGTCGTCCTCTTCCTTCGAAAGCGGCCGGATGCGGCGATAGCCTTCCTTCCACGCTTCCATCAGCTCCGGCACCTCCGGCTTGTGCTCGAAGAAGCTGACCGCGGTGCCGGCGTCGTAGAGGAACCAGCCGATGCCGCAATCGTCGAAGTCGATGACGCGCGTGTTGCCCTGGTGGATGAGGAGGTTGGCGAGGCGGAAATCGGCGTGGATCAAGCCGTAGCGGTCGCGCGCCGTGCCGAACCTGCCGAGCCGACGCTCCAGCGTGTCAACCAGGCGCTGCAGGATCGGCCGCCGCTCCGGATTCATGTCCGGCCCTTCCTCCCATGGTCCCCAGTTCGGATGCTTGCCCAGCGAATGCGCGAAGTCCCAGGTGAGGCGCTCGAAATAGGGCGGGCGCTTCCAGCCCATCGAATGAATGTGGGTGCGCGCCGTCACTTCGCCGAGCTGCTTGAACGGGTCGATCAGGTTCTCCTGCGGCGGCTCGTGCCCGTCGATCAGATGGAACAGCACGCAATAGCGCGGGCGCGGCAGCGACGGATGGCCGACAATCTGGATCTCCTCGCCGTCAAGGCCGCGAATCGCCTGCGGCGTCAGCACGTTCGCCTCCGCCTGGAGCGCATGCATCCACGCGAGCTCGCTCTTGATGCCGTTGATCGTGTGGTAGCCCTCGCGATGCACGCGCAGGATGACCGGCCGCGCGGGATTCGGCCCGGTTGACCTTGGCGTCACCAAATAGGTGGTGTTCTCGGAGTGGTTGATCATCCTGAGCGTCGCGCCGGCGAGGCCCCAGCGCGGCAACGCTGCTTCGGCCACGTGCCCGACGGCCTGCAGCAACTGCTCGTGCGTCAGCGATCCGCCCATCCACTCCTCGACGCATGGGATCGAGCCGCCCTCATCGCCAGGGGCGCCCGCGCAGTGAGCAGGCTAGATGGGTCCAATGGACGCCGCTTGACAGGTGAATGGCGGATTTTGACAGAACGGCCCGTTTCGGCCCCGCCTTGATCCGCTTGTAACCCCTGTGCCAAGATCATTCCCCGCAGGGCGGGGCCGGGTTCCGCAGAGGGGCGCCTTTGACCATGAACAGGATTGTCGGGACTGCCGGTGATGGCGGCTCGGCGGCGCCGCCGGAGAGCGTGGCGCCGGCGATCCTGGCGTCGGCGGCCACCGGCATCGTTGGCCACATCGAGCGCCTGCATGGCGACATCGACAGCATCTTCGGCAACGCCGGCATCGCGCCGGAAATGACCGGTGTGCCGACACTCCAGCTTCGCCTCGCCTCCTTCATTACCCTGTTCGAAGAGGCGGCGCGCCGCACCCGGCAGGACAATTTCGGCCTCTGGTTCGGCAACCAGTTCATGCCGCGCGACCTCGGCCTGTGGGGCTATGCGGCGATCTCCTCGCCCACCGTCGGAAGTGCGATCGAGAGTCTGGTCAACCTGTTCTGCTACCAGCAGGGCTCATCCGTCATGCGCTGCGTCAAGGGGAAGGACGGATTGCTGCGCCTCGAATATCAGATCGTCGCGCCCGACATCGTGGCGCGGCGGCAGGACGCGGAACTGTCGCTCGGCATGTTTCTCAACGTGATCCGCGAGGGCCTGGGGCCGAAATGGGCGCCGGAGGAGGTGCATTTCGAACATCCGCGCCCGCAGGCCTGGAAGGAGCATGAATCGGCGTTCGATGCGCCGGTCTATTTCAGCCAGCCCACCAATGCGCTGGTGTTTTGCACCGACATTCTCGGCCGCTCCATGCCGGCGCGCGACCTGCAGCTGCTCGCGGTCATGCAGACCTGCATGGAGCAACTCGGACCGTCCTCGGCGGCGGACGGCCTGTTCGACCGCATCTGCGCCGCCATCCGCATGCGCCTGCCCAACGGCTATCCAACTTTGGAGCAGATCGCGCATGATTTGCGCATTTCTCCCGGCGCGGTGCAGCGTGAGCTGTCCGACCACAACGTCACCTACAAGGACGCGGTCGAGAATACGCGCCGCAGCCTCGCCGAAATCTACCTGCAGCAGCGGCAACTGCCGCTGACCGAGATCGCGCTGCTGCTGGGCTACTCGGAGCTGAGCGCGTTCTCCCGCGCCTTCACGCGCTGGACCGGCACTTCGCCGCGCCACTATCGGCGGGTGAAGACGGGGCATTAGCTGATATTCGTCGCCTTCTACCGTCATGGTCGGACTTGGTCCGACCATCCACGAGTTTCCATGGGCAGGACTCCGCACCGGCAAGCAAACTCGTGATGGAGTGGACGGCCCCCTGACGGCATCGATGTGCCAGAATGAGGTCGTTGAAGATCTCAATCGAAGGAGGCCGTCCATGGAACAGCTTATTCGCATTGGTATGGATACGTCCAAGAGTGTTTTCCAGCTGC
>DASSBF010000163.1:0-6668 GCA_035699005.1 Dongiaceae bacterium
CGGCGGCAACCGCCTTCACGCCTTCGCGCACCAGCGCCTGCGCCAGGACCGTCGCGGTCGTGGTGCCGTCACCGGCCATGTCGTTGGTCTTCGAGGCCACTTCGCGCACCATCTGGGCGCCCATGTTCTCGAACTTGTCGGAAAGCTCGACCTCCTTGGCGACGGTCACGCCGTCCTTGGTGATGCGGGGTGCGCCGAACGCCTTGTCGAGCACCACATTGCGGCCCTTCGGACCGAGGGTGACCTTCACGGCGTTGGCCAGGATGTCGACGCCGCGCAGCATGCGGTCGCGCGCGTCGCCGGAAAAACGAACGTCTTTCGCTGGCATGGTAGTCTTCTCCAGTTCAGTTCATGTCTCGATTGCAGAAAAGGCCGCGAATGGCTACGCGACCTTCTTCTTGGCGACGGGCGTGCCCTCGACGATGCCGAGGATGTCGCTCTCCTTCATGATGAGGAGATCCTCGCCGTCGACGCGCACCTCGGTGCCCGACCACTTGCCGAACAGAATGCGGTCGCCCGCCTTCACGTCCAACGGCGTGAGCTTGCCCTCTTCGTTCTTGAGGCCGGCGCCGGCCGCGATCACTTCGCCCTCCTGGGGCTTTTCCTTGGCCGTATCCGGAATGATGATGCCGCCAGCAGTCTTCTCCTGCTGCTCGATCCGGCGCACGAGGACGCGGTCATGGAGCGGGCGGAATTTCATGGAAACCCTCCGATTGTTTCGAGTTGGTCGCTTCTTCCCTGTCGGAAAACCCGACCGGAGCGGGGCGCCCTGTTAGCACTCCAACTCCGTGAGTGCCAGCGATGTAGGACGGTGACGGCGCGGCGTCAAGGGGCTGCGAATACTGAATTTTTCGGGCGCTCCGGCCGGTGCTGGCAGCAGTGCCGGCTGGCGAGTGATAAGCCATTGGAATCACGGATAATTTGCAACTTTGTTAAGGATTATCGGTTATCCTCGGTATGGTCGATGGACGAGTCGTGCCGGCGGGGTTCGAACCTCGCGGCGAGCCATGGGTCGCCAAGAGGGGTCAGCAACGGGGAAGAGGTGCCGGATGTCTGGTTTGATGCTGCAGCTCAAGCAATACCGGTTAACGACGGCGGAGATCCTATATCACATGCCGGATCACCCCTCGCTGCTGCAAAGCTATCTCTGGCAGGAATACGATCTGGCGCCGCAATTCCCCACCCTGCGCAAGTTCCTCGATTTCTGGTCCCACAATCTCGACGGCAAGCTGCACTCCGTGAAAGTCAGCAGCGTCGACCTGCTCCAGCCGCCTAAATGGCGCAATGCGCGCGAGCTGCTGACGCTGCATTAAGCACCGGCTACCCTTCGCGCAGCGAGCAATCGGACATAGCTTGGGGGCGACGGCGGTTCCGCTCGACTCAGTCTTCGCAAGATAGAACAACCCCCACCCCGCCGACGCATGTCGGCATTCGCCGACGGGCCCTCCCCCAGCTTGGGGGAAGGAGAGATGCGGCACGCTCTAGTCTGCGCGTGGAGGTCTCACGACAGGCTGATTTGCGGTCACCGCCGCGGGTTGCTAAACAGGCGCACCGAATCCTTCGCGGTGCCTGCCTTTGCTGCGTCCCCTCTACGACTGGGTCATGGAAAAGGCCCGCCACCCCAAAGCCATCTGGTGGCTGGCGGGGGTGAGCTTTGCGGAAAGCTCGTTCTTTCCGATCCCGCCCGACGTGATGCTGGTGCCGATGGTGCTGGCGGACCGGCGGCGCGCCTGGCGGATCGCGGGCGTGTGTCTGGTCGCCTCGGTCCTCGGCGGGATGCTGGGCTACTACATCGGCTATGCGCTGCTGGAGAGCGTCGGCCAGTGGCTGGTCAGGCTCTACGGCATGCAGGATGGGCTCGCGCAATTCCAGGACTGGTACCAGCGTTACGGGCTCTGGGTCATCCTGATCAAGGGCGCGACGCCAATCCCCTACAAGATCGTCACCATCGCCAGCGGCATCGCGCATTTCAGCTTCCCCGTGTTCATCGTCGCCTCGGTCATCACGCGCGGCATCCGGTTCTATATGGTCGCAGGGCTGCTCTATCGGTTCGGCGAGCCGATCCGCGCCTTCATCGAGCGCCGCCTGACCCTGGTCACCAGCGCGTTCGTGGCCGCGCTCGTCGGCGGCTTCGTCGTCATCAAGTATGTGATCTGAACGGTTCACCATGGCCGCACGCCAGCCCTTGTTCCCCGTCTCATCCGTGCCGTGGCTCGCGACCGGCGGCGCGCTGGCCGCTTTGTGCGTCGCCTGGATCGCGCAATACGGCTTCGGCCTCGCGCCGTGCGAGCTGTGCCACTGGCAGCGCTACGGCTACTGGGCGGCGGTCGCGCTCGGCATCGCCGCCATCCTGCAGCCGGCAGGCACGGCGCGGCGCACGGCCGCGCTCTGGTTGCTGACGCTGGCCTTCCTGGCGGTGGCTGGCATCGCGCTGTTCCATGTCGGGGTGGAGCAGAAGTGGTGGGAGGGGACGTCGGCCTGCGTCGGCCAGATCGGCACCGGCATGACGCCGGAGGAACTGCAGCAGGCGATCCAGAACGCGCCGATCGTGCGCTGCGACGAGCCGGCCTGGACCATGTTCGGAATTTCCATGGCGGGGTATGATGTCGTCTATGCGCTGCTGCTCGCGGTCTTCACCCTGCGTGGCGCGCTGAGGAGCAAAGCGTGAGCGAGGAAACCGCCTCCCATCGCCTGCCCGGCGACCTCACCAAGGACGAGCTGATCGACCGCATCATCCGCGTCGACCATGCCGGCGAGTTCGGCGCGCGGCGCATCTACGAAGGCCAGCTCGCGGTGCTGCGCGGCAAGCCGGAGGCGCAGGCGATCGAGCATATGTACGCGCAGGAGCTGGAGCACCTGAAGGCATTCGAGAAGCTGATGGTGGAGCGCCGCGCGCGGCCGAGCGCGCTGCATCCTTTGTGGAACGCCGCCGGCTTCGCGCTCGGCGCGGCGACAGCGCTCATGGGGCCGAAGGCCGCGATGGCCTGCACCGTCGCGGTCGAGGAGGTGATCGACCAGCACTACCGCGCCCAGGCGGAGACGCTGGGCGAGGACGAGGCGCCGCTCAAGGCCAAGATCGAGAAGTTCCGCGGCGAGGAGCTGCAGCACCGCGCCATCGGCCTCGAGCGCGGCGCCGAACAAGCCCCCGCCTACCCGCTGCTGACCGGCACGATCAAGGCGGGATCCAGGCTCGCGATCTGGCTGGCGGAAAGGATTTGATGTCGCATGGCACCCCTTGCCTTCCCCTCGCCCCTTGCGGGAGAGGGTTGCGGAGGCTTAGCGAGCGCAGCCACCCCCGGGTCGCAAGAGCCCGGGGGCTGAGCTGGGTGAGGGGTCGCGCCGCCGCGGACGAATGTCCGCATTCGCGGACGGGCGCGCAGCGCGCAAGCGCTGCTGTTGTTCCGAGTGCGGATTTGGGAGTAGCAGCATCGATGTCAATCGAGAATGCTAGAAAGCTCCGCAAGAATATGACGGCACGCTGAGCGTGCCGTGTGGCGCCTACTGCGTGATCGACGAATGGCTGGATGGCGATTTCGCAGGCAGGAGCCGATCGACCGCTACATCGTTGACTTTGTCTGCTTCGAGGCGCGGTTGGTCCTCGAAGTGGATGGTGGGCAGCACTTCGAGTCCGAGGCTGACAAAGAGCGCGACGCTCATCTACGGTCGCAAGGTTTTCGAGTGCTGCGATTCTGGATGTTCTGTCTAATCAAGAGGGTGTTCAGCGGACCGTCATGGAAGCGCTGACGCGCTGCGCGCCCGTCCGCGAATGCGGACATTCGTCCGCGGCCGGCGCGGCCCCCTCATCCAGCTCCGCCTAAGCTCACTTCGTTCGACAAGGCTTCGCATCCTTCCCCCGCGAGGGGGGAAGGGTTGATTCCCTAGGAAGATCGGAGTCAGGTTCGCGACCGATCCTGCAAAGCGGAAAGACTAGCCCGCAGCCGAATTTGCCGGCAGGCCGGAATCGTTGCTGGGCATGTTGACGCCGGCCCACAGGCCGAGATCGCTCCACGCTTCGTCCTCGCCGTCGCGGTACCAGACGCACATGCAGCCCTGGTCGTCGATCTCGACGCTGGATGGCACGCGCCAGCTCGGGTTCCAGCGCTGGCGGTCCTCCAGCCGGTAGCCGGAGCGCAGCAGGATGGTGTTGTCCGACGGCCGGCGCGCGATGATCGCGCCCTCGTAGAGCACGATCTTGCCGATGTCGGTCATCAGCGCGTAGTGCGGCTTGGCGCGGCCGGAGAACTCGCCCGAGGCGCTGAGGCGCCCGGCCAGCTCCGCGCCCTTCCGCACCGAGGTGCGATGGTGGCGCATGCCCTGCATCGGGATGGCGTGGAACAGGTAGTGCGCCTCGATGCCGGTCTCGCGCATCAAGGAATAGAGTTCCGCGAGCACGGCGAGGTCGTCGTTCACGCCCTTCAGCAGCGGATGCTGGTTGTAGAGCGTGGCGCCGGCTTCCTTCAGGCGCGCGATCGCAGCGCGCGATTCCGGCCAGAACTCGATCGGATGGTTGACGTTGACGCCGATCTCGATGCGGCGGTCGGGCAATGACGTCAGCACCGACAGCAGGCCATCATTGATGCGCTCGGGATCCTGGAACGGCACGCGCGTGCCGATGCGGATGGTGCGGATGTTCGGCGCGTAGGCGGCAAGCGCCTCGAACGCCACGCGCAGCAGCTTCGGCGACATCAGCGGGTCGCCGCCGGTGATCAGGATCTCGTCGACCTCGGCGCACTCCTCCGCCTCGCCGTAATAGCGCGCGGCGTTGACGATCTCCTCCTCGCTCAGCGTCTTCACCGGATACTGGCCGCGCAGGCACCAGCGGCAATGCGCGGCGCACACGGTGGTCGGCTCGAGCAGGACGGTGCGGCGGTACAGCCGCTCGACGCCGGCGAGCGGCTTGTCGCGGAAGTGGATGGTGATTTCGGATTCGTAGTGCCGCCGCCGCTCCTGCGGCGAGATCGCGGCTTCCAGCGGGTTCTTCACGTATTGCAGCGCGATCGCCCGCCACTCCGGGCTGTTGAGGCCATGGCGCAGCTCGAGCTCGGTCATCTTGCGGCGCAAGAACGGCGTGATGAGCTCGATGAAATCGCCGGTTTTTGTCCCAGCCATTGCCTTCCCCCCGGACGCGTTCAGCCGGTCGGACCTTAGACCAAGTCTGCGACAATTGTCCCCTGTCCGCCAGCCATAGTTCTTTTGGACGAAGGCACACCGAAACGATCTTGTCGCGGGGATGAAGGAATTCGTTCTCGGCAGATAAGCATCGCTTATCGCCGCGCAGCCTATCGCCGGATCGGCGCCGGAGCCGGCATGCGCCAGTCGGGCAGGAAGCGGCGCGAATGGGTGAGGCTGGCCTGCACCAGAGGGCCGATGCCGAGCGCGAACACCAGGGTGCCGATGCCGACCGTGCCGCCCATCAGCCAGCCGATGGCGAGCGCCGAAGCTTCGACCGCGGTGCGCGCGATGCGCAGGCTCCAGCCGAGCTTGGCATTGAGACCCATCATCAGCCCGTCGCGCGGCCCCGCGCCGAGGCCGGCCGGCAGATAGAGCGCGCTGCCGAGGCCGATGCAGGCCATGCCGCCGAGCAGCATCAGCGCCCGCAGCCACAGCAGGTCGATGCCCGGCGGCAGCAGCCACAAGCCAAGGTCGGTCGCCGGCCCGATGGTCAGCACGTTGAGGATCGTGCCGAAGCCCGGCCGCTGCCGCAGCGGAATCCAGAGCAGCAGGACCAGGAGGCCGGTGATGACGCTGGCGTTGCCGATGGTGATGCCGAGCTGGAAGCCGATGCCCTGATGGAACGCATCCCACGGGCCGAGGCCGAGATTGGCGCGCACGAACAGCGCCAGCCCCAAGCCCCAGAACAGGAAGCCGGAGAACAGCATCAGCCAGCGTTGCGGCGAGATCGACAGGATGGTGCGCATCCGCGCTCACTTATGGGCGCGCGCCTGCGGCGTCAATGATGGGATTGCTGCGATACATGTTGGCGCTGCCGTGCGATGGGGGACTGGCTGCGCCCCTTCCCCCCTTGTGGGGGAAGGTTGGGATGGGGGGTGCCGCCGCACGACTGCCGAGTCTTTGGCAATGTGCGGCGGCTCGCTCATGGACATGCTTCACCCCGCAATCGTGCAGTCGCACCCCCATCCGGCTCCGCCTAAGCTCACTTCGTTCGCTAAGGCGCCGCATCCTTCCCCCACAAGGGGGGAAGGAAACTTTCCTCGCGCCGAAACCAGAGGCGAGCGCCTCAACCCGTCTCCAGCACGGTGTCCCAGTAAAGAAAATCCCGCCAACTCTGGTGCAGATAGTTTGGCGGGAAGGCTCGTCCGTTCTCCTGCAGCTCGTGGGTCGTGGGCTGCAGGGGCCGTCGCCGTGGGTGCATGCCTACCTCTTGCGGCAGGCGGCTGCCTTTGAGGAGGTTGCAGGTCTGGCACGCCGTCACCACGTTGTTCCAGCTCGTCCGCCCGCCCCGCGAGCGCGGCACCACGTGGTCGAACGTCAGATCGTGGGTCGGGAAGGTGTCGGCGCAATACTGGCAGTGGAAGCGGTCGCGCAGGAACACGTTGAACCGGGTGAAGGCCGGCCGGCGCGACTGCTGCACGAACTCCTTGAGCGAGATGACCGAGGGCAGCCGCATCTTGAAGGAAGGGCTGTGCACTTCGTTCTCGTATTCGGAG
>DASSBF010000164.1:0-15843 GCA_035699005.1 Dongiaceae bacterium
TCCGTGTGCGACCTCACATCGACCAAGGGAGGACATGCAAATGTCACTTATGAAGCGCTACGCCTTCTGGTCTGCGCTTGCGGGGGCGGCGCTGCTCGTCGCCTCGACCGCGGCACAGGCCGAAATGGTTCTGCACCGAGGCAACGGCGCGGAGCCCGAAACGCTCGATCCAGCCAAATCGACGGGTGTTCCAGAATCCAACATCCAGTACGAGCTCCTGGAAGGCCTGACTACCTACTCGGTCGACGGCCTCGTCATTCCCGGCGTCGCAGAGAAATGGGACGTCAGCGACGACAGCAAGACCTACACGTTCCATCTGCGCGATTCCAAGTGGTCGAACGGCGATCCGGTAACGGCCGACGACTTCGTCTATTCGTGGCGCCGCGTGGTCGATCCGGCCACGGCCTCGGACTACGCGCCAATCTTCAACGTGATCACCAATGCCGAGGAGATCAACAAGGGCGAGGAGAAGGACCTGACCAAGCTCGGCGTCGAAGCGGTCGACCCGAAGACCTTGAAGGTATCGTTGAAGGAATCGACACCGTACTTCCTGTCCATGCTGCGCCACTCCAGCTTCCTGCCTGTGAACAAGGCCGACGTCGAGAAATATGGCCAGGACTGGACCAAGCCCGGCAACTTCATCGGCAATGGCGCCTTTACGCTCAGCGAATGGACGCCGCAGTCCTCGCTGACAGTCGTGAAAAATCCCAATTACTACGACGCGGCCAACGTCAAGCTTGACAAGATCGTCTTCTATCCGACCGAGGACATCGCCGAGGAGTTCAAGCGGTTCCGCAACGGTGAACTCGACATCACCTACGAGGTCCCTTCCGATCAGGTCAAGATGATCGAATCAACCATGAAAGACGAGTACGAGGCCAAGCCGTACCTTGGCACCTACTACTACGTCATCAACCTGACCCGCGAGCCCTTGGGCAAGCAGAAAGGTCTGCGCGAGGCCTTGTCGCTTGCGATCGACCGCGAGACGCTTGCGGACAAGGTGCTGAACGGCAGCTTCCTGCCCGGCTATTCCTGGGTTCCGCCGGGAATCCCCGACTATCCGAACCACTACCTGGACTTCAAGGACATGAAGCAGGCCGACCGCCTCGCCAAGGCCAAGGAGCTCATGGAGAAGGCCGGCTATGGCCCGGACAAGCCCCTGAAGCTGGAGATCCTCTACAACACCAGCGAGAACCACAAGAAGATCGCGATCGCGATCCAGAACATGTGGAAGAAGATCGGGGTCGACGCCACCCTGAACAATCAGGAATGGCAGGTCTATCTCGATACCCGCGACAACAAGCAGTTCGATGTCGCGCGTGCCGCGTGGATCGCCGACTACGTCGATCCGGTGACCTTCCTTGATCTGTTCCTGTCGGATGCCGGCGTACGCAACGATGCCGGCTACAACAACCCGAAGTACGACGAGTTGGTGAAGGATTCTTTTAACGCCACCGATCCAAAGCAGCGCCTCGAGACGTTGGCAAAGGCCGAGGAGATCTTCCTCGACGACCTGCCGCTCATCCCGATCCTGTACTACAAGACCAGGCACATGGTCTCCAAGCGGGTGGCAGGCTGGGAATACAACAGCCTCGACTTCCACATGGGCAGGTACATGGCGGTCAATTAGCCGTCATGGCGTAGCGACGACGACCGGCAGCGCTCGCGCTGCCGGTCGCTGTCTTGTCGGAGGTTGTCGGCCCCAACGGAGGCGCCAGGCAGCGTCCGGGAGGATCGATCAGTGCTGCACTATTTCCTGCGTCGCCTCGGCGGGGCGATTCCGACCCTGTTCATCATCATCGCCGGCACATTCTTCATGATGCGCCTGGCGCCCGGCGGGCCGTTCGCGCGCGAACGGAAGGTTCCGCCGGAGGTCGAAGCCAACCTGCTGCGGGCATATCACCTTGACGAGCCGCTGTGGCAGCAGTTCCTGCGTTATCTCGAAGGGCTGCTGCACGGCGATTTCGGCCCGTCCTTCAAGTACAAGGATTTCAGCGTTGCCGACCTGATCTTCGGCGGCTTCCCGGTGTCGCTGCAGCTGGGCGCGATGGCCATCGTTTTGGCGCTCCTGATCGGGCTCAGCCTCGGCATCTGGGCCGCGCTGCGGCAGAATTCGCTCATCGACTACACCTCCATGTCGGTCTCGATGATCGGGATCGCCGTGCCGAACTTCGTGGTCGCGCCGGTTCTCACGCTGGTGATTGGCCTCAACCTCAAGCTCCTGCCCGTTGGCGGCTGGGGACATGCCTCGAACTATGTGTTGCCGGTCATCGCCCTTTGCCTGCCGCAGATCGCCGCCATCGCGCGGCTCACGCGCGCCAGCATGATCGAAGTGCTGAGCAGCAATTTCGTCCGAACGGCGCGGGCCAAGGGCCTGCCCGCCCGGCTGACGATCACGCGCCACGCCATCCGCGCCGCCGTCCTGCCGGTGGTGTCGTTCCTCGGCCCGGCAGTTGCGAACGTCATCACGGGATCGGTCGTCGTCGAGCAGATATTCTCGATCCCCGGCATCGGCCGGTATTTCGTGCAGGGTTCGCTCAACCGCGACTATACGCTGGTGATGGGGGTCACCGTGTTCTACGGCGCCATCATCATCCTGTGCAACCTGATCGCCGATCTTCTCTATGGCGTGCTGGACCCCAAGGTCCGGTACGATTGAGGCAGACCATGGCAGTCACAGATATCTCCGTCGGCGCGATGCAGGAAGTCCAGGGCCGCAGCCTGTGGGCCGACGCCCGCCACCGGTTCTTCCGGAACAAGGCCGCCGTCACCAGCCTGGTCGTGTTCTGCATCATCGCGCTGGCCTGTTTCCTTGCGCCCTATCTGGGTCTGCGCGCGCCCGATGACGTAAACTACGACATGGACCAGTGGGCGCCGCCGAATCTCGCCCAGGGCTACCTGCTCGGCACGGACGCAAACTTTCGAGACCTGTTCGTGCGCACACTCTATGGCGGTCAGGTGTCGCTGCTGGTCGGGTTCACCGCGACCCTGGTCAGCCTGGTCATCGGCGTGATCTGGGGCGCCACCGCCGGTTTCATCGGCGGTCGCCTCGACGGCCTGATGATGCGGATCGTGGACATCCTCTATTCGATTCCGTTCATCTTTTTCGTCATCATGCTGACCGTCGTGTTCGGACGGCAGATCACGCTGATCTACGTGGCGATCGGCGCCGTCAGCTGGCTCGACATGGCGCGCATCGTCCGCGGCCAGACCATCTCGATCCGCCGGCGCGAGTTCATCGAGGCGGCGGAGGCGAGCGGCGTCTCCAAATGGCGCATCATCACGCGCCACATCATCCCGAATTGCCTGGGTCCGGTGGTGGTCTATGTGACGCTGACGGTGCCCAATGTCATCCTGATCGAGAGCTTCATAAGCTTCCTCGGCATGGGCGTGCAGGAGCCGGATTCGAGCTGGGGCACGCTGGTGAGCGAGGCCGCCGTTGTCATGGAGAAGGCGCCCTGGGCCATCATCGGGACCGGCGGCATCCTCGCCGTCACGCTGCTGTGCCTCAATTTCATCGGCGACGGCATGCGCGACGCGCTCGACCCGAAGGACCGATAGGAACAGCCGCGCATGACCGCCGTTCTCGACGTCCGCAGCCTCAACACCAGCTTCTCCACGCCCGAAGGGGCGGTCCGTGCCGTCAATGATGTCAGCTTCTCGATCGACGCCGGCGAGACGCTGGGCATCGTCGGCGAATCCGGCTCCGGCAAGAGCCAGATATTCATGTCGGTCATGGGGCTGCTCGCCAAGAACGGCCGCGCCGAGGGCAGCGTCCAGTTCAAGGGCAAGGAGATACTCAATCTGCCGGTCGAGGAGCTGAACAAGATCAGGGGCGTGAAGATGTCCATGATCTTCCAGGATCCGATGACCTCGCTGAACCCCTATCTGACGGTCAGGCGGCAGATGACCGAGGTGCTGGAGACCCACCGCGGCATGAGCCAGGACGCAGCCCTCAGCGTTGCGGTCGAGCTGCTCGATGTCGTGCAGATCCCCGAGGCGCGGCGGCGCATCCAGATGTACCCGCACGAATTCTCCGGCGGCATGCGCCAGCGCGTGATGATCGCGATGGCCCTGCTGTGCCAGCCGGAGCTGCTGATCGCCGACGAGCCGACCACCGCGCTCGACGTCACCGTCCAGGCGCAGATCCTCGATCTGCTCGGCAAGCTGAAGCGCGAGACCAACATGGCGATCGCGCTCATCACCCACGATCTCGGCGTGATCGCCGGGCTCGCCGACCGCGTGATGGTGATGTATGCGGGAGAGATCGCGGAGGGCGCCAAGGCTGCCCCGCTGTTCAAGTCGCCGCAGCATCCCTATACCCAGGGCCTGCTGCGCTCAATGCCGCGGCTGGACGAGAGCCGCATCAACCGGCTGCAGACCATCGGCGGGCAGCCGCCCAACCTGCAGCATCTGCCCGATGGCTGTCGGTTCCGCGACCGCTGCGGCTACGCCTTCGACCGCTGTGCCGCCGAGAAGCCTCTGCTGCGTACCATCGGCGAAGGGCGCGCCAAGGCCTGCCATCTGGAGTCGCTATGAGCACGGCACCGCTGCTCTCCGTCCAGGACCTCAAGGTCCACTTCGACGTGACTCGCAAGGGCCTGTTCGGCGGCCCGAGCGCCGTCGTGAAGGCGGTCGACGGGGTCACGTTCGATCTGCGGCCGGGCGAGACGCTGGGGCTGGTCGGCGAATCCGGCTGCGGCAAATCGACCCTGGGGCGCGCCGTCCTGCGCCTGCTGCCCGCCACCGCCGGGCGCGTGGTGTGGCTGGGCGAAGACCTGCATGCCCTGGAGCATGCCGAGATGCAACGCAAGCGCCGCGACATGCAGATCATCTTCCAGGACCCGCTCGCCTCGCTCAATCCGCGCATGACGGTCGGCCAGATCATCGCGGAGCCGCTGACCGTCTTCAATCCGAATCTCTCGCGCGAAGAGGTGAAGGGCCGCATCCGCCAGATGATGGCCAAGGTCGGCCTCCTGCCGAACCAGATCAACCGCTATCCGCACGAATTCTCCGGCGGCCAGGCCCAGCGCATCGGCATCGCGCGCGCCATGATCAACAATCCCAGGATGATCGTGTGCGACGAGCCGGTCTCCGCGCTCGACGTCTCGATCCAGGCGCAGATCGTCAACCTGCTGATGGACCTGCAGCACGAGATGGGCATGTCGCTGATCTTCATCTCGCACAATTTGAGTGTCGTCCGGCACATCAGCCACCGCGTCATGGTGCTCTATCTCGGCAAGGTCATGGAGATCGCGGACCGCGATTCGATCTACGCCAATCCGCTGCACCCCTATACCCAGGCGCTCAACTCGGCGGTGCCGATCCCCGATCCCGACCTCGAGAAGCAGAAGGACCGGATCGTGCTGAAGGGCGACCTGCCATCGCCACTCAATCCGCCTTCGGGGTGCCCTTTCCGCACGCGCTGTCCGCGCGCCACGGAGATCTGCGCCCAGGTGATGCCGGACCTGCTGCCCGCCAGCCCGACCCACCACGTCGCCTGCCATCACGCGGGGCCGCGGGAATAGCGGGCCGCGTCAGGCCGTCAGGAAATCCACCGCCACCAGCACGCGCTCGACCTGGCCGCCGCTCCCCGCCCACGGCATCACCGCCGCCTCGCAGTATTTGAATTCCCGATGCGGGCCGACATAAGGCGGGCGGAAGATCGCCGGCTTGCCCTGTTCGCTGACCCAGCGCATGACGCGGAACACGGTCGAGCCCTCGCCCTGGCCCTCCACCTCCGACATCCACTTGCCGGTCCAGTTGTGGCGCGAATGTTCGCGCACTACCGTCCCGACCACGCGATAGCGGAAATCCCAGGGATCGCGCCGCACGTCCTTCAACATCAGGTGCGGCAGCAGGCGCGGAACCTCGAGCGGATCGAAGGAATCCCGATCGGGCGGCGCCTCGCCCGCGCGCTTGCTCTGCCAATACTCGACGACGGCGCGCACGATCCCGGAGTTCAATTCCGAGGCCTGGATGAGCCTGATGCCGCCGAGGTCGTCCATGGCGGGATCATAGCACTGCCCGCTCGAATGTCAGCCCGACCCCGATCGCCTGGCGAGAGGCTCTCTCACCCCTCCATCCCGACGGCGCGCTTGTAGAGCTCCAGGAGCTGCTCCTGCTCCTCGCGGTCGTGCGCTTCCATTTTCCTCAGGCGCACGACCTGGCGCATGATCTTGGTTTCGAAGCCGGTCGACTTGGCCTCGGAATAAACCTCGCGGATATCCCCGGCGATCGCCGCCTTCTCCTCCTCGAGGCGCTCGATGCGCTCGATGAAGGATTTCAGCCGGTCCGCCGCAATGCCGCCCGCATCCGCCATAATCTGCTCCGCAAACAATATGGATGATCCCCGACTCGGTAGACCGCGGCGACTCTAGTCTTCCGGCACGTCTGGGAACAAGGACCGCACGCCTGTGGATAACGTGGATAGCGTGGGCGCCTTGCATGCCCAGGAGCGGCGAGGCATTGTCGCAACGATTTTCCCCGCCTCGAGCGCTCCATGCCCGCGAAGGATATCGGCCTCGCCGTCCTGGTCCAGGTGATCTGGGGCGTCGGCTTCACGCTCATGAAGCCGACCATGAGCGCGTTTCCGCCCTCGCTCTTCATCGCGCTGGTCTACGGCATCATCGCGCTGGTCGCGACGCCGCTGGTGCCGGGCAGCCGCACGCCGTTCGGCTGGATGATGCTGATCGCGGCATTGGGCGGCAGCGCCCAGAGCTGCCTGCTCGCATTCGGCCTCACCATGCTGCCGGCGACGACCTCCAATCTGCTGCTGCAGCTGACGGTGCCCTTCGCGGTGCTGATGTCGTGGGCGGCACGGATCGACCGGCCCAGCCTGCGCAACGGCCTTGGCTGCGCGGTTGCGCTGGCGGGCGTGGCGATCGTGATCGGCGCGCCCGGCGCCGACAATTCATGGCTCGGCGTCGCCATGATCGCCATTGCTTCACTTGCCTGGTCGGCCGCCCAGATACTCATCCGCCTGCGCTGCAGCGACGGCGGTGCCACCTTCTATGCCGCGATGGCGCGCCATGCCGGCCCGCAGGCCCTGATCGCGAGCCTGATGTTTGAGCACGATCAACTCGGCTGGCTCGCCCGCGCGAGCTGGCAGGATTGGAGTGCCCTGATCGCCATCGCCCTGTGCGGCTTCGCGGGCGGCTACATGCTCTGGTACAAGCTGCTGGTGCGCAACCGCATCGATCAGCTCCTGCCGTTCTCGCTGCTGATGCCGCCCGTCGGGGTCGCGACCGGGGTACTCTATCTCGGCGAGTCACTGCGCCCTTCCCTGCTGGCCGGTGGCGCCGTCATTCTCGTCGGCCTCGCCGTCATCGTCTGGCCGGCGCGGCGCACGATGCCGGTCCGGCAAGAGTCCGGCTAGGCCTGGGAGCGCGGCTTCTGCGCCGGAACGCGTCTCAATGCTTGTGCGTCTCCGCGAACGCCTTCTTCTGCTCGCCGCCCGCTTCCTTCTGATACGTCTTCTTCCACTCCTCGTACGGCATGCCGTAGACGATCTCGCGTGCTTGCGGGTCGCTGAGCGGCACGCCCTGCTCGGCGGCGGCGGCGCGGTACCATTTCGATAGGCAATTGCGGCAGAAACCGGCCAGGTTCATCAGGTCGATGTTCTGCACGTCGGTGCGTTCGCGCAGGTGCTGCACCAGGCGCCGGAATGCGGCGGCCTCGAGCTCGGTGCGGGTCTTGTCGTCCATGACATGCCTCATTCGAAAGTCCGGGTCTCGGCGATCAGCCGATCCACCACCATGCGCAGCGCCTGCTCGCGCTCGATCCCCTCGTCGACCGCCTGGCGATACAGCGCCACCTGCCGGTGGGCGGAGGTGCCGCGAGCGATGATGGTGCGGGCGTGCAGCACTTCCTTCTCGCACCCGAAGAATTGGGCATCCGGCGCAACCAGGTCAATGATCTCCTCGATCAGCCCCGAAAACGGCACGATCTCGCCCTTGCCGAAATCCACCAGCCCTTCGTCGGTGCCGTAGCGCTGGGCCCGCCAGCGGTTCTCGTTGATCAGCATGGCGGCATAGCGCCGCCAGCGCTGGTTGGAGCGGCGCAGCCGGTAGAGCATCCGGAGGATGCAGCGATAGATCGCCGCGACAGAGAGCGTGTCCTCCAGCAAGGTGCAGGCGTCGGTGATGCGCAGCTCCAGGGTGGGAAAGCGCGCGCTGGGCCGCAGATCCCACCACAGCTTGGTGCCGTCTTCGATCAGCCCGGCCTTGACCAGAACCTTCAGGTGCCGCTCGTACTCGCCCCAGGAATCGAAAATCTCCGGCAAGCCGGTGCGCGGCAGCTCGTCGAACACCGCGAGGCGGAAGCTCTTGAGCCCGGTATCCTCGCCCTGCCAGAACGGGGAGGAAGTGGAGAGCGCCAGCAGGTGCGGCAGGAAATATGAGGCCTGGCTCATCAGGTCGATGCGCAACTCGGGGTCTTCCAGTCCGACATGGACATGCATGCCGCAGATCAGCAGGCGCCGGCCCAGCGCTTGCAGGTCGCGCGCCAGCATGTTGTAGCGTTCCTTGTCGGTGTGCATCTGCCGCGACCAATCCGCGAACGGATGGGTGGAGGCGGCGATCGGCGCGAGGCCATGCCTGCCGGCGAGTTCCCCGACCGTCGCGCGGAACTGGCGCAATTGCCGCCGCGCGTCATCCAGGTCCGCGCAGATCGACGTCCCGACCTCGATCTGCGAGCGCAGGAACTCCGGCGTGACGCGCTCGCCAAGCGCCATCCTGGCGGCCTCGAACAGTTCCGGCGGCGGGTTTGCGGCAAGGTCGCGGCTCTCGCGATCGACCAGCAGGTACTCCTCCTCGATGCCGATCGTGAAGGCCGGCTCCTTCACGACGCAGCCTCCGATCGCGGGTGAAGCCCGTGCAGGGCGCGATCGGAAAGCACGTCCTTCAGCACCCGATGAAGGATGTCCGCCCAGCGCGCCTGGCCCTCCTCGCCGGCGATCAGATCCTGGCGGATCTCGAGCAGCGCATGGGCCAGGCCGAGCGTCTCGGCATGCGCCTTGATGGAATAGCCGTGGCCGTCGCGCCCGGAATAGGGCTCGTTGTCGCCGACCACCAGCCCCGGCTCCTCAGTGAGGCGCTTCATCAGCGGCACGGGCATGCGGGCATCGCGATTCCACAGCACGCCGACGTGCCAGGGCCGCTGGAAGCCGTTCATCACCGGCGTGAAGGAGTGCAGCGAAATAACGACCGGAATGCGCCCGGACCCGATGCGTCCCGCGATCTCCTGCGACAGGGCAGCGTGATACGGCCGGAAAATCTCATCCTGCCGCAGCCGCCGATCCGTGAGGGTCAAGCCGCGGTTTCCGGGCACGCGGATGCGGTCGCTCTCCTGCGGCATGGATGTCGGGTCGTCGAGGTGCCGGTTGCAATCGATCACCAGCCGCGAATAGGCCGTCATGAAGAACGGCGCATCGAGCGACCGGGCGAGCCTTCGCCCCAGCCCGGCGATCCCGATGTCCCAGGCGATGTGCTGCTCGAGCTCGTGCCGCCCCAGGCCCAGCGTGCCTAGGACCTTCGGAAAGGCGCGGCCGGCATGGTCGCAAAACATCACCAGCTCCGCGCGCCCCTCGCGATGGAAGATGGAAAATGGCGGCGGATCTCCTGCATCCAGCAATGTGGATTGCGCCGATGTGGGCTGAGCGTCCTGCATGACCGCAAGATTGACCGAAATGCGCCGCCAAGCATAGAAGATGCCCGCCGCCTTGTCGATCAGACCGACCGGTCCGCCCGTGAACGCCCAGCAATCCCTTGCCGATCGGCCCCTTGGTGATCGACTGGCGCTGCCAATTCTCCTTCTTGGCGCCGTTTCGATCTCCTTCTCCGGCATTTTCGTCAAGCTGTCGGAAGTGGGGCCGATCTCGACCGGATTCTTCCGCATGGCATTGCCCTTGCCGCTGATGGCCGTGGGCCTGCTGCTGTCGGCCCGCCAGCGTTCCGATGGAAGGTTGCCGCGCATCGGCTGGCGCGGCTGGGCAGGCATTCATGTCGCGGCCTTCTTCCTTGCGGCCGACCTCATCGTCTGGAACTGGTCGCTGAAGCTGATCGAGGTCGGCATCGCGACGCTGCTCGGCAACACGGCGCCGATCTGGGTCGCGCTCGCCGGCTTCCTGTTCTTCAAGGAGCGGTTCTCGCCCCGCTTCCTCATCGGACTTGGCGTGGCGCTGGCCGGCATTGTGTTGCTGGTGCTGGGCGGCGGCCGCTCCCTCGCTGCCGGCGACTGGGTGGGCCTGATGCTGGCGACATTCGGGGCCGTCGGCTATGCCGGCTATCTGCGCGGCGTCAAGGCGGCGCGCACGACCGTCGGCCTGGCGCAAGTGATGTTCTGGACCTCCGCCTGCACCGCTTTGTGGCTGCTGCCCGCCGCCCTGCTGACGGAAGACAAGGTCGTGCCGCGGACACTCGACGGCTGGCTCGCGGTCGGCGGCCTCGCCCTCGTCAGCCAGACCATCGGCCAGGGGCTGATATCCTGGGCGCTGGGGCATCTGCCCGCCGCTTTCTCCGCCGTCAGCCTGCTGCTCAATCCGGTGGCGGCGGGCATCTTTGCGTGGATGATCCTGGGCGAGGCCCTGACCGCCGCCCAGATCGGCGGCGGGCTGGCGGTGCTGTTCGGCATCTTCGTGGCCAGACCGCGACCGCGCACCTCCGTTGCGCAGGCGGCCGAGGGCGTGGGGCCGCCCAAACCTGTCGCTCCCCCGACTTGACCGGCCGGCCCCGGCCCATAGAGTGCCGGACGAAGCTGGGGGAGATGCCGTGACGGACGATCGGGACATTCTGCGGCGCTTGTTTGCGGCGGCCATCGGCGCGGTCGACCCGCTGAAGATCCTGGCGCCCCATCTGCCCGCGCCGCCCAAGGGCCGCACCATCGTGCTGGGCGCCGGCAAGGCCGCGGCCGCGATGGCCAAGGCGGTCGAGGACCGCTGGCCGGGGCCGCTCTCCGGCCTGGTGGTGACACGCTACGGCCATGGTTTGCCGTGCCAAAGGATCGAGGTGGTGGAAGCCTCGCATCCGGTGCCCGATGCAGCGGGCCAGGAGGCGGCGCGGCGCATCCTCCAGATGGCAAACGGCCTCGCCGCGGACGATCTGGTTCTGTGCCTGATCTCGGGCGGCGCCTCCGCCCTACTGGCCATTCCCGGCGATGGCCTCAGCCTCGCCGACAAGCAAGCGGTCAACAAGGCGCTGCTGAAGTCGGGCGCGAACATTGCCGAGATGAATTGCGTGCGCAAGCATCTGAGCGCGATCAAGGGCGGGCGCCTTGCCGCTGCGGCACATCCGGCGAAGGTCGTGAGCCTGCTGATCTCCGATGTGCCGGGCGATGATGCCTCCGTCATCGGATCGGGTCCGACAGTCGCCGATCCGTCCACGCGCCAGGACGCCCGCGCCGTGCTGGACAAGCACGGCATCGACGCGCCGGAGGCGGCCCGGCGTCTGCTGGATTCGCCGGCCTCCGAAACGCCGAAGCCGGGCGATCCGCGCCTGGCGCGTTGCGAGACCAGGATCATCGGCACCATGCAGGGGGCCCTGCAGGCGGCCGCCGACCTGGCACGACAGCAAGGACTGACGCCGATCGTCCTCGGCGACCTCGAGGGCGAGGCGCGCGACGTGGCGCTGGTCCATGCGGGCATCGCGCGCCAGATCGCGCGCCACGGGCAGCCGCTGCCGGCGCCCGCAATCATCCTGTCCGGCGGCGAGACCACAGTGACGGTCCGGGGCCAGGGCCGCGGCGGGCGCAACGTGGAGTTCCTGCTCGCCCTCGCGGTCGCGCTCGACGGTCATGCCGGCATCTCGGCCATCGCCGGCGACACCGATGGGATCGATGGCACCGAGGACAATGCGGGCGCCTTGCTCGCTCCGGACAGCCTGGCCCGCGCCGCCGCCGACGGCATTAACGCAAAGGCAATGCTTGCCAACAACGATGGCTATGGGTTCTTCTCCCGACTGGGGGACTTGATCGTCACCGGGCCGACGCGGACCAACGTCAACGATTTCCGCGCCATCCTGGTCCGGTCATAGGCACAAGTACCGGGTGGCATTCGCCGATGAGACGACAGCGCAAAGCGAAGATCCTGGCGACACTGGGGCCGGCCAGCTCCACGCGCGAGCAGATCACTGCCCTGTTCCGGGCCGGGGCCGACGTCTTCCGCCTCAATTTCAGCCATGGCACCCACGAGGATCACCAGGCGCGCTACGAGCTCATCCGCGGGATCGAAGAGGAGCTGGAGCGCCCGATCGGGATCCTCATGGATCTGCAGGGGCCGAAGCTGCGGGTCGGCACCTTCGCGGGCGGCGCGGTCGAGCTCAAGACCGGCGGAACCTACCGGCTCGACCTCGACGAGGCGAAGGGCGATGCGAAGCGCGCGCAGCTGCCGCATCCGGAGATCTTCGCCGCGGCGAAGCCCGGCACCAACCTGCTGCTGGACGATGGACGCCTGCGTCTGAGGGTCAAGAAATCGGGCAGCGATTTCGCGGAATGCGAGGTGGTTGTCGGCGGAAGGCTCAGCGACCGCAAGGGCGTCAACGTGCCCGATGTCGTCCTGGCGCTGTCTCCGCTCACGGCAAAGGACCGGGCGGACCTGCGTTTCGGCATCGACCTGGGATGCGACTGGGTCGCCATGTCGTTCGTGCAGCGTCCCGAGGACGTTGCCGAACTGCGCAAGCTGATCGGCGGCCGCGCCAAGGTCATCGCCAAGCTGGAAAAGCCGGCCGCCATCGACCGGCTGGAAGAGATCATCGATCTGTCCGACGCGGTGATGGTGGCGCGCGGCGACCTCGGCGTCGAGATGCCGCCGGAGGATGTGCCCGCGATCCAGAAGCGGATCATCGCCGCCGGCCGCAAGTCGGGCAAGCCGGTGGTGGTGGCGACCCAGATGCTGGATTCGATGGTGCATGCGCCGGCGCCGACCCGCGCCGAAGCCTCCGATGTCGCGACCGCGATCTACGATGGCGCCGACGCGGTGATGCTGTCGGCCGAAACCGCGTCCGGGCAGTACCCCATCGAGGCGGTCGCGATGATGGACCGCATCATCGCACGGGTCGAGCGCGACCCCGCCTATCGCCAGATCCTGGACGCGCGGCACCCCGATCCCCAGCCCACCGGCCACGACGCGATCAGCGCCGCTGCGGCGCAGGTCGCACATACCTTGTCGGTCGCCGCGATCGTCACCTATTCGACCTCGGGCTCGACCGTGCTGCGCGTGGCCCGCGAGCGGCCGGAGGTGCCGATCCTGGCGCTCACCGCCTCGCTCTCGACCGCACGCGCCCTGTCGCTCGCCTGGGGCGCACATTGCGTCCAGATCCCGGACCTCAAGCGCTTCTCCGAGATGGTGGAGAGAGCGTGCAGCACCGCGCTCAGCCAGGAAATGGCCAAGGTCGGCGACCGGCTGGTGATCACCGCCGGCGTTCCGTTCGGCACGCCCGGATCGACCAACATCCTGCGCGTCGCCTGGGTCGAGGAGTAGCCGGCTGCGCTACGGCTGGCTCGGCTCGCTTCGCGGGCGGACGTCCAGCCTGGCCGGGGACTTCACGCTGGAGAACCGGGGCCCCAGGATCGCGCGCGCGGGCAATGCCCAGAATCTGGCGCCGGGCAGGTTCATCGATTTCAGGAACAGATCGGCGCGCCGCAGATAGCGCACCAGACGGTCGTCACGCACGGTCGGCGCGGTGCGGCCGAACACGTCCAGCATGCCATCCGCGCCATAGGAGTTGGCCGCCCATTCGCGCTCGATCCCGCCGCTGGCCAGCACGTCGGACCAGTGGTCGAGCCGCCATCCCCATCTCGCGAAGCGCCGGAACGGCGCATGGCGCGCCTTGTAGTCGTTGACCCGCTTCTCGAGTTCGGAGGCCGCCCGCAGCGGCAGATGCAGGCAGGCGACACGGCGCCATCGCGCCATCAGGCATCCATCAAACCGGATCTCGTGCGCGCCCTTGCAGATGTCGACCTGCGAGCCGGCCGGCGGCGCCGCCAGCATCTTAGGAGGGAAGATGAGCTGCACGAAGGAGTGGCGGGCCTTTGTCATCGAGCCGCGCAGATCGCCGGGATCCATCGGACGCTCCACCCGGCGCACCGCCAGCTTCCAGCTCCCCGGCACTGGCGCCTGCACCGAGCGCGCCTGCACGTAGTTCACGACCATGCCTTCCACCGCGTTCACGCCCCGGCCGGCCATGAAACGCGCGAGGCGCGGGATCGAGAGATCCCAGCATTCGTCGGAATCGAACGGCACGATCAGGCGGTGGCCCTCGCGCAGCAGCGCATTCGCCATGTCGGTGGCCATGCGCGCCTGGTCAAAGGGGCCGTCGTCGCGATCCACGCGCAGGCCGGGCACCTTGTCCGCCAACCTGCGCAGCAGCTCGTAGGTGCCGTCGCTCGATCCGTTGTCGATCACCCACACTGTCTCCGCGCCCACCAGATGGTGATGCAGGACGGTCAGGGGAGCGAGATCGGCGGCGTTGCGGACAATGGCGAAGGCGGCGCTCCTCATCGTCCGGCCTCCGCATGCCGCAGCATGCGCTGATAGAGATAGCCGAGCCCCAGCAGCGTCAGTCCAAGCCCGAGAAACGAGGCGGTGCGGTAGAGGCCCGTCAATCCGCTTGCGTCGCCAAGGAACACCTTGAACACCACCAGCAGCACGATGCCGGCCGCCGCATGGCGCAGGGCAGGCAGCCGCCGCCAGATCGCCAGCGCCAGGATCAAGCCGCCATAGATCAGCCAGGCCACCGAATAGCCGTAGTACTCGGCATCGCTCCACAACGGCGAGCCGAAACTGATGTCGATCAATTCACCCTGGAACAGATGGCGGTTGAGCGCGCTGACGCCGACCAGGCCGTCGATCAAGGCGATCGCGGCCGCAACCGCGGTCGTCGCATGCCGCTGGGCGGCGTCGAGGCTCGAGCGGCGCACCACGTTCGCCATCGTTATGAACAGGGCGAACCCGCTGCCGAATACGTAGAGCGCCGTATTGAGAATTGGCAGGCCATGGATCGGAATCGGATTCAGCAGCGGATTGGCCAGGATCCAGACCACGAGCACGGTGAGGAGCGCGGACAGCCCCGCGAGGCCATAGGCGACCCAGCGCAGCTTTGCCTCGCCGCGCTGGTGCGCCATCCGCCAGGTCGCGAGCGCCAGCCCGCCCCAGAGCAGGGTCAAGGTGCCGGCCTCGGCGAATCCGAACGGTGCGGTCCTGAACGCTGCGCCATGGAACAGGTGGCGGATCTCGAGCGTGACCAGAAGGAAGCCCAGTATCAGGGCACCGGCCTGCAGCAGAAGCATGAGCCGGAGATCGCTCGCGCGGCGCACCTGCCGGGCGGTCACCGCGAAACAGAGCGTCGGAACCCCGACCCCGTAGGCCAGCCAGTTGAAGATCGGCCGCTCCCCCGCCGGAAAGCCGGATACCATGACGGCGATGAGGACGGCCGGTGCGGCGATCCAGAGTCCGCGCCGCAACCACGGCTCCTCGATCTTGTTGGCGACCCATGCGATCAGCGGCAGCGACAGGGACCACAGTACCGGCAGCCATCCCCGTTCCACCCACAGCGGCATGGCCGCTGCCAGGAAACCCGCGCAGGCCAACGCGTGCATGCCGAAGGCGCGGCGATGGAAACGATCCTTGAACCGCCAGCTGCGCAGCCGTTCCGCGAATGCCAGGTGCGCGGCGGACAGGACGAGGCAGATGATCGGCCATGGCAGCAGCAGATCGACGCCGCGCAGCCGCCAATAGGCGATGGCGAGCGTCGCCGCGCCGTAGGCCGCGGACAGGAGCGACCAGCGCTCCGGGTTGCGCGCGCCCCAGAGCAACCCGTATGCGCCGGCGGTTCCCGCCGCACCGGCCAG
>DASSBF010000165.1:0-49576 GCA_035699005.1 Dongiaceae bacterium
TGGTCAAAACAATTGGGGGGCTTTCTGTTGCCCGGCGCCCCCCGGACCGCGCTTACCTATTAGGCAGCGAGAGCCAAACGGCTATTGTCGTTGGCACTTCTAGGTTGGCCCGATAACGGTGGATACCATGCCGGGCGAAAACCTTACCTTTACCACGCGCGTCGATCCTATTTCGCCCCCATGAACCGGCCAACAGTAGCGGCTGGACGGGAATGGTGGAGGCGCCGGGTACCGCCCCCGGGTCCGCAACGCTTATTCCATAAGGCGTTTATCGCCATAGTCGGTTTCCCGACCCACCAAATATAAGGACTTTCGGGGGGAATCAAAAGAGTTAACAAGAGGCGGGAAAGAGGGCATAAGGCGGACCTGATCCGACCCGATTCAAGCGGCGATTCCCATGCCCCTGACGCCAGACCAGCAAGCCGAAATAGACCGCCAGCGCAGCGAAACCGCAGCCACCCGGCGCGCGGTTGCGCCGGGCCTTGAGGAGGTGCTGTTCCAGCCATTCCCGGTGCTGGACCATGGTTTCATCCGGGTCATCGACTATATGGGCGACGATTCGGCGGTGGTGCAGGCGGCGCGCGTTTCCTATGGCCGCGGCACCAAGAAGGTAAGCGAGGACAAGGGCCTCATCCATTACCTGATGCGGCACCGCCACTCGACCCCGTTCGAGATGTGCGAGATCAAGTTCCACGTGAAGCTGCCGATCTTCGTGGCGCGGCAGTGGATCCGGCACCGCACCGCGAACGTGAACGAATATTCCGCACGCTATTCGATCCTGGACCGGGAGTTCTACGTGCCGACGGAGGAAAATCTGGCGGCGCAGTCCCAAAGCAACCGGCAGGGCCGCGGCGACGTGCTGACCGGCTCGGAGGCGGCGCAGGTGCTCGACCTGCTGCGCACCGACGCCACCCACGTCTACGACCACTACCTCACCATGCTGAACGAGAGCGAGGACGGGCAGAAGATCGACGACTCGCGCCAGGGCCTGGCGCGCGAGCTGGCGCGCATGAACCTCGGGCTCAACTTCTATACCCAATGGTACTGGAAGGTGGACCTGTACAACCTGATGCACTTCCTGTCGCTGCGCGCCGACGAGCATGCGCAGTACGAGATCCGGGTCTATGCCGACGTCATGATCGACCTCATGAAGCGCTGGGTGCCGCTGACGGCAGAGGCGTTCGTCGAGCACCGGCTGCACGGCGTCGCGTTATCCAAGTCCGCCTGGAGCACGATCAAGCGTATGCTGGCAGGCGAAACCGTCACCCAGGAAGCGAGCGGCCTCGGCAAGCGCGAATGGAACGAGCTGCAGGCGCTCCTGAAGGAGTAGCGTTGGCGGGAGCGAAGCCGAAGCTCTACTACAACTCCGCCTGCCCGGTCTGCCGCACCGGCATCGAGCAGCAGCGCGTCAAGATGGACGAGAGCTCGCCCGAAGGCAGCAACGCGATCGCCTGGTGCGACATCGCCGCAAGCCCCGAGGCCGCGCGCGAGATCGACCGGAGCGTCGATCAGATCCGCCACAGCCTGCACATGGTCGATGAAGATGGGCGCCTGCTGGTCGGCGCCGACGTCGCCATCGCGGTCTGGCTGATGACGCCGGGCCGGCGCTGGCTGGGGCGGCTGGTCGGCCTGCCGGGCATCCGACAGCTCGCGCGCTGGGGCTACAACCGATTCGCCGACCGCTTGTTCGCCTGGAACAAGCGGCAGGGGCGCTGGTGAGCGGCTTGCGCTCGAGATTTATATATCTTTATCAAGGCCGTTTGGATGTCCACCCTCCCGAAGCTGCTGACCGAATCCGCGATCTATGGGCCGGAATACCGCGGCGGGCTCGCCAATCACCTGCCGATGGCATTGGTGGCGCTGGATCAGATGGGAGCGTCGCCCACCCGCCTGGACGCCTACCATCGCACCCATGTCTCCTGGCTGGAGAAACTGCCGGGAGTCGAGGCGGCGCCACCAGGTGCGTGGCCGTTCCGCAAAGCGGATCATGGGGCGTTTTCCAGCCTGCAGGCCGACTTCAAGCAGCGGATCGCCCGCGAAGGGTGGGAGGCGGCCCTGCGCGCGACGCTGCCGGAACTGGCGCCGGGTCTGTCGGCGGCCGCCTTCCATGGCTTGATCCGCACCGCAATGGGCGTGGTCGGCCGGCACGAGGGCGAGATCGCCGCGGGCCTCGCCTATTGGGCGGCGCATTGGCAGCGGCTGGGCGTCGCGCTGGGCGCGCCGGCGGACGTCGCACCTTCGGCCGACCCACTCGTCCTGCTTGCACGCCTGCGCGCCGATCCGCGCTTTGCGTTCGATCCGAAGACAGCGCCGGACCTGATCGACGATGCGTTGCTCGCCGTTGGCGCCCTCGCGGGATTCGGAGAGGTCATTCACTGGTTCGACGCCGCCGCGTGCAAGCCCGCTGATTTGGCGCGCGCGGCTGCCGCGCTCTATGGCGCGACCGGCGACTTCACCGCGCTGCACGGCGTCACGGGCACGCAGGCCGCGATCGTGCTCTTGCCCTATGCGCAGGATCAGGGCGTTCTGCTGTCCTGGCTGTGGCAGGCGCTCGCCGCGGCGTATGTCGCCATCGGCCGCCCTCAGCTGCCGGAAGCGGATGCGATTGAGGCGTGGCGGGACGCGGAGACGCCTGCCTGGCCCGATCTCTTGAACCGCGCCGTGACGGAGGAAGACGAGCACACCGTGAAGCTGTGCAATTCCGCCCTGTTCCTCGGCCGCATGACCGGCGACCGGATCTTCCGCTGGCTCGCCGCGCGCGAAGTCGGGGCGCTGCAGAACGAGCGCCTTCCCACCTGGCGGAGCTGAATGCCTACTGGACGACGATCCGGGGACCCTGGCGCTGCTGGGTGGCGGAGAGGCCGGCCCAGACCTTGCGCGCGATCTCGCGATAGGCGGCGGCGTGCGGTGAATCGGGCTGGCTGACCACGATCGGCTGGCCGCCGTCGGAGGTTTCGCGGATCGCGATGTCGAGCGGGATCTCGCCCAGGAAATCGACGTTGAATCGCTCCGCTTCGCGCCTGGCGCCGCCATGGGCGAAGATCTCGGTGCGCTCCCCGCAATGCGGGCAGGCGAAATAGCTCATGTTCTCGATGATGCCGAGCACCGGCACATCGACCTTGCGGAACATGTTGAGGCCCTTCTTGGCGTCGAGCAGCGCGATATCCTGCGGCGTCGAGACGATGATTGCGCCGGAGAGCGGCACATTCTGCGCCATGGTGAGCTGGGTATCGCCGGTGCCCGGGGGCAGATCGCACACCAGCACGTCCAGCTCGCCCCAGGCGACATCGCGCAGCAACTGCGTGATCGCGCTCATCACCATCGGGCCGCGCCAGATCATCGGAGTCTCCTCGTCGATCAGGAAGCCCATCGACATCACCTTGATGCCGTGATTGGCCATCGGCTCCATGACTTTGCCGTCCTTGCTGGTCGGCTTGCCGGAGATGCCCATCATGCGCGGCTGCGAGGGGCCGTAGACGTCGGCGTCGAGCAGCCCGACCTCGAGGCCGTTCGCATGCAGCGCGAGCGCGAGATTGACAGCGGTGGTGGACTTGCCGACGCCGCCCTTGCCGCTCGCCACCGCGATGATGTGCTTGATGCCGGGCAGCGCCAGCTTGCCGCCGCCGGGCTGCGCATGTCCATGCGCATGTGCCTGCGGCCGGGCCGGGCCGCTCGGCCGTTGCGCGTCCCCGCGCGCTGTTTGGGGCGCGGCGCGATGGGCGGTCAGCACGACGGCGGCGCTGAGCGCCCCGGGCAGGTCCATAATCGCCTTCTCGGCCGCCTTGCGGACCGGCTCCATCACAGGCGCCTGCGACGCGCTGACCTCGATCGCAAACCCGACATGGCCGTCGCGCAGCATGAGGCCGCTCACCATGCCGGCGGTCACGATGTCGCCGCCGGCCCGATCAACCCCTTGAGGCAACCGGACGGCCCGAAGGGCCTCCATGATCTGGGTTTCGGTGAGAGCCATGCTTGAAACACCTTCCGGGGCGGACGATATGCGATGGGCGGTTCGGCCGCCCGCGGGGAAGTCCAAGGCGGCATCCAGGGAGGGTCCACCCACGTTGCGCGACCGGCGCGCCCCTGTCATATAAGGCCGCGGGTCGGGGATGCAATTGATAGATTGCGACTGGCCCGGACCATAGGGCGGGAATCACGGCTCCCGCCCCCGACGAGCGGAATTGTCCAGGAATTGGCTGGAGTTATCATGGCTTGGAACAATCAGGGCGGCGGGCCTTGGGGTGGCGGCGGCGGCCAGGGCGGCGGGAACAGCCCGTGGTCGCGCGGCCCGGGCGGCGGCGGACAGCCGCCCGATTTCGAGGAGATGCTGCGGCGCGGCCAGGACCGCATGAAGAACCTGGTCCCCGGCGGCATGGGCCCCGGCAAGGTCGGCGTCCTGATCGTAGTCCTGGCGGTCCTGCTGTGGCTGGTGAGTGGCCTCTACAAGGTCGACCCCTCGGAAGTGGGTGTGCCGCTGGTGTTCGGGAAATACACCGGGGAGACGACGGAGAACGGCCTGCATTGGAACTGGCCCGCGCCGATCGGCAACGTCCTCACCCCCAACGTCTATGTGCGCAACCAGGTCGAGATCGGATTCCGCGGCGGCGCCAACGGCTCGTCCGCCGGAGGCAGCAACATCGAGGAAGAGAGCCTGATGCTGACCGGCGACGAGAACATCGTCCAGGTCGAAGCGGTGGTGCAGTGGCACATCGAGGATGTGCAGAAATACCTGTTCGATATCCGCGACCCGAACGAGACGCAATCGCCCGACGCGCCGAAGAACGATACCGTCAAGAACGCGGTCGAAGCGGCGATCCGCGAGATCGTCGGCCAGAACAGTTTTGAGTACGTGGTCACCACCGGCCGCGAGCCGATCGGCGACACGACCCAGGCCCTCGCGCAGAAGATTCTCGACAGCTACAATTCCGGCATCCGCATCGACAGCCTGGCGCTGCAGCAGGCGCAGCCGCCGCAGGAGGCCATCGCGGCCTTCATCGACGTGCAGAAGGCCAAGGCCGACCGCGAAAGCACGGTCAACGAGGCGCAGGCCTACGTCAACAAGGTGACCCAGGAGGCGCAGGGCCAGGCGGCACAGCTCGTGAAGCAGGCGGAAGGCTACAAGGCGGAAAAGGTCGCCCTGGCGCAGGGCGACGCGCAGCGGTTCCTGTCGGTCTATGCGCAATACAAGAAGAACCCCGACGTCACCCAGCGGCGGCTCTATCTCGAGACCGTCGAGGGGATCATGCAGACCATGAACAAGGTGTTGATCGATACCGGCCAGGGCAGCGCGGTGCCGTACCTCCCGCTGGATCAGCTGCTGAAGCAGCAGAAATCATCGCCGCCGCCGGCCAGTCAGCCGCAGAATTCCGCTGCTCCGGCCGAAACCACCAGCAGCGCGACGGGTTCGAGCACGGGGGCAAGCCAATGAACCGCACTATCGGCATCGGCACGATCGGCGCGGTAGCGGCCCTGGTGCTGCTCTATTCCGCCACCTTCTTCGTGCAGCAGCCCATGAACGCGGTCGTCGTGCGGTTCGGCAAGCTGATCGATACCGTGATCAGCCAGCCGGGACTGCATTGGCGGGTGCCATTCATCGACCACGTGTTCTACATCGACCGCCGGGTGATAAATATCGACGCGCCGTCCTTCATCGTGACCACCGAGGACCAGAAGCGGATCGTGATATCGGCCTATGTGCGTTACCGCATTGTGAATCCAGAGACCTTCTATCGCGTGGCGCGCACCGAGGAGGGCGCGGAGCGGCGCATCGTCGCGGTGCTGAACCAGGTACTGCGCGACGAATTCGGCTCGGTTCCCATGCAGGACGTATTGACGGCGAAGCGCGCGGCCCTGATGACCGACGTCACCGAGCGGCTGAAACCGATCGGCAAGGAATACGGCATCGACGTGGTGGACGTGCGCTTCAAGCGCGTCGACCTGCCGGCGGAGAACAGCGAGGCGATCTACAACCGCATGCGCACCCAGCGCGCGCAGGAGGCGGCGAACTTCCGCGCGCAGGGCGGTCGCGAAGCGCGCGAGAAGAAGGCCGAGGCCGACAAGCAGGTCGTCATCACGGTGGCCAATGCGCGCCGCCAGGCGGCGATCCTGCGCGGCCAGGGCGAGGCGGAGGCGGCGCGGATCTACAACGAAGCCGTCGGCCAGGACGAGAAGTTCTTCGACTTCTACCGCTCGCTGAGGGCGATGCAGACCGGCCTCGGCGGCAACAATACGACCTTTGTCGGCGAGCCGAAGGGCGATTTCTTTCGCTACTTCGAACACGACGAGGGCACCCCCGGCCAGCCTCGGCCCCAGCCGCAACAATAGGGCGGATGACGGGTTTGTGATCCGAAAGATCGGTCGATTGACCAGGATTTGAGGACTATGATCGGGCCCTGCGGCGCCGGAACCCGGTCTGGCGCCCGTGGCCGGGATGCGCGGAGGAAACTTTGGATACCAGAACCCTGAAAGCCGCTCGCGGCGGGCGCCGCGCCGAAGCGCTCGCAATCGCCGCCGATGCCACGGCAGGCGCGCGGCCGTGGCTGAGGCTTGCCGCGGCGGCGGCGCTGACCATGCTCGCGCTGCTGTGGGCCCAGCAGGCCTTCGCACGCTCGGCGCCCGAAAGCTTCGCGGATTTGGTGGATCAGGTGCTGCCCGCCGTCGTCAACGTCTCCAGCACCCAGAAGGTGCCGCAGGATCAGCAGCAGCAGGACCTCGAGGAGATGTTCCGCGACTTCCTCGATCGCCGCGGCGGCCAGGGGCCGGATCAGCAGAAGCCGCACGGCGGAACCTCGCTCGGCTCCGGGTTCATCATCGACCCCGCCGGCTACATCGTGACCAACAACCACGTGATCGAGGACGCCGAAGAGGTCAAGGTGCTGACCCACGACAACGAGGAGCTGAAGGCTACGATCGTCGGGCGTGACGAAAAGACCGACCTCGCGCTCCTGAAGGTGGAGGCCGGGCACCCGCTGCCGGCGGTGAGCTGGGGCGATTCCGAAGCGTTGCGGATCGGCGACTGGGTGATGGCAATCGGCAACCCGTTCGGCCTCGGCGGATCGGTGACCGCCGGCATCGTCTCGGCGCGCCAGCGCGACATCAACTCGGGGCCGTACGACGACTACATCCAGACCGACGCCTCGATCAACCGCGGCAATTCCGGCGGTCCGATGTTCAACATGGACGGCCAGGTGGTCGGCATCAACACCGCCATCTTCTCGCCGTCGGGCGGTTCGGTCGGCATCGGCTTTGCCATTCCGTCCAACCTCGCCAAGCCGATCATCGCGCAGATCAAGCAGTTCGGTAAGCCGAAGCGCGGCTGGCTCGGCGTGCGCATCCAGACCGTCAGCCCCGAGCTCGCGGAGGGCCTGCGCCTCAAGGAGCCCAAGGGCGCGCTGGTCGCCAGCGTGACCAAGGACGGGCCCGCGGACAAGGCAGGCATCCGCCAGGGTGACGTGGTGCTGAAATTCGACGGCAAGGAGATCACCCAGATGCGCGGCCTGCCGCGCATCGTTGCGGAGACGGAAACCGGCAAGACTGCGGACGTGGTGCTATGGCGCAAGGGCCAGGAAGTGACATTGCGGGTCAAGGTCGGCGAGCTGACCGAGGAGGCCGAGCAGAAGACGCTGGCCAGCGTCGAGACGGCCCCGAACGCCGCGGCCACGGTCGACCTCCTGGGCCTGAAGCTCTCGGCCATCACCGACGAATTGCGCCAGAAGTTCCAGATCCCGGACGATGCGGAAGGGGTCGTCGTCGTGGACGTGGCGCAAAAGGGCCCGGCTGCGGAGAAGGACATGCGCGCCGGAGACGTGATCGCGGAGGTGGATCAGAAGGCCGTCACCTCGCCCGAGGACGTCAGCCAGCGTGTCAAGGCCGCGCAGGATAACGGCTATCGGGTCGTGACCTTGCTGGTCAATCGCGGCGGCGAATTCCAGTGGATCGCGCTGAAGATCGAGCAGCAGCCGTAGTTCTGCTTCAGTGAAGATGGCTTCGGTCGAAAGCGGGCGGCCGATGTGGTGCGCGCTATGATTCGACAAACTCGCTGCGCCCGAAGCCCTGCAAATAGAGCAGTCCCGTCGCTCCGGCATGATCCAGCCACACCGGCACGGCCAGCTTGACCCTCGGCTTGCCGCGGAACGCGACGCCGAGACCGGCGGCCTGCAGCATCGGGATGTCGTTCGAACCATCGCCCACGGCCAGCGTCTGGGCCGGTGAGAGCTGCCGCTCGGCGGACAGGTGCCGCAGGGCCTCGACCTTTCCGGCCGGGTCGATGATCGGCGGCGGGATGCGGCCGGTGAGGCGGCCGTCGACCAGCTCGAGGCTATTCGCGATGTCGCAATCGAAGCCGATGAGATCGCGGACGCGGCTGGTGAAATAGGTGAAGCCGCCCGAGACCAAGGCGGTGTAGGCGCCGTCGGCCCGCATGGTGGCGACGACGGTTCTCATGCCGGGGGTCGCTTCGATCCTCTCCCAGGTCTTCGCGAAAGCCTCTTCCGGCAGGCCGCGCATCAGCTCCATGCGCGCAACCAGGGTTTCGGCGAAGCCCATCAGGCCGTTCACGGACTGGAGCGTCAGATTGTCGATCTCCGCCTTGTGCGCCGTGAAGCCGGACAGCTCGTCCAGCGTCTCGCCGACGATCGCGGTCGCATCCATGTCGGACACCAGCAGCTTCTTGCGCCGGTCCATGGCGGGCAGCACGTTGATGTCGACCGGCAGGTCGGCGAGGCGTCGCCGCAACTCGGCCAGCGCAGCGGCGCCGTCGCCGTCGAATGCCATCTCGGCCGCGCGGTGGCGGTCGAGCCAGACCTCAGGCTGGGCGCGCGCCGCCGCAGCATCGAGGCCGTGATTGACCCGGTCGAGTACGGCCGGTGTAAGCTCCGCCGCGTCGGGAGCGCAAATGAGCGACAGCACGAAAGCCATGGCGAGCGCGGGTATAGGCGAGGCAACCCTGCGGCACAAGCCCGTGCTGGTGGTTGCAGGCCCGACCGCGAGCGGCAAATCCGCGCTGTCGCTGCGCCTGGCGCGGGCATTCGATGGCGTCGTCATCAATGCCGATTCCATGCAGGTCTACCGCGATCTGCCGATACTGACCGCGCAGCCGCGTGACGCGGATTTGGCCGCGGCGCCGCACCGGCTGTACGGGGTCCTGGCATTGGACGACGCGTGCTCGGCGGAACGCTGGTCCGGTCTGGCCCGGCGCGCGATCGATGCCGCGCACGCGGAGGGCAGGCTGCCGATCTTGTGCGGCGGGACGGGGCTCTACCTGCGCGCGCTGATGCACGGCCTCTCGCCCATGCCCGAGGTGCCCGTCGAGGTGCGCACGGCAGCGCGCGATCTGCTTGATAGGATTGGCTCGGCGGCGCTGCGCCAACGGCTCGCCGCCGGCGATCCGTCGAGCGCGCAGCGCCTGCATGCCAATGACCGGCAGCGTATCGTGCGGGCGTGGGAGGTGCTGCAGGCGACCGGGCGGCCGCTCTCCGAGTGGCAGGCCCTGATCCCGGCGGCACCGGCGGATCTCGGCTTCCTTTCCTTCATCCTGCTCCCTGAACGCAGCGAACTTTACGGCGCCTGCGACCGGCGGTTCCAGGCGATGCTGGCGCGCGGGGCTCTTGGCGAGGTCAGGGACGCGCTCGCGCTCCATCCCGGTCTCTATCGGCCCGATTGCGCTCCGCCGGAGGGGGGCGCCAGGGCACTCGGGTTCTGGGCGCTCGCCCGCCACCTCTGGGAAGGGTCCGAGGTGACGGAGCATACGCTTGCTGCGGTGCAGCAGCAAACCCGGAACTATGCCAAGCGACAGGTGACCTGGTTCCGGAATCAGATGTCATCTGAGAATTTTATAACGCCATACCTTCCAGATATGCAATTTTCAGAAAGTTCCTATGCTGAAATCAGCCAGAAAATTCGCCATTTCCTATTGACCATGAAGGGATGAGACACTAGGGTCCGCCGGCCCGTAGCCGAGTGCGCTGCGGGAGGGCTATTTTTGCATCGTAGAGCGGGCGGAGGAAGGAGCGCTTGCCATGGCGACGGAACCGATTTCGGGCGCGGAGATCGTGATCAGGGCTCTGGTCGACCAGGGCGTCGAGGTCATTTTCGGCTATCCCGGCGGCGCCGTTCTTCCGCTCTATGACGCGCTGTTCAAGCAGAACCAGCTCCGCCACATCCTGGTGCGGCACGAGCAGGCCGCCGTCCACGCCGCCGAGGGCTATGCGCGCTCCACCGGCAAGGTCGGCGTGGTGCTGGTGACGTCCGGGCCAGGCGCGACCAATGCGGTCACCGGCCTCACCGACGCGCTGATGGATTCCGTGCCGGTCGTCTGCCTGACGGGACAGGTGCCGACGCACCTCATCGGCAACGACGCGTTCCAGGAGGCGGACACGACCGGCATCACGCGTCCGGTCACCAAGCACAACTACCTGGTCAAATCGATCGCCGACCTGTCGCGCGTGATCCACGAGGCGTTCCACGTCGCGCGCAGCGGCCGGCCGGGCCCGGTGGTGGTCGACCTGCCCAAGGACGTGCAGCAGGCGAAGCACGAATACGCCAATCACGCCGGCCAGCGGCACCGCAGCTACAACCCGCAGACGAAGCCGGACCGGGCGCTGGTCGAGCGCGCGGTCGAGATGATGGCGAAGGCGGAGCGGCCCTTGTTCTATATCGGCGGCGGCGTGGTGAATTCCGGCGTCGCGGCCTCGCAGTTGCTGACCGAGTTCATACGGCTGACCGGCTTCCCCTGCACCCAGACGCTGATGGGCCTTGGCGCGTTCCCGGCGTCCGATCCCTTGTCGCTCGGCATGGTCGGCATGCACGGCATGTTCGAATCCAACCATGCGATGCACGACTGCGATCTGATGATCAATATCGGCGCGCGGTTCGACGATCGCGTGACCGGCAAGCTCGCCGCCTTCTCGCCGGGTTCGAAGAAGATCCACGTCGACATCGATCCCAGCTCGATCAACAAGAACGTCCATGTCGACCTCTCCGTGGTCGGCGATGTCGGCCACGCGGTGGAGGACATGGTGCGCATCTGGAAGGCGCGCCAGGTGAAGCCGAACGGCAAGGCGCTGGCGGCCTGGTGGGACCAGATCAACAAATGGCGCGCCCGCGAGTGCCTGCGCTATCGCCCCTCCAACGAGGTGATCAAGCCGCAATACGCGCTGCAGTGTCTCTATGCCGCGATCAAGGACCGCGACTTCTACATCACCACCGAGGTCGGCCAGCACCAGATGTGGGCGGCGCAGTTCATCAGGTTCGAGAAGCCGTACCACTGGATGACCTCCGGCGGCCTCGGCACCATGGGCTACGGCCTGCCGGCGGCGATCGGCGTGCAGATCGCGCATCCCGAGGCGCTGGTGATCGACGTGGCGGGCGAAGCTTCCATCATGATGAACATCCAGGAAATGTCGACCGCGGCCCAGTACGGGCTGCCGGTCAAAGTTTTCATCATGAACAACCGGTGGATGGGCATGGTGCGCCAGTGGCAGGAACTGCTGCATGGCGGGCGCTACTCGGAGAGCTACAGCGACGCCTTGCCGGACTTCGTGAAGCTGGCCGATGCCTTCGGCTGGACCGGCCTCAAGGCCACGAAACCGGCCGAGATGAACGACATCATCAAGAGGATGATCGAGACCCCGGGGCCGGTCATCGTCGATGTGGCGGTGGACGAGAAGGAGAATTGCTTCCCGATGATCCCGTCGGGATCGGCGCACAACGAGATGCTGCTGGGACCGGACGACCACCAGGCCAGCCCGGTGTCCGAAGAAGGCATGGTGCTGGTGTGACGCGTGCGCAGCCATTGCGGCGTCGCGACACGGCCAGGAAGGGGGCTGAAGGAGTGCAGCAGCAACAGATCGAGCGTCACACCATATCGGTGATGGTGGACAACGAGTCCGGCGTCCTGGCGCGCGTCATCGGCCTGTTCTCCGGCCGCGGCTACAACATCGAAAGCCTGACCGTGGCCGAGGTCGACGCCCAGCACCATTTTTCCCGCATCACCATCGTCACCAGCGGCACGCCGATGGTGATCGAGCAGATCAAGAACCAGCTTCGCCGCCTGGTGCCGGTGCACCGCGTGACCGACCTCACGGTCGAAGGCCCATCGCTGGAGCGCGAACTGGTGCTGGTGAAGGTGAAGGGAACCGGCGACAAGCGCGTCGAATCGCTGCGCATCGCCGACATCTTCCGTGCCCGCGTGGTGGATTCGACCATCGAATCCTTCGTGTTCGAGATGACCGGCTCGACCGAGAAGCTGACCGCATTCATCAACCTGATGCAGCCATTGGGCCTGGTCGAAGTGTCTCGCACCGGCGTGGTCGCGATCTCGCGCGGCCCGGAAGCGATCTAGGGACACCGCCATGACGGATTTCAGGAGAGAGACATGAGAGTCTACTACGATCGCGACGCCGATGTGAACCTGATCAAGGGCAAGAACATCGTCGTCGTCGGCTATGGCAGCCAAGGCCATGCCCACGCCCTCAACCTCAAGGACAGCGGCTGCAAGGACGTGCGGGTCGCGCTGCGCGCCGGCTCCGCAACCGCCAAGAAGGCGGAGAATGCCGGCCTCAAGGTCATGACGCCCGCCGAGGCGGCGAAGTGGGCCGACCTCGTGATGGTGCTGACGCCGGACGAGCTGCAGGCCAAGCTCTATGCCGAGGACCTGGCCCCCAACATGAAGCAGGGCGCGGCGCTCGCGTTCGCGCACGGCCTCAACATCCACTTCAAGCTGATCGAGCCGCGCGCCGACCTCGACGTGCTGATGGTCGCGCCGAAAGGTCCCGGTCACACCGTGCGCAGCGAGTACCTGAGAGGCGGTGGCGTGCCGTGCCTGGTCGCAGTGGCGCAGAACGCTTCGGGCAACGCGCTGGAGCTCGGACTCTCCTACGCCAGCGCGATTGGCGGCGGCCGCTCTGGCATCATCGAGACCAACTTCCGCGAAGAATGCGAAACCGACCTGTTCGGCGAGCAGGTGGTGCTGTGCGGTGGCCTCACCGCCCTGATCCAGGCCGGCTACGAGACCCTGGTCGAGGCGGGATACGCGCCGGAGATGGCCTATTTCGAGTGCCTGCACGAGGTGAAGCTGATCGTCGACCTGATCTACGAGGGCGGCATCGCCAACATGCGCTATTCGATCTCCAACACCGCGGAATACGGCGACTACACCCGCGGCCCGCGCATTGTGACGGACGAAACCAAGCGCGAGATGAAGCGTGTCCTGGACGACATCCAGTCCGGCCGCTTCGCGCGCGACTGGGTGCAGGAGTGCAATGCCGGCCAGCCCAGCTTCAAGGCGATGCGGCGGCGCGCGGCCGATCATCCGATCGAGGAAGTGGGCGCCAAGCTGCGCGCCATGATGCCGTGGATCGCGAGCAATCGGCTGGTCGACAAGACCAAGAACTGATCCGGACGGCGTTTACCGAATCTTATCCATGAGGGCTGATCATGCGATCAGCCCTCGCTTCTCGCGTGCCAATTTCACTCTTGTCTTGGCTCGCGAGCGAGGGGTAAAAGCATACCCGGCCAGCCGGGGCGCGACGCGCTGAGTCGCGAACAGGCTGGCCTCTTCGGCATTTCTGACGCGGACTCCTGTGCCGTGGCGCATCAGCCTGCCGCCCCCGACCGTAGCGCGGCTTTGCAGAACGGGCCCAAATCGCCCAGCGTCCTCCGGCAATCTTCGACAGGGGGACGCGGCCCGGTTGAGTTACCCTGGGGTCTGAGTAAGACGGGTGGAATTGGATGTTTTCTAAGCTGGTGGGCATGTTCTCGTCCGATATGGCGATCGACCTGGGGACGGCGAACACGCTTGTGTACGTGAAAGGCCGCGGAATCGTCCTCAATGAACCCTCCGTGGTGGCCATTGTCGACAATCGCGGGAAAAAGCAGGTTCTGGCGGTCGGCGACGAAGCCAAGCTGATGCTGGGCCGTACCCCCGGGAATATCCAGGCGATCCGGCCTCTGCGTGACGGCGTCATCGCCGATTTCGAGGTCGCGGAGGAAATGATCAAGCATTTCATCCGCAAGGTTCATAACAATCGCCGGTCATTCGCGCGGCCGCAGATCATTGTCTGCGTGCCCTCCGGCTCGACCGCGGTGGAACGGCGCGCGATCCAGGAATCGGCCGAATCCGCCGGCGCCAGCAAGGTCTGGCTGATCGAGGAGCCGATGGCCGCGGCGATCGGCGCCGGCCTGCCGGTGACCGAACCGACCGGCTCCATGGTGGTCGATATCGGCGGTGGCACGACAGAGGTAGCCGTCCTGTCACTGGGCGGCATCGTCTATTCGCGCTCGGTCCGGGTCGGCGGCGACAAGATGGACGAGGCGATCATCGGCTATATCCGCCGGAACCATAACCTGCTGGTCGGCGAAGGCTCCGCCGAGCGGATCAAGAAGGAGATCGGGTCCGCCTGCCCGCCGGAGGACGGCGAGGGAAAGGTCATGGAAATCAAGGGCCGGGACCTGATGAACGGCGTCCCGAAGGAGCTGGTGATCACGGAGCGGCAGGTGGCCGAAGCCCTGGCCGAGCCGGTCGGGGCCATCATCGAGGCGGTCAAGGTCGCCCTGGAGCACACCGCGCCCGAGCTGGCCGGCGACATCGTGGACAAGGGCATCGTTCTGACCGGGGGTGGCGCCCTGCTGGCCAATCTCGACTATGTCCTGCGCCATGCCACCGGTTTGCCGGTCTCGGTGGCCGATGACGCACTGTCCTGCGTCGCCCTGGGCACCGGCCGCTGCCTCGAAGACATCAAGGCGCACCGGCACGTCTTGATCAGCATGTATTAACCACAATCCGGTAGCGTTCCCGCAGTTTTTCTTTGCGGCCGTGGGCAGCCTGTGGAAAAATCGCAGAAGGGACGGAATTCCAAGGCTTTGACGGCCGGCATGGATTCCCGAGAGGGCGCGACGTGAGACAGCGTTCCAGTGCGATTGGCGCGACTTCCTCCCTGAAGGTCTGGTTCCAGCGGTTTTCTTTCGTCCTGCTGACCATAGCGGCCTTCGGGGTGTTGCTGATCGGCAAGGCGGATACCGTCATGCTGTCGCGGCTGCGGATCTGGGCGGCCGATACCATCGGGCCTCTGATCAGCGTGGTCTCGGCGCCGGTCGAGACGGCGCGCGACACCGCCAGCGAAGTGCAATCCTACTTCTCCCTCAAGCAGCAGGTCGAAGCGCTGCAGCGCGAGAACCAGAGCCTCAAGGACTGGGAGCAGCAGGCCCGCACGCTCAAGTCGGAGAACGAATCGCTGCGCGCGCTGCTGAAGATGACGCCGAGCCCACGCGTCAGCTTCATCAGCGCGCCGGTCATCGCCGACGCATCCTCCGGCTTCGTGCGCGGCGTCATTGCGCTCGCCGGCCGCGAGAACGGCGTCACCAAGGGTCAGGCTGCGATGGTCGGGAACGGCATGGTCGGACGCGTCCAGGACGTCGGCGACCGCGTCTCGCGCGTCATGCTGCTGACTGACATCAACAGCCGCCTCCCTATCCTGATCGAGCGCACGCGCGACCAGGCGATCCTGGCGGGCAACAATTCGGACCAGCCCGACATCAACTACCTGCCGCGCGATGCCGACATCAAGGTCGGCGATCATGTGGTGACGTCCGGCATCGGAGGCGCCTTCCCGCCCGGCCTGCCGGTCGGCGAGGTGTCCGAGGTGGTCGACGGCAAGATCTACGTGCAGCCATTTGCGGATCTCGGCCGTCTCGAATTCATCCGCATGGTGGATTACGGGCTGCCGGGCCTGCTGAGCGAGGATCTCGGCATCGACGTCGGGAAGATGCAGGTTGCCAGGCCGGCGGCGGCGCCGGTCAGGCTGCCGAAGACGGAAAAGCCCGCGCTCGCGCCGGCGCGCCTGAAGCCGGCCGAAGAGGCGGCGGAATGATCGGGCTCAGCATCCGCCAGCAGATCGGGGAGTGGCTCAGCCTGGCGACCCCGGCCTTGGTGTCGCTGCTGCTGCTGTTCATCAGCGTCGCGCCGTGGCGGCCGTTCGACGCGCCGCTCGCCGGCTCGCTGGTCGGCGGTGCGATCTTCTACTGGACCATCTACCAGCCGGAGGCGATGACAGCTTGGGTTGCGGCCCTGGTCGGCCTGGCAAGCGACGTGCTGGGTCTCTCGCCCTTCGGGCTCAGCATGCTGATGGCGCTGATGATTTGCGGCAGCGCGCGCTTTTTCCGCCGGCAACTGGCGGAGGCTTCGTTCTTTGTCGTGTGGCTGGCGTTCGCGGCAACGTCGCTGGTCACGTCCCTGGTCGGCTGGGGCCTGGCGGCATTGGTACTGGAACAGTGGCCGGACCCATGGCCGATCGCGCTGCAGGGCATGGTCAACGTCGCACTCTACCCTGTCCTGACTTTGCTGTGCGGCCGCCTGCAGCGCGCCGTGGAGCCGTGAGTCACGCCGCATGAGCCGGATAAAGCAGCAGCAACAGAGCCAGCAGAAGGTGTTCACCCGCCGGCTGGCGATGCTGGGGGGGCTGAAGGCCGTGCTGGTCGCGACGCTGGCCGGCCGTCTCTACTACCTGCAGGTGATCGAAGGCGAAAAGTACAAGCTGCTGTCGGACGAGAACCGCATCAACCATCGCATCCTGTTCCCGCCGCGCGGGCTGATCGTCGACCGGTTCGGCATTCCGCTCGCGACCAACTCGCCGGCCTATCGCGCCATCCTGGTGGCGGAGCAGACGCCGAACACGCAGGCCACCCTCAGCGCCTTCTCCGAGATCGTCCCCTTGAGCGAACGGGATATCGCACGCGCCCTGAAGGAGCAGCAGCACACCCAGGATTTCAAGCCGATCACCGTGAAGGAGGATCTCGACTGGGAAGATGTCAATGCCGTCGAGCTGAACCTGCCCGACCTGCCCGGCGTCTCCATCGAGATCGATCAGAAGCGGGTGTATCCGTTCGGCGGCATCACGTCGCATATTCTCGGCTATGTCGCGGCCCCGAACGAGCGGGATGTCGAGAACGACCCCGATCCGCTGCTGCGCCAGCCGGGCTTCCACATCGGGAAGAACGGGCTGGAGCGCCAGTACGACCTGCCGCTGCGCGGCACCGCGGGCGAGAGCCAGCTCGAAGTCAATTCCTTCGGCCGGGTGATCCGCGAGCTGGCGCGCCAGGAAGGCCAGCCCGGCGGCGATCTCACCACCACGCTCGACGTCGGGCTGCAGCAATTCGCGCACCAGCGCCTGGCGAGCGAGATGGCGGGTGCCGCGGCGGTGATGGACGTCTACACCGGCGATCTGCTCGCCCTGGTCTCGACCCCGTCCTACGACCCGACCGCGTTCTACCGCGGCCTCACCACCGACGAATGGCAGGAGCTGAGCAACGACATCTATGCTCCGCTCACCAACAAGGCGGTGGCCGGGCAATACGCGCCCGGGTCGACCTTCAAGACCATGACCGCGCTGGCCGGCCTCAGGGCGGGGGTCAGTCCCGACGACCACGTGTATTGCACCGGCGTCACGGTCCTTGGCTCCGCGCGCTTCCATTGCTGGAAGAAGCAAGGCCATGGCTCGCAGGACATGATCAACGGCCTCAAGAACTCGTGCGACTGCTATTTCTATGAGATCGCGCGCCGCGCCGGCATCGACATGATCGCGGACACCGCGCGGATGTTCGGGCTGGGCAGCGTGGAAGGGCTCGATCTGCCGGGCGAGAAGCCGGGGCTCATTCCCGATTCCGCCTGGAAAAAAGCGGTCATGGGCGATGTCTGGCATCCAGGCGAGACATTGGTTGCCGGCATCGGCCAGGGTTTCATCACGACAACGCCGTTGCAGCTCTGCGTGATGGCGGCGCGCATCGCCAACGGCGGGTTCGCGGTCAAGCCCAGGCTGGTGCGGCGCATCTCCGAGGAGGCAGGGAACGACGAAGGCAACCCGGTCTTCCCGAGCGTGCAGATCCCGCTCAACTTCCTGAGGGTGGTCCGCGCCGGCATGGACGCGGTCACCAATGGCGACCACGGTACCGCGTACCGCTCCCGCATCGACATTCCCGGCATGGAAATGGCGGGCAAGACCGGCACCAGCCAGGTGCGCCGCATCACCATGGCCGAGCGCGCGCGCGGCGTGATCAAGAACGAGGACCTGCCCTGGAACCAGCGCGATCATGCCCTCTTCATCGCCTTCGCGCCCGTCCATGCGCCGCGCTACGCCTGCTCGGTGGTGGTGGAGCATGGCGGCGGCGGCTCCGCGGTCGCAGCGCCGATCGCGCGCGACATCCTGATCGAATGCCAGCGGCGCGACCCGTCGCGCCGCAACCCGAACGCCGAAGGCGGCCGGCGCGAGATGCCATAGGACAGGACCTCGATGGGAATCGAACTCCATAGCGTCGGCTCCGGCCCCGGCCTCAGGCTCACGCAGCGCATCCGGCAGATCCCCTGGAGCCTGGTGATCCTCATCACCATGGTGGCCTCGATCGGCTTCGCGATGCTCTATTCGGCCGCCAGCGGCAACGTCGAGCCGTGGATGAACAAGCAGATGGTGCGGTTCGCCATCGGCGTCTGCGTCATGCTGGCGATCGGGATGGTCGATCTGCAGCGCCTGGCGAAGATCGCCTATCCGCTCTATGCGGTCGCCTTCATCCTGCTGATCTATGTCGAGTTCCTCGGCGAGATCGGCATGGGCGCGCAGCGCTGGATCGATCTCGGCCCGATCCAGATCCAGCCCTCGGAGCTGATGAAGATTTCGCTGTGCCTGGTGCTGGCGCGCTACTTCCATGGCCTCAGCTACGAGGAGATCGGCCGTCCCTGGGTGCTGATACCGCCGGCATTGATGGTCCTGCTGCCGGCCGGGCTGGTGCTGAAGCAGCCTGACCTCGGAACCGCCGGCATGCTGCTGCTCGCCGGGGCGGGAATCTTCTTCGTCGCCGGCGTGCGCTGGTGGAAGTTCGCCATCGTCTTCGCGCTCGGCATCGCGGGATCGGTCGTCGCCTGGAACTCCGGCCTGCTGCACGACTACCAGAAGGCGCGGCTCATCACCTTCCTCAATCCGGCCAACGACGCACTGGGCGCAGGCTACCATATCACCCAGTCCAAGATCGCGCTCGGCTCCGGCGGCGTCTGGGGCAAGGGGCTGCTGCAGGGCACGCAGTCGCAGCTCGATTTCCTGCCCGAGCGGCAGACCGACTTCATCTTCACCATGCTGGGCGAGGAGCTGGGCATGGTCGGCGGCATTCTGGTGCTGGCGCTCTATTCGCTGCTGGTGGTCTATGGTTTCGCCATCGCGCTCAGGACGCGCAGCCATTTCGGGCGGCTGCTGGCCTTCGGCGTCACCCTCAACCTGTTCCTGTATTTCTTCATCAACACCGCGATGGTGATGGGGCTCATCCCGGTCGTCGGCATTCCCCTGCCGCTGATCTCCTATGGCGGCACCGCCATGATGACGGTGATGGTGGGGTTCGGACTCTTGACGGCGGTCTATGTCCAGCGCGACTACCGGGTCGGCCGGCGCACCACAGGCGAGGACTAGCGGCCACCTAACCGCTTGGGCGAGCGAGATTAATTGCCGACAATTTGGCTATCGACAAGGGCGCGGGCCTTTTGCTATACCCCGCGCCTCGCCATCGGGCGGGCGCATAGCTCAGTTGGTAGAGCAGCTGACTCTTAATCAGCGGGTCGCAGGTTCGAGTCCTGCTGCGCCCACCAAATATCCGACGGCAGCGATCGAAAGATTCGGAACCTCCGAGGCCGGCAGGGCCGGTTTTGCACTTCCCATGATCGGTTCTGCGCTATCCCGGCGAGCCTCCATTGCCTGATTGAGGAGTTCGATGGCGCGTTCCACATCGCGCTCCTCCAGCCATTGGTTTTTTCGACCATGCCAGCCGTGTCACGCCGAGGATTTGCCGCGACCCGGTCGGAATTCCGCGAAGCCTTGAGCGGTCGCAGCTATTCGACAGCGGCAACCCTTGCTATCATTGGCTCCGGTTTTTGGGGATTCCGTCGGGGATCCAGTTCGGTTGTCGCGTCGAGTTGACTGCGGCCGGACCATGGCCGTTGTCGCGGGATTTGACGCGGGAGGGGGCTATGAAACCGGGCAAGCGTCGGGCGATCAATCTGGTTGCAGTCTTGGTGTTGGCCGCGCTGGGAGCGACATTCGGCGCCTCGGCGTACGCCGAGAGTGCCAGCAATGTCCTTTTCATCTTCGATTCATCGGGTTCGATGAAGAAGAAGCTGGCGAGCGGCGAAACCCGCTTTGCCGCCGCCCAGCGATCCATGGGGCAGGCGCTTGCAAACATTCCACCCGACGTGCGAGTCGGCCTTCTGCTCTATGGCCATCGCAAAGCCAAGGACTGCAGCGACATCGAGCTGGTGTCGCCGATCGGCGCGGATGACGCGCCGACGATCGCCAAGACGATCAAGAGCCTGAAGCCCAAGGGCGAAACGCCGATCGCCGAATCACTCAAGCAGGCGGCGCGCGCCTTCGCCGCGCTGAAGGGGCAATCCAACCGCATCGTCCTGGTGACCGACGGAATCGAAGAGTGCAAAGGCGATCCCTGTGCCGCGGCGCAGGCCGTGAAGGACTCGGGCCTTGACCTCACGGTCGATGTCATCGGCTTCACGCTCACCGACAAGCAGGCACAGGCCGTTCAATGCATCGCGGACCTGACGGGTGGCAAATACTACGACGCCGGCGATGTGACAGGCCTGAGCGGTGCCCTGACCCAGGTGGCCCAGACCGTCGCGGCACCTCCGCCGCCGTCACGGCCCAATCTGCTGGACCCGAAGCAGGGTGGACAGCTGCTGACCGCACCGAACGACGTGTGGCTCGCAACGAACGACGGCAAGCCGGATCGGGTCACCTGGATGCGGTCTGACGAGGAGGGCGTCTACGCCTTCAAGGACGAACAGCCTGCAACTTTCGACACCTTCACGGTGCTCGTGAACGGCAGTGACGGCGGCAACCTGAAGGACTTCGAGCTGCTGGTTGCCAGCGACGCGCCAGCGGGCCCGTTTCGGTCCATCGGCACGTTCACGACGCAGAACCTCAAGTTGATGAAGACTCCCTATCAGGAGTTCAAATTCGCGCCTGTGATGGCGCGCTATCTGAAGGTGAAGCTGCTCTCGAACCACGGCGGCGACGGCTATATCGGCGCGTCGGAATTCCAGCTGTTCGGCGAATTGGGCGAGGGTAAGCCCACCGCGCAACCCGCAGCGGCGCAGCCGGCCGCAGCAAACCTGCTTGATCCGAAGCAAGGCGGCCAGCTGCTGACGGCACCGAACGATGTGTGGGTGGCGACCAACGACGGCAAGCCGGACTGGACTACCTGGATGCGGTCGGAAGAGGAAGGCGTTTACGCCTTCAAGGACGAGCGGCCTGCGACCTTCGACACCTTCGCGGTCCTGGTGACCGGAAGCGGCGGCGGCAACCTCAAGGATTTCGAGCTGCTGGCAGGGGACGATGGTCCCGGCGGCGCCTTCCGGTCCATCGGCACATTCACGACCCAGAACGTGAAGCTGATGAAGAATCCGTACCAGGAGTTCAAGTTCGCCCCGGTGACGGCGCACTATTTGAAGGTGAAGCTGCTCTCGAACCACGGCGGCGACGGCTATATCGGCGCATCGGAGTTTCAGCTGTTCGGCACGCTGGGCGAAGCCGGAACCCCAGCGCAGCAGGCGGCGGCCCAGCCTGCGACGGCGGCTCTCAACCTGCTGGACCCGAAGCAGGGTGGGCAGCTGCTCACGGCGCCGAACGACGTGTGGGGCGCAACGAACGACGGCAAGCCCGACCGGGTCACCTGGATGCGCTCCGACGAGGAGGGCGTCTACGCCTTCGAGGACGAGCGGCCGGCGACCTTCGACACCTTCACGGTGCTCGTGAACGGCAGTGACGGCGGCAACCTGAAGGACTTCGAACTGCTGGTTGGCGATGAAGGCCCGACCGGTCCATTCCGGTCCGTTGGCACCTTCACCACCCAGAACCTCAAGCTGATGAAGAACCCGTACCAGGAGTTCAGGTTCGCGCCGGTGACCGCCCGCTATCTCAAGGTGAAGCTGCTCTCGAACCACGGCGGCGACGGCTATATCGGCGCCTCCGAGTTCCAGCTGTTCGGAATATTGGGCGAAGCCGGCGCGCCGGCGCAGCAAGCGGCCGCACCGTCCGCGACGATGCAGCAGGCGGCCGCCCAGCCCGCGACGGGAGCCGTGAATCTGCTGGACCCGCAGCAAGGCGGGCAGCTGCTGTCGGCGCCCAGCGACGTGTGGGCGGCGACAAATGACGGCAGCCCGGCGGACAAGCTGTGGATGCAGGCCAATGAAGAAGGCGTCTATGCGTTCAAGGACGACCGGGCGGCGACCTTCGATACATTCGCGGTCTATATCGGAGGCAGCGGCCCCGGCAACCTGAAGGAGTTCGAGCTCCTGGCGGGAGACGACGGGCCCACCGGGACGTTCGTTTCCATCGGAAGCTTCGCGACGCAGAACCTCAAGATCCTCGCGAACCCGTACCAGCAATTCAAGTTCGCGCCGGTGACGGCGCATTACCTGAAGGTGAGGCTGGTCTCGAACCACGGCGGCGACGGCTACATCGCCGCATCGGAATTCCAGTTGTTCGGCACGCTTGAGCCGTGAGGTGAGCCTGCATCGGCCGGCATCGCCATGAGGGGTGAAATCGACAGTCTCTGACCCGTGCGATGAAGAACATTGTTGGGGGCATTCGCTGGCTTGGGCTTCTCGGGCTGATCGGGGCAACCTTGTCGCTGTCCCCGGCGCTCGCGCAGGACGCCACGAACTGCGGAACCGGCTCCGGCGCGGCGGATTGCAAAGCGTCGAAGCCGCTTGCACCGTATGCATGCGATCATTCCGCCGATACGCCGATCGCCGACATCGGGGACGTTTTCGGCGTCTGGACGGATGACAACGGCGAGAAGGTCACCTTGCGTCCGCCGGTTGGCGGAAAGTCCGCCGACGTCGCCTGGCAGGGCAAGCAGCTCTGGTTCGGAACCTTCGCCAAGGGCAAGCTCAATTTCAAGCGCAATCCGAAGCCGGAGGAGATGGGGGCGGCGCCCGAATGGGCTCGCAAGCTGGCGGCGGTTCCTGAGCTAACGAACCAGGGCCCGACCATGGCGTTGGGCGGCGGCGGTGGCGGAACGAGCTACGTCCAGTGGGAGCTCGACCTCGACGCCAAGATCGAGTGCGGACAGCCGGTGATCACCGGCAAATGGTACCCGGGTTCCTTCAAGTGGTCGCAACAGCTCGACACGGATGGGGAGCCGATCGAATCGAGCCGCAAGGTCACCGATGTCGGGCGCGGCACAGCGGTGGAGCTCCGCTATACCAAACAGCCGCCGGCAATCGTCGACGTCGCGATTCTGGAGAACCAGACCCGCGAGGATGCGCTCGGCAAGCCGTACTACATGTATCCGTTCCAGCAGGGCGCGGACGACACCGGATCGGCCCTCTCCACCCGCACGCTGCTTGCCTACGGGTACGACCTGCCCAGGACGCGCGACGGCAGGATCGTCGTCACCAGCGAAGACCCGCACGTCGAATACCTGGTGCTCGCCGTGCAGCGGGATTGGGAGCTCTCGCCCGGCCTGGAAGAGCGCGTGAAGCTCGGTCGGCAGATCGCCCGGATGGCGCACCGGCCGGAATTCGCGCCCGAAATCGACAAGATGGATGCCGTCCTGCTGCGCGCCACGCTCAAGCGCGGCGTGCTGCCGGGGATGAAGGGCTTCGCGCTCAACGGCAGCGGCGCGAGCTGGCCGCTGATCTTCGGGGACGGGGTTGCCCATGTCTCGTTCGCGCGCGCCGCGAACGGATCCGTAGCGCCGCCCAGCGAGCTCGGAGCGAAGAACGTCAACTCGACCCAGCATCTGTTCAAGCCCGAGCGGACCTTCATCGAAGTTCGTACAGAGGCGCCGTTCCCGATCAATTCCATTCCGCTCAGGGTCGGCGTGCGCAGCGGAACCAGCGCTTACCAGCCGGTCACATGGAACGGCAGCGCAACCCTGGTCGCCAACCTCGTGCGCGGCAGCACGACTGTCTATCGCACGCCGGCAATCGAGCTGGTGTTGCCAGGGGCAGTGCCGGCGGACCAGGCCGGAGCCTATTTCCTTCCGACCGACGCCAATTCGGTCCTGGCAACCGTCGCGGATCCCTGGCTTTTCCGCACCGACCCCGGCTCCGCGCGCCTGCTGGGCCAGCCGGGCGACCTCGGCCACACGTTTCAGTACTTCCTGCGGCGCGCGGCCATCGTCGACAAGATCGATCCGCTGCCGGACCTCTCGACCCTCGACGGCTGGCGTCAGCTCAGCGGCAAGAAGGCGACCACGCTGACCGACGTCGCAATCCTCAGCGGATACATATGGCCGAAGAAAAAGCCGAAGAGCTGGCAGCGCGAGCTGGTCGAAGAGTACCTGAAGGTGCGCTATCCGCTGGTCTACCTTGCGGTGCGATCCGACGACACGATCCAAAGCATCGATGTCTCGGTCGCGGAGCATGCGGCCCTGCTGTTCTTCCGCGAAACCTTCCTCATCCAGATGGACCAGGCCATCGCGAAGCTGCAGGCGGTGGTCGACGATTACAAGCGCAATCCAGGCTCCTCCACGCTGCGCGGGACCAGGGACTACCTGAAGGCATTCGGCTGGGATGACGAAATTTTCCGGCTGGTCAAGGTCGAATGTCCCGGGAGCATTGCGGACTGCTCATTGCCCTATGCGCTCAGCGATTCGTTCCTGGAAAAGACCTTTCCCAAGGACATGGAAGCGGCGGATCGCTGGTCGCTGGCGGCAACCGCGCAGGGGCTGAACAACCTGATCCAGTCGGCGATCGAGGCGCGCGACAAGGCGAAGGGTCTCGCCGAGACAGACGTCGAAGGCATGTTGAAGATCCTCGGGCGCAACTACGAGCCGCTTCTGGCCTCGATCTCCAGCCGCCTCATGGTCCAGGACCAGAACGGCAAGTGGGTGCCCGATCTCGCCGCGCTCTATTCGCTGAAGGAGCTGCACCAGCTCACCGATGCAATGGTGGCGCAGGAGGAACTGGCGCGCGCGGACCGCACCGCGATCCTGAAGCTGGCAATGGCCGCCACGGTTCTGGCCGCGGCCCCGGCGCTGATCGCCGAGGAGGCGGTCGTGGCCACCACGGTTTCCTGGGGCCTGTTCGGCACCAATGCCGTCGCCGACGTGGCGGAGCCGTATTTCAATCTGCCCGATATGAAATTTGCATTCGGAGCGAGCCTGGTGCTGGGCGCCGAGCAGCTGAACGCCGCCCAGATCAAGTCCGACACGCTCTTCTACCAGACGCTCTCGAGCCTGATCGTCAGCGGCGTCGTGAACGGCGGCGCGGAAGCGCTTGGGCCGATCTTGAGCACAAGCAAGTCGGCTGCGGAGATCATCGGCCGGCCGGCGGTCGCGATCGTGAAGCGCGGCGGGCTTGCGGCCTTCAAAAAGCTGCCGGCGAACGTCCAGCGCTCGCTGCTCGCGGTCATGCTGCGGGCCAAGGCCGCGCAACAGACAGCCAAGGACTTCCTGACCGCCGATCTGTTCGCGAAGGACGCCGTGGAGGCGGCGGACCGGCTGGCGCGGGAGGCCGGCATTCCGGCGCCGAAGCCGTCCGAAGAAGGCCCCATTGCGGCCAAGGGCAATCCTGCTGCCAAGCCGACGGAGCTTGCCTCTGAGAAGCCCGCCGTCGAGAGCACCGCGAAGTTGGGCGATCCGGATCTGCCGCCCACGGCGAGCCCGGAGACACTCAAGCTCGGCGATCCCGATCTGCCGCCAGATGCCGATTTCATCGCGCTCACAGATGAAGAGCTGGCGCTGGCGAAACAGCCGCCGCCCGCCGCTGATCCGGCCAAGCAGGGGACGCAGTCGGCCGGCCAGGTGACAGCGGAGGAGGCTCAGGCTCTGAACGACGCCTGGTCCGGCGCGCCGGACGGCAACAGCGAGATCACGCTTTCCACCTCCGCCGAATCCGTGGCCCAGCCGTACGCGTTGGGCAATCGCGTCGGCAAGCCCGGGACCTATGTCTGGGCGATGGAGCTTGAATCCGTCAATGGCCAGGCGGTCGCCAAGCCGACGGTTCTGAAGCTGGCCGGCCGGAAGGTGGACAGCTTCTTCACCGGTCCCGAGATGGTCGAGAACAGCGCGGCCGGATACAAGCTTCTCACGCAGCGCACCAACATCCGGGTCCTGAAGACCGAGTTCCACCCCGGCGGCGTGGAGACGTTCGTCTCCGGAAAAACGAGACCGACGCCCTTCATGGTGCAGGAAGCCCTGGGTCCTCAGCGAAAGACGCTGAGCGCCTGGAAAAAGCAATTCGGCGCCTTCCCGGAGAACGTGCAAGGCAAGTTCGCCGAGCTGCAGGCCGAACTGAAGCGGGCCGGCCTCTTCGCGGAGGACCTCAACCGCGGCAACATCTATATCGAGAACCTCGATCCGAATGTTTCCTGGGCCGATATCGGGCAGGCGCGCATTGAAATCGGCATCCTCGACTTCGACCGCATCGTCCTGTGGGAAGACCTGATCGCGCACCGCTGCGGGAAAATGGGCCGGTTCCTGACCGAGGTGACGCAGATCGATTTCGGGCCGGAGCGGATCGCGAGCATGGCAAACGTCTACTCCACGCCTGCGAACGTGCGCTTCATGAAGCTCCTGCGGTCTATGCGGAAGGGCAACAGGGCGGCCTACCAGGCCTTGCTCGATCAGGGGCCATATTGGCAGGACGACCTCGACTACGCCCTCGGCAAGATGCTCGAGTACCATGGCTATGTGAAATACGCGAAGTCGGAGACTACCGGTCTCGACATGATCATCAGAGGCGACATCGATCCCAAGCATTTCGACGGCAAGCTGCTGTTGAACGACAGCAGCCGGTTCACGCCGTTCCCGCTCACCGCCAAGATGCCGCCGCAGGCCTCCACCGGCCAATACCGCCGCCGGCGCCCGGTGGCCGCCCGTGCGTCACGCCGCTGCCGGCATCGCCCAGGCCCGCGACGGCCGCGTCTCGCGCTGCGCGAGGCGGCCTGATGCACTGCTGGCTCGCAGGTGCCCTGCTTCTCGCGGCCGCAGCGTCCGGCGAAGCGCGCGCAGACGAATTTTCCGACAAGGTCGCCGCACTGACGGGCATCGATACGCCCGAATCCCAGGCCGCCGATCGCGACGTGGACACGTTGATCGATGCGTACCAGAAGGCCAACATCAAGTGGCTCGCGGAGCCCGTAGGCTTGCAGAAGGGGAAGCTTGCGGCCGAAGCGGACAAGATCCTGAAGCAGGCGCTGGAGCGCGCCCGGGCGGCCGCAATCCTGCGGGCGCAGGCCGCCAATCAGCGTTGCCTCGCACCCGATGCGGGCGGCGCAGCCGCGGGAGGCAGCACGTCCCCGTATCTCTGCGGCGCCGTCACCAGTGCCCAAGCGGGCGACGCGCCAAACGATCCATGGGTCGTCTGCGGCTGCGCCCGGCGCTATGTCGAGGGATTGCGGGGCGAAGCGGAGGCGATCGGGCATCGTTCGGAGACCTTCGTCGGCCTGAGCTGGCCGATCGAGACCCAGTGGAGCCACGATTTCCGGTTCCGGCGCTCCGAGCCGCTTTCCGCCGACATAGTATCCGCCTACTTTGATTCCGATCTGCTTCCTGCGTCGGACCGGTATATCGGCCGGATCGGGCCGCGGAATGCGATCGGCGGCCAGGGCGGCTGGAGTTTTCTGACGCTGGCCGAGCAGGCGCAGCAGCGCATCGCGCAACTCGAAGTGTATGCGCGCACCACGAGCCAGACGGCGATGAGCCAGGTCGCCTTCGCGGACCCCATGCAGAAGGAGCATGCGCTTCTGGTCCCGCCGACTCGCGACGCCTATTTCAGGGTGCAGGAAGGCTTGGCCTGGGCGTGGCTGCTCGTTCAGCGCGAAGGCGCACTGAAAATGGCCGCCATCGAGGAGCAATTGGTCCAAGCGGTTGAGAAAGCGGAGCGGCCTTACAACGAGAGAATGGGCGCCATTCGCAGCGCAATCTATGCCGATGAGAACCGCTCGTGGGCCGACAGGCATGCCGACGTGCGGGAGCTGGACCGGAAGTCATGCCCCGGCTGGGTCGCAGACATGATGCCCAATGTCGTAGATGCGATCGATTCGGCGCGCGCGGTCACAGCTGAGGTCTACAACGCCCGACGAAGGTTCATCGCGGATGCCGAGGCCTGGAAAGTCTTTGTCCTGAAGGACGGCGCGGGCTCCGGTCCAACACCGGCTTCCGGCCAGGACTTCAACGATCGGGACTTCTCCAAGTTCATAGCGGAAGCGCTCGGCTTGTCGGCGCTGCCGTTCGGCTCGGGGCTCAGCACCGATGCCTTGATCGACAGCAGGCGCGACACCGGCTGGATTTTGTGGCTGCCCGATCCGGTGTCACAGGGAAGCTTCGGTCCCTATTGCATGTGGCCAGGTTTCTTTCTCTCCGATCCGATCGCCGGGTATTGGCAGCCCGACGAGCTGGACGGGATGTACGCCGACCCCACGTACGGCTATTGGGCCGGCGCAAACGGCGAGGCCGCCCTAGCGTACGACGCACTGGTGCTCAAGGCTGCAAGAGCAAGGTTTCCCGAGGTCGAGACGATCAGCGGCCACGGCGGAGGAGCGTGGCTTCGCTTCGACATTGAAGCGAAAGGCCAAATATCCGAGGCGGTGGTCTCGGGCGCCGGGGTGGGCCAAGGGCCCTGACCGGCGGCTTTGCGCCGGTGGCCTGCGTCTGGATCTAACCCGCTTGCTGCCCTTCGGCAGGGTCACCATCGGCGCCATGTTGCCCCGGGGCACCTGAGGGACTGCGCATACGCCCTGGCGGTGACGAGCCGTACGTCAGTCCTTCTCCCAGACAAGGTTGTGATAATCGAACTTCGAGCCGACCAGTGGATTGACGATGGAGAAGTAGGGCGACACATCGAAATCCCGCGGCGTGAACAGCGAGGTCTTCTTGATATGGAAGGCCTCCCGCGCGGCGAAGGGAGAGACGGATACGGCGGATTCTCCGTCGGGCTTGATTTCGGTCGGCGCCGGCAGGATGGGATAGTTCACCGAGTAGAAGGCCTGTGCGATGAGCGTGGAGCAGATGGCGCGCGTCGGATCTCCCGCGCCAACCGCCAGCATGCGGCGTCGCAGTGCCACCGGGACGGGCGGGTAGGGGAATAGGTAGCGCAAGAGGTCTACTATGTGATGGGCATCGTACTGCTTCCCCAGACTTTGCGTGGCGGCCGCCACGACCTTGCGGCGCTCTTCCTCAGCCAAGCCGAACGGCCGGCATATCCGTGTATTGAATCCGAGGTATTTGGCCAGCGGCGACAGGTGAACGCCTTCGTCGACTTCGGCCTCCAGCAGGACAGGCGTCTGGGGATCGACTTCGCTCTCGCCGTTCTGCGCTCCGACATAGAGGGTTGCGTGCGACCAGGTCGACTGCGTGAGGTACTTGATGATCGCGCTCAACCGCGTGTGACCTTCGACGAGAAGCACGTCCCCCGGTCGCAGGGATTTCAGGATCAGCTTGGGATGCGGAGAGGAAAACGGCTGGTAACGGCCGGTCGACCGCGTGAGATAGTGAAGGATCGCGTAACTGAGGCGCTCCCGCAATGAGTGACGGGGAGCGGCCGGTGGAGAAGACTCTGGCATGGACATGGCTCTGATGTTCGCGCGGCTGGCGAGGTGCCATCCATAGGCGAAAGTTGTTAGGGCGCCCGCTGGTTGCGTTCTGCTACGATACGACGACGCGGAACCGGACTATCTCCAACGGGTTCTTGGCTGAGGACGCTTGAGCCGCCCGGTTCCTCAATGTACCGGTTCAGCCGTGCTCGGGAAAGGCAATCCATGCATTCATTGCGGGCAATCCGGCGGCGGTGGCTGACAGCGCCGATCTTTCGCTGGGCGCAGAAGGCTCTGCCGCCGCTGTCGGAGACGGAAGCCGTCGCGATCGAGGCCGGAGACACCTGGTGGGACTCCGCGCTGTTCTCGGGCCACCCCGACTGGCAGCACCTGCTCGACACGCCTGACGCGGCGTTGAGCGCGGAGGAAGAGGCATTTCTGGATGGCCCTGTCGAGGACGTCTGCCGCATGACCGATGACTGGGAGGTACGATCCAGGCTGGCGGATTTGCCGCCGGGGGTCTGGGCGTTCCTCAAGGAGCATCGCTTCTTCGGCATGATCATTCCCAAGGAGTTCGGCGGCCTCGGCTTCTCCGCCTACGCGCATGCGCAGGTCATCCGCAAGCTCTCGAGCCGCAGCGTCACCCTGGCGGTCACGGTGATGGTACCGAACTCTTTGGGACCCGGCGAGCTGCTGCTGCAGTTCGGCACCCCCGAGCAGAAGAAGCACTATCTTCCGCGTCTGGCCGACGGCCGCGACATCCCGTGCTTCGGCCTCACCAGCATCGAGGCCGGATCGGACGCGGCAGCCATGACCGATACCGCGCACGTTTGCCGCGGTACGCACAATGGCGAGTCCGTCATCGGCCTTCGCCTCAACTGGTCCAAGCGGTATATCACGCTGTGCCCGGTCGCGACGCTGATCGGCCTTGCGGTCAAGCTCTACGACCCCGAGCATCTGTTGGGGAACGACGATGAGCGTGGCATCACCGTCGTCCTGGTGCCGATGGATACGCCGGGCGTGACGGCAGGGCGGCGCCACTATCCGGCCCACCAGGTCTTCCAGAACGGCCCCACCCAGGGGAAGGATGTGTTCGTCCCGCTGGACCATGTCATCGGTGGGAGAGAGCAAGTCGGGCAGGGCTGGAAAATGCTGATGAGCGCCCTGGCCGCGGGGCGCGGCATCTCCCTGCCGGCGCTGTCGGGTGCCGGCGCGGCGCTGTCGGCACGCACGACCGGCGCTTATGCCCGCATCCGCCGCCAGTTCGGCCTGCCGATCTGCAAGTTCGAAGGGGTCCAGGAGCCGTTGAGCCGGATCGCCGGGGCGGCCTATGGCATCGATGCGGCGCGGCGGCTGACCTGCGCGGCCCTGGATCGCGGCCATCGTCCGGCGGTGATCGCAGCGATCATGAAGGCGCACGCTACGGAGGCGCTGCGCCGCGCGGTCGACGATGCGATGGACGTTCACGGCGGCAAAGGCGTGATGGACGGGCCGCACAACTACCTGGGCGACCTCTACCGCGCCGTCCCGGTCGCGATCACGGTCGAAGGCGCGAACATCCTGACCCGCAACCTGATGATCTTCGGCCAGGGCGCGATCCGTTGCCATCCGTATCTGCTGTCGGAAATCCGCGCCATCGGGGCACGCGACCTTGGTGCCTTCGACACAGCCTTCTGGGGCCATGTCGGGCACAGCCTGCGGACGATGGGGCGGGCCTGGCTCCGCAGCTGGAGCGGTGGGCGGCTCGGGCCGGTCGCCGGCGACGCCACCATCCACCCCCACATCCGCCAGCTCGCGCGCTATTCGGCGGTGCTCGCCTTCTTCAGCGACATGGCCTTCATCAGCCTCGGCGGCGGCCTGAAGCGGCGGGAGCTGTTGTCGGCGCGCCTTGGCGACCTGCTCAGCGAGCTGTATTTCCTGAGCGCGATCGTGAAGCGCTTTGCGGCCGAAGGGTCCCGGGCCGACGATCGCCCGCTGCTCGATTGGTGCATGGCTGCCGGCCTCGGCCGGATCGAGGCGGCGTTGGACGGCATTGTCGCAAACTTTCCAAGCCGCCTCTTGGCTTTCATCCTGCGCATGTTTGTCCCGCCGGATCATGGCAACAGGGTCGGGCCATCCGACGGATTGACACGCGCCTGCGCGGAGGTCGTCACGCGCCGGTGCGACGCACGCGATCGCCTTACTGCCGGATTGTTTGCCGGTCTGGAAGGCGAGGCGCTGCCGCTTCTGGAAGAAGCGCTCGCCCTGACCGAGCAGGCCGAGCCGCTGCTCAAGAGGCTTCACGATCTCAAGATTCGTGACTGGCGGTCGGCGGATGCGCAGGCGGCGCTCAGCGCGGCCGATCTCTCGCTACTCGAAGCCGCCGACCGTGCGGTCCATCGCGCGTCCATGGTGGATGACTTCGATGCTCGCGCATTTCCGGCCGCGGCCGGCGCGACGGGCGGATTGCAGGCCGCGTCATGATGCGCCGACCGGTCTACGTCGTCGATGGATCCCGCTCGCCGTTCCTCAAGGCGCGCGGCAAGCCGGGGCCGTTCACCCCGGTCGATCTTGCGGTGGGCTGTGGCCGGCCATTGCTGGCGCGCCTGGGACTGCCGCCCGATGCCTTCGACGACGTGATCTTCGGCTGCGTCAATCCGATCGCCGACGAAGTCAATCCCGGCCGGGTTGCCGGGCTGCGTCTTGGGCTCGACGAGGGAACGCCGGGCTGGACTGTCCAGCGCAATTGCGGGTCGGGCATGCAGTCGATCGACGCCGCTTTCCGCGCTATCGAAAGCGGCACCTCCGACCTGGTGCTGGCGGGTGGGACGGAGGCGTTGAGCTACGCTCCGCTGATCTTCGGATACGAGGCAGCCAGCTGGTTCGGGCGGCTGAATGGCGCGCGCTCCCTGGGCGCCCGCCTCGCGGCGTTCGCGGCATTCAGGCCGCGCTTCATGAAGCCCGTCATCGGTCTCGTTCACGGCCTGACCGACCCGATCGTCGAACTCAACATGGGCCAGACCGCCGAGATCCTGGCATTCCTGTTCGACGTCTCGCGCGCGAAGGCGGATCAATACGCGGTCGAAAGCCACCGCCGGCTTGCCGATGCAAGCGCCAACGGCCGCCTGGGCGAGATCGAGCCGTTGTTCGACAGGCAAGGTGCGACCTACGACCACGACGACGGCGTGCGTCCGGACTCGACGCCGGAGACCCTCGCAAAACTGCCGCCGGTATTCGAAAAGCCGTTTGGCAAGGTCACGGCGGGCAACAGCTCGCAGATCACCGACGGGGCCGCCATCGTGGTGCTGGGATCCGAGAAGGCGGTCGAGCGGCACAAGCTGAAACCGCTGGCGCGGATCGTCGACAGCCACTGGGCGGCGCTGGATCCCTCCATCATGGGTCTCGGCCCGACCCTTGCCTCGACACCGCTGCTCGTCAAGCACGGATTCGAGCTGGGCGACATCGACTTGTGGGAGTTGAACGAAGCCTTCGCGGCACAGGTCCTCGCCTGCGTCAAGGCATGGGCGGACGACGGCTATTGCCGGTCTGTGCTCGGGCTCGATTCGGCCTTGGGCGCGATTGATCGCGAGCGGCTCAATGTGGATGGCGGCGCCATCAGCCTTGGCCATCCTGTCGGATGCAGCGGCGCCCGGATCGTGCTCCACCTCGTGAACGCCCTGCGCCAAAGGGATCGGAAGCGCGGCATCGCGACCGAATGCATCGGCGGCGGCCAGGGCGGCGCCATGTTGATTGAAACGGTGTGAGTCCATGGGAAGCTATGTGGACGTGCTCAAGGCGATCGGCGGCGACCGGCTGGAACTTGGGCCGGTGGCCGGCACGCTCGATGGCGAAACAGGGAAGTGCTGGCGCCGCGGCAGGGACACGGACGGCGTGGACTGGCTGCTGCTCGACCTGCCCGGTTCGTCCGCCAATCTTGTCAACGAACAGATGCTGACGGAGCTGGACCTGCATCTCGCGGACATCGAGCGCAGCCGGCCGAAAGCGGTGGCGGTCCGCTCGGCCAAGCGCAACGGTTTCATCGCCGGTGCCGATGTCAACCAGTTTCATGGCGCAACCGATGCCTCTGCCCTGGGAGCCGATCTGGCGAAAGCCCATGCGATCGTCAACCGGCTCGCCGCGCTGCCGATGCCGACCATCGCCGTCATTCACGGCTTCTGCCTGGGCGGCGGGCTCGAGCTAGCCCTGGCGTGTCGGTATCGGATCGCGGTTTCGAACGCCTTCCTCGGCTTCCCCGAGGTCCAGCTTGGGCTGCATCCGGGCCTTGGCGGCACGGCGCGCCTGACGCGGCTGATCGATCCGCTCGAAGCCATGACCATGATTTTGACCGGCAGGCGCAAGTTCGCCAAGGCCGCGCTTGCCGCCGGGCTGGTCGATGTCGTGACGGAAGAGCGCCACGTCGCTGCCGCCGTCGCGGCTGCTGCGACCGGCAAGGTCAGCCCGCGCGCGAAATCCGGCCGTGCCGCGGTCGTCAACCTGGCGCCGGTCCGCTGGGTTGCCGCCGGCGCGATGCGAAGGAATGCTCAGGCTCGCGCGCGACCCGATCACTATCCCGCGCCCTATGCGGCGATCGATCTATGGTCCCGCCACGGCGGCAGCGCGCCACGGCTGCGGCAGGCAGAGATCGGATCCTTCGCGCGCCTGTGCGTGGGGCAGACGGCACAGAACCTCATCGGAGTGTTTCTGCTGCGCGAGCGGATGAAGTCTTTCGACAAGACGGCCGCACCTGTACGCCACGTCCACGTTATCGGCGCCGGTACCATGGGCGCGGACATTGCCGCCTGGTGCGCGCTGAAGGGCAAGTCGGTGACGCTGGCCGATACCAAGGCTGAAGCGCTTGCCAAGGCCATGGCGCGCGCCAACCGCCTGTTCGACCACGAAACCCACGGCTCGATCGAGCGGCGGGATGTTGTCGACCGGCTGATCCCGGACCTTCGCGGTGTCGGCGTCGCCAGGGCCGATCTCGTGATCGAGGCAGTGCCCGAGAACCTCGATCTCAAGCGCAAGATCCACGGCGGACTGGAGGATCGGATCAAGGAATCGGCCATCCTCGCAACCAACACCTCCAGTATCCGCCTGGAGGATATTGCCACCGCCCTGAAGCGTCCGGAGCGGCTGGTCGGGATCCATTTCTTCAATCCGGTCGCGAGGATGCAGCTGGTCGAGATCATCCACGGCGAGCGCTCTTCGCAGGATGTCGTAGCCGCTTCGACGCGCTTTGTGGCCGATATCGACCGGTTGCCCGCGCCGGTCAGGAGCGCGCCGGGCTTTCTCGTCAATCGCACGCTGATGCCCTATCTGCTCGAGGCGCTGCTGCTGATCGACGAGAAAGTGCCGAAGGAGGTCATCGACCGGGCCGCCGAGGACTTCGGCATGCCGGTCGGCCCGATCGAGCTGGCGGACGATGTCGGGCTCGACATCTGCCTGGATGTCGCAAAGATGCTGAAAAAGAACCTGTCGCAACCGGTTCCAGACTTGCCCGCGTGGTTCGAGGCGAAGGTCAAGAGGGGGGAGTTGGGCAAGAAGACAGGAAAGGGATTCTACGACTATCGTGACGGCAAGGCGGCGAAGGCGAAGCCAACGGGGCGTTCCGATGCGGCTTTCGCCGATCGCCTCATCCTGCCGCTCCTGAATGCCTGCGCGGCCTGCCTCAGGGAGAAGGTCGTGGCCGATCCCGACACGGTGGATGGAGCGCTGGTCTTCGGCGCCGGATTTGCTCCGTTTCGCGGCGGTCCCATGACGTACGCCCGCGCCCGCGGCTTTGCGGATATCAAGAAGACGCTGGAGGGACTGGCGGCGCAGCAAGGGCCGCGCTTCGCGCCCGATCCGTACTGGGACGAGCGCAGCGGAGGCTGATCGGGGGGATCCGTGGCACGCCATCACAGTGACGCGGGATCCTGCGTCGATGCCATCATCCGGGATGTCGGCAAGAAGATCGTCCTCGGCCTCCCGCTCGGCCTTGGGAAGGCCAACCACATCGCCAACGCGCTGTTCGCGCGAGCCGTGGCGGACCGGTCCATCGATCTTCACATCTTCACGGCCCTGACGCTCGAGAAGAAGCTGGCCGGGCCGGACCTGCTTCAGCGTTTCGCCGGTCCGATCGCCGACCGGCTGTTCGGCGACTACCCCGATCTTGCGTATGCCAAAGCAGTGCGGGCGGGCAATCTGCCGCCGAATGTACGGGTGTCGGAGTTCTATTTGACAGCCGGGCAATGGCTCAACAGCCCTTGTGCGCAGCAAAGCTATGTCAGCGCCAACTACACGGATGTGCCGGCGCTGCTGCTGGAACTCGGCATCAACGTCATCGCCCAATTGGTGGCAAAACGCGGGTCAACGGCCGGCACGGAATTCAGCCTCAGCTGCAACCCCGACATCACGCTCGATCTGCTGCCCGCTCTCCAGAGGCGGCGGCAAGGGGGACCCCCGTTCGTCCTGGCCGGCGAGGTGAATGACGAGCTGCCGTTCATGGGCGGGGAGGCCGCGCTTCCGGAAGCGGCCTTCGATCATGTGCTTGACGCGCCATCGCTCCGCTATTCGCTGTTTGCCCCGCCAAAGGAGGCGGTCAGCCTGTCGCACTACGCCATTGCACTGCGTATCGCCGCCCTGGTGCGCGACAGCGGCACGATCCAGATGGGCATCGGGGCGCTTGCGGACGCGGTGGCCTGGGCGCTGATCCTGCGCCACCGCCACAACGACGCCTTTCGCGAGGCGGCGCACAGGCTCGGCATCGCCGGCGAACTCGCGCCGTTCGAGCACGGGCTCTATGGCGTCAGCGAGATGTTCGTGGACGTGTTCCTCGATCTCTATCGGGAGGGCATCCTGAGGCGGCGCGCCAAGGATGGCGCGCTTTTGCACGCCGCCTTCTTCCTCGGCCCGAAGGCGTTCTATCGCCGGCTGCGCGAGATGGATGGGGCCGAGCGTGCGAACTTCCGCATGATGCCGATTTCCTTCACCAACGGATTGTCCGGCCCCGATGCGGCGGATCGGCGGGCCATGCGCAGGAACGCCACCTTCATCAACGAAGGCATGATCGCAACGCTGCTGGGCGAGATTGCCTCGGACACCAGGGACGATGCGATCGTCGTCAGCGGCGTTGGCGGGCAGTACAATTTCGTGGCGCAGGCGCACATGCTGGAGGATGCCCGATCCATCATCGCCGTAAACGCGACACGCACCGCCCGCGGGAAGACCTCATCCAACATCCGGCTATCGGCGAACCACGCGACGGTGCCCCGCCATCTGCGCGACATCGTGGTCTCGGAGTACGGCGTGGCCGATCTTCGGGGAAAGTCGGATCGCGACTGCATCGCCGCCATGATCGCAATCGCCGACTCCTCGTTCCAGCGGCGATTGCTGGACGCAGCCCGATCGGCCGGCAAGATCGAACACGGATTTGAGATCCCTGCGCAATGCCGGCGCAATCGCCCGGATGAGCTGGAGGCGCTGCTTGCCCCGTTGGCGCAATCCGGGCGATTGCCGGCCTACCCGTTCGGCACGGACCTCGACGACATCGAGCGCAACGTGGCTGCCGTGCTGCAGGGATTGAAGACGACGCCCGGCGGACACCTGCTTGTCCTCAGCCGGGCGGTCCGCGGGTTGTTCCTGACCCGCAGCAAGGCCGCACAGTCCGCGCTCGAGCGGCTCGGGCTGGAGCGCCCCAAAAGCCTGCGGGACATGCTGACCGCGAAGCTGGTGGAGTGGCATATCCATCGATCCGAGAGCAGTCGGAAGGCGAACCGACATAGGCTGGAAGCGCCGGCCGCCGGCACCGAGCGGACGTAGCGGACGGTCGCCATCGTTCTTCCCGAAATGCCCTTGCCCGGTGCCGGGACGGGATCGGGGGGCGCCGAAAGGCGCCAATGGACTCCCGATCCACGCACAAATAAACTACCTTCCTGTGCATAGCGCCAGCTGCACTGGGGTTCTGATCTGTTGGCGGCCATGAATTCGCGCTTGCATCGATGACATCTGAAACGGCTGCAACGGTGGCAAGTCGAGCCGGTCGGCGAGATATTCAAAGGCTCGCCGCTGTTCTGGCGGCCCTGGCTGCGACCTCCGCCGGCTACTATTTCGGTGCGCAGCTGGGCTTTGAGCTGCGCTTTCCGGACTCGCCGCATTCGGTGCTTTGGCCGCCCAACGCAATACTGCTGGCCGCGCTGATGTTGATGCCGGCGAGGCTCTGGTGGTGGTGCCTGGCCGCGGTGCTGCCGGCCCATATCGCAATATCGCTGCCCGCGGGCGTTCCCTGGCCAACGGTCTTGGGCCTTTATCTGACCAACACGTCCCAAGCCCTTCTCGGAGCGGCGCTGTTCAAGCGATATGTCCTTCATCAGGCAGAGCAAAGCGCGCACAAGACGGCGATTGCCTTCATCGTCTGCGGGGTTTTCACAGCGCCGATCGTCCTGTCGTTTGCCGATGTCGCCATCGCGGTCTGGACCCGATGGACGAGCAATGACTATTGGCAGGCCTGGTCCCTGCGGTTCCTGTCGAATGCGGCTTCGGCGGCAATCATCGTGCCGCCGATCCTGGCCGCCGCTGACCTCTATCGTCGCTGGCAAAAACCCTCCCCGCGGCGTCTGGCGGAAGCCTGCCTGCTTGGGCTGTGCGTGGTCGGTCTCGGGTCGTTTGCCGGTCTGGCCGGCGCCTCCATTGCCAGAGGACTTCCCTTGCTGGTCTGTGCGTATCTGCCCCTGCTGCTCTGGTCGGCGATGCGCTTTGGCCAGGCCGGCGCGAGCTGGACTTTGCTGGGCCTCGCAACCGCGACCATGGGAAACATCAGGCACTGGCCCGGGTTTGCCGGACAGACGGAAATACTGATGCAGCAGGCCATCTTCCTGCTGATCTCCATACCGGTGCTCTATCTCGGGGCTCTCTACAGCGACCTGCGACGGTACGTGCGGCAACTGGACACGGCCGCCGAACGGCACGACATGGCGACGAGAGCTGCCGCGATCGGCGTCTGGGACTGGGACCCGCGCACCGATGACCTCTTCATCCATCCGCACCTGAAGAGGCTGCTCGGCTACCATGATGAGGAGATCGCCAACAGCAGAGATGGATGGACGCGGCACTATCATCCCGAAGATGTCGAGAAAGTCCTGCAGTCGGCACGCGCCTGCGTCCGTGGCGAGTCCGCCACCTTCGAGGTCGAGCATCGAATGATGCACCGCGACGGAAGCACGCGGTGGCTCCTGACGCGCGGCGCACCGATGCGGAGCGAGGCCGACAGTTCGGTCAAGCTTGTGGGCACGTGCATCGATGTGACAGAGCGCAAGCGCATCGAGGAGGAGATTCGCACCTTGCGCCATGAGGTGACGCATCTGACGCGCGTCGGGATGCTCGGCGAGCTGTCCGGCGCGCTCGCCCACGAGATCAACCAGCCGCTGGCCGCGATTCTGAGCAATGGCCAGGCTGCCCAGCGCCTGCTCGCGCACCAGCCGCCCGATTTGGGGGAGGTTCAGGAGGCCCTCCAGGACATCGTGGACTCGACCAAGAGGGCAGGAAATGTCATCCACCGATTGCGCGACATGCTCAAGAAGGGCGAGCCGCAGTTCCGGGCGCTCGACATCAACATGGTCGTTGCCGAGGTGCTGGATCTTGCGCGCAGCGACCTGATCGCCCATCAAGTAAAGGTGGTCCGGCGGTTCGGATCTCCCATGCCTCTCGTCCGCGGCGATCGCATTCAGCTGCAGCAGGTGCTCTTGAACTTCATCATGAATGCCTGCGAAGCGATGAGCGCAACGGCGCCGAACCGGCGCGTCCTGACGGTTACCACGGCAACCGGCGACAACCAGTCGGTCGAGATCGGCGTTCTCGACACGGGCGTGGGGATTTCGCCTGGGATGCAGCAGCATCTGTTCGAGGCGTTCACCACGACGAAGAAGAACGGACTGGGTCTGGGCCTGTCGATCAGCCGCTCGATCGTGTCCACACATGGCGGACGACAGTGGGCGGAGAACCGTGCCGAAGGCGGCGCCGCGTTCCACCTCTCCCTGCCCCGCGCCGTTCATGGCGCCAGGGATCGTCCCGGGATCCATCCGGCAATGAATGCCGGCGTGCCTGGAGGCGGCGCCAATCTCATATAGGGTGGCTGGTTGCGCCCGGAAAGAGGCGCTCGGTTCGGGAGTGCGAAGATCGCGGGATGTCGAGATGCAGTTGACGCAGGCGCTTCGTTCGATGCGTCGCCGGTTCGTCAAGCGCGCAGGGTTCCGGCTCGGCAAGGTGGTCCGCACGATCGCCTCGGGGCAAAGCCTGGTCGAGGACCGGCCGATCCATGATTCCGGGGTTTTTCCGTTTCTCGCGCCGATCGAGGCGAACTGGACGAGGATCCGCGCTGAACTGGACAGCCTGCTGAGAAGCCGCGCCAATCTGCCGGCGTTTCACCAGATCTCCCCGGATCAGCGGTACATATCCAAGGGGGACGAATGGAAGGTCTTCATCCTGTTCGGCTTCGGCGTGCCGAGCCGGCGGAACTGTGCCCGTTGCCCCGAAACCGCGCGCCTGCTGCGCGAGAGCGTGCCAGGGCTGCAATCGGCCTGGTTCTCGATCCTTGCGCCGCACTATCACATTCCGCGGCACCGCGGCATCTCGAAGACCGTTCTGCGCGTTCATCTGGGCTTGATCGTTCCGGTACGGCGGGACAGATGCGTCATGCAGGTGGACGATCGTGTGGTCGGTTGGGAGCCCGGAAAATGCCTGGTCTTCGACGACTTCTATCGCCACGAGGTATGGAACGATACGGACGAGGAGCGCGTCGTCCTGATCTTTGATTTTGATCGGCCGATGCGTCCCTTTGGGAGAGTCGTGAACAAGCTTCTGATGTGGGGAATCAAGCGCACCGCCTATTTCAAGGACGCGGAGCGGAACCTGAAGAGCTGGGACGAAAGGCTCGAATCCGCGGTCCAGATTTCGGACAAGATGCTGGAAGACGACATGGCCTAGCGCCGCATTCCAGGATGCATGCCCTAAAGGCCGTGCCGCCGGACGCTGGCGAACATCGGTCCGCCCCTGTAAGCGGGAAATCCGTAGCCGTTGATCATCACCAGGTCGATGTCGCTTGCCCGGGCGGCGATACCCTCGGCGAGCAGCGCGCCGCCTTCCGCCGCCATCGCGGTCAACAGGCGGCTTGTGATCTCGTCCGCCGGGATCGCACGCGGCTCGATGCCTTTTGCGGCGCGCGCGGCCTCTATCAGGGCGGTTACTTCCGGATCGATCGCGCGTCTGCCGTCGCGATAGAGATACCAGCCGCGCCCGACCTTCTGGCCGACGCGGCCAGCCTCGCACAGCCTGTCCGCGATCTCGACATAACGCGCGCTGGGATCGCGGGCCGCGGCCTGCCGCTTGCGGCGCGCCCAGGCGATCTCCAGCCCCGCGAGGTCGAACACCGCGAACGGCCCCATGGCGAAGCCATACGCCTCCATGGCCGCATCGATCTGGTGCGGCAGCGCCCCATCCTCGAGCAGGAATTCCGCTGCGCGCCGGTAGGCGGAGAAGATCCGGTTGCCGATGAAGCCTTCGGTAACGCCGCTGACGATCGGCAGCTTACGCAGGCGCTTGGCCACCGCAAGCCCGGTCGCCAGAACGTCCGGTGCGGTGCGCGCGCAGCGCACCACCTCGATGAGGCGCATCACGTGGGCGGGAGAGAAAAAGTGCAGCCCCAGCACGCGCTCGGGCCGATTGGTGGCTGCCGCGATCCGATCGGGATCGAGATAGCTGGTATTGGTCGCGAGGATCGCGTCCGGCCGCACGATGGCATCGAGCTGCCCGAACAGTTCGGCCTTGACCGCGAGATCGTCGAACACCGCCTCGATCACCAGATCGGAGCCGCTCAGCGATTGCAGGTCGAAAGCCGTCCTCAGCCGGCTCAGCCGGTCTGCCTTGCCGGCGGCATCGATGCGGCCAGCTTGAAGCGCGCGATCGATCAGCGCCTCGATGCGAGCGCGGCCCTTGAAGCTTGCGTCTTCGCTCTGCTCAACTGCGGCGACCCTGAACCCGGCGTCCAGGGCCGCTGCGGCAATGCCAGAGCCCATCAGTCCCATGCCGACGATGCCGATCGTCTCGACGCGCCGCGGCGCGATGCCGTCGAGGCCCTCGATCTTCGCCGCGGCGCGCTCGGCGAAGAAAACGTGGCGCAAGGCGGCGGCCTGATCGGAGTCCTTGAGCCGGAGAAACGTTCTGCGCTCTTCGGCCAAGCCATCCTCAAGCGGGCGATCGGCAGCAAACCTCACGAGCCGGATCGCTTCCTGCGGCGCGATCTGGCCGCGCGCGCGGGCAAGCGCCTTGCTCTCGACCGCGTCGATTGCGTCGGCCTCCGCCGGCGGTACAAGCCGCTCACCGGTACTGCGCAGCGGGGCGCCGACGAGCGATCGCGCCTCGGCCATCGCGGCCATCCGCAGGTCGCCGGATTCGATCCGATCCAGGATGCCGAGCTTCAGGGCTTTTTCGGCGGGGATGGTCCTGCCGGTGGCGATCAGATCGATGGCGGCCGGAATGCCGGTGAGGCGAGGCAGGCGCTGCGTGCCACCGGCACCGGGCACGATGCCAAGCTTCACTTCAGGCAGCGCCACGGTTGCCGCCGGGCTCGCGATGCGGCGATGCGCCGCGAGCGCAAGCTCGAGGCCGCCGCCGAGCGCCGCGCCGTTGAGCGCCGCGACCACCGGCTTCGTGGATTCTTCGATTGCCGCGGTAATCGCCGGCAGGATGGGTTCGATCGCCGGTTTTCCGAGCTCGCGGATATCGGCACCGCCAACGAATATCCTGCCCCCGCCGATGATCGCCATCGCATCGATACCGGGCACCTCGGCGCCGTGCTTCAATGCGGCCAGCAGCCCCATCCGGGCATCGATCGAAAGTGCATTGACCGGAGGATGATCGATCTCGATCGTCAGGACGCGGTCCGTGACCTCGCCGTGCACGGTCTCGGAGAATGCGATCACCGGCTCAATCCGGAATGACGGCGGTTGCCTGGATCTCCACCTTGGCGCGGTCCTCGATCAGCGCCGCGACCTGCACGGCAGCCATGGCGGGGTAGTGGCGGCCGATCGTCTCGCGATAGGCCTTGCCGATCTCTTTCAGATTGGCGAGATAGTCGTGCTTGTCGGTGAGATACCAGGTCATGGAAGTGAGATGCTGCGGCCCGCCGCCGGCTTCCGCCAGCACCGCGACCACGTTCTGCAGGGTCTGGCGCACCTGCCCGGCCAGTTCGTCGGTCTCGAACCGGGCCTGGCTGTTCCAGCCGATCTGCCCCCCGACGAACACGAAGCGGCCGCGCGCGGCAATGCCGTTGGCGTAGCCGGCCGGCTTCACCCAGCCTTCAGGCTGCAGGATGGTGTGCATCGGTGGCCTCCTGGAACGAAACGAGCGCGGCCCGCAGATCGTCGGGCCAGGCGATGGAGCGATGGGTCTCCAGTGACGTGACGACGAGAGTCTGCGACGCCTGCCACAGCACCTTGCCGTCGCGCCGCACGAAATGGCGAAGCTCGACTGACCGCGTGCCGACGCGCTCGACCGAGAGGGAGAACAGGAGTTCGTCCTCGAGCAAGGCCGGCGCGCGGAAGTCGACCTCGAATCGGACCGTAGGCAGGCCGATGCGGCGCCGGCCGAACAGGGTCTTCCAGGGATGCCCCATGGCGCCCCACCAATCCTCGACCACGCCGTTGAGCAGGTCGAAATAGCGCGGGAAGTAGGCGATGCCAGCCGGATCGCAATCGCCGAACCGCAGGACGCGCGTGGCCTCGAAGCTCGCCATCACCGGCCGTCCTTGAGCAGCTCGCGCGCGATGATGAGTTTCTGCACTTCGGTCGCGCCTTCGTAGATCCGAAGCGCCCTGATCTCGCGATAGAGCTTCTCCACCATTTCGCCGGAGCGCACGCCCCGGCCGCCGAACATCTGCACTGCCCGATCGATCACCGTCTGCGCCATCTCGGTCGCGTTCATCTTGGCCATCGCCGCCTCGCGGGTCGCGGGCAACTTCCGCACATCGCGGCGCCAGGCGGCGCGGTAGGTCAGCAGAGCGGCGGCGTCGATGCCGGTCGCCATGTCGCCGAGGGCGGCCTGCGTGAGCTGCAGATCGACCAGCGTGGCGCCGAACATGCCGCGTTTCTTGGCATGGTCAATCGCCTCGTCGAGCGCCCGGCGCGCAAACCCCACGGCTGCGGCCGCGACCGAGGCGCGGAAGATGTCAAGGGTGCGCATGGCGATCTTGAAGCCCTCAGCCGGCGCGCCGAGGCGGCGCGCGGCCGGAATGCGGCAATTCTCGAACCGGATGGTCGCGAGCGGATGCGGCGCGATCACCTCGATCCTCTCGACGATCGAGAACCCCGGATCGTCGGCGAACACCACGAAGGCGGAGATGCCGCGCGTGCCCGGTGCCTCTCCGGTGCGCGCGAACACGGTGTAGACATCGGCGATGCCGCCGTTCGAGATCCAGGTCTTCTCGCCATCCAGCACGTAGGAATCGCCGTCGGCGCGCGCGGCGCAGCGCATGGCTGCGACGTCGGACCCCGCATCCTTTTCCGACAGCGCGAAGGCGGCGATCCAGGCGCCGGAGCGCACCTTCGGCAGGATCGCGGCGCGCAGCTCCGGCGAGCCGGAAAGGGCGATGGCGCCGGTGCCCAGGCCCTGCATGGCGAACGCGAAATCGGCGAGGCCGTCGTGCCAGGCCAGGGTCTCGCGCGCCAGGCAGACGAGGCGAGAATCGATCGGCGGCGCGTCCGCGGCGGTGCCGGCGACGGCGGCATCCAGCAGGCCGGCATCGCCCAGCGCACGGACCAGCCCGCGGCATGCGCCGTCCACATCGTGGTGATCGATGCGAGCGACGGCGCCGGACGACGGGAACGCGTCGAGCCGCTCCACGAACGCGCGGTGCGCCGCATCGAAGAACGGCCAGTGCAGATGCTCGCGGGTCGGGCCGGCCATCGATTTCAGTTTCCTTCGAACCTGGGCTTGGCCTTGGCGGCGAACGCCTCGAACGCGCGGCGGAAATCACCGGTCGTCATGCAGAGCGCCTGCGCCTGCGCCTCGGCTTCGATCAACTCGTCCAGCCCCATCGCCCAGGCCTGGTTCAGCATGGTCTTGGTGACGGTGTGCGCGAAATACGGACCGTCGGCCAGCGCGCGGGCGAGCGCCAATGCCTGAGTCTCGAGGTCGGCCGCGCTGTGCAGCGCGTTGTAGAAGCCCCAGGCATGCGCCTCGCTGGCGCTCATGGCGCGGCCAGTGAGCAGCAGTTCGGCCGCGCGGCCCTGGCCGATGATGCGCGGTAGGATCCCGCAGGCGCCCATGTCGGCGCCCGACAGCCCGACCCGCGTGAACAGGAACGCGGTCTTGGCCTCCGGCGTGGCGAGGCGGAGGTCGGAGGCCATGGCGAGGATCGCGCCGGCGCCCGCACACACGCCGTCAACCGCGGCGATCAACACTTGCGGGCACTTGCGCATCGCCTTGACCAGGTCGCCGGTCATGCGCGTGAAGGCGAGCAGCTCCGGCATCGCCATTTTGGTCAGCGGCTCGATGATCTCGAACACGTCGCCGCCGGACGAGAAATTGCCACCGGCCCCCGTCAGCACGATCGCGCGCACGTCGGAAGCGTGGACCAGCCCGCGGAACAGGTCACGCAGCTCGGCATACGACTCGAACGTCAGGGGGTTCTTCTTCTCCGGCCGGTTCAGCCGCACGATCGCGACACGGCCGTCGTCGCTCGCTTCCCACAGGAAGTGTCGCGCGGCGTAGTCCTTGAACGGGCGCAGCGTCTGGTTGGAATCGGTCATCCTGCCATCACCTCGCCGCCGGCGACCACGATCGCCTGTCCGTTGATTGAAGAGGAACCGGGGGAGGCAAGCCATAGCACGGTGTCCGCCACCTCTGCCGGGGCAACCAGCCGCCCTTGCGGGTTCCCGCCCGCCAGCACCGCGATCGCCTCGTCCTCGCTGCGGCCGGTTTTGGCCTTGATGGTGTCAGCCGCTTTGCGAACGAGCGGCGTATCGGCATAGCCGGGGCACACCGCATTCACCGTGATGCCGGTCTTCGCCAGCTCGAGCGCCAGCGCGCGCGTCAACCCGACGACACCATGCTTGGCCGCGCAATAGGCCGAGACGTAGGCGTAGCCCCTCAAGCCCGCGGTCGAGGCGACGTTGATGATTCGCGCGTCCCGGCCATGTGTCTTGAGGTCCGCAAGCACGGCTCTGGTCACGAGGAACACGCTGGTCAGGTCAGCGGCGATCACGCGCGACCACAGGTCGGCATCGGTCTTGTCGAATGGCGCGCTCGGCGCTTCACCCGCATTGTTGACCAGGATATCGACCGGGCCGAACCGCGCACGCGCCGATTGGAGGCCGCGCTCGATCGCGGCGCTGTCGGTGACGTCGAAGCCGTCCAGCACGATGGTCTGGGCGGCCCCGATCGCCTCCGCAACTCTTTGCAGCGGCTCGAGGCGCCGTCCGGCGAGCGAAAGCGACGCGCCGGCTTCCGCCAGCGCCCCGGCGATCGCCGCGCCGATGCCGCCGCCGGCGCCGGTCACCAGCACATGACGTCCGGAAAGGGGGCGGGATGCGGTCATCCGACGCTCACTTCGCGACCGGCTGCGCCGCGGCGGCGCGCGCCAGGTTGGTCTCATACTGCATCTTGGCCATCCGGTACTGCTTCGGCCAGGGAATGTCGACGAGGCCGATCTTGGCGGCCTCGTGCAGGGTCCAGGCGGAATCGGCAAGGTGCGGGCGTGCGATCGCACACAGGTCGGCGCGGCCGGCGGCGATGATGGAATTGGCGTGGTCCGCCTCCGAGATCGCGCCAACCGCGATGGTCGGGATGCTGATCTCGTTGCGGATCTTGTCGGAGAACGGCGTCTGGAACAGCCGGCCGTAGACCGGCTTCTCCTCCTTCGACACCTGGCCGGAGGAGCAGTCGATCAGGTCGGCGCCGGCCTGCTTGAACATGGCGGCGAAGATGGCCGCGTCCTCCGGCGTGTTCCCGCCATCGGTCCAGTCGTGGCAGGACAGGCGCACGGACATTGGCTTGTCGGCCGGCCAGACCGCCCGCATGGCGCGGAAGATTTCGAGCGGATAGCGCGCGCGGCCCCCATGCTCGCCGCCATATTCGTCGGTGCGCAGGTTGGTGACCGGGGAGAGGAAGCTCGACAGCAGATAGCCGTGCGCGCAATGGAGCTCCAGCCAGTCCGCGCCGGTGCCGGCGGTAAGCTCGGTGGCGCGCACGAACTCCTGCAGCACGCGGCCCATGTCCGCGCGGTCCATCGCCTTCGGAGCCTGGCTCTCCTTGAGGTAGGGGATGGCGGAAGCGGAGATCAGGGGCCAGTTGCCGTTCTCCAGCGGCTTGTCGATTCCCTCCCAGGCGACCTTGGTCGAGCCCTTGCGCCCGGCATGGCCGAGCTGGATGCCGAACTTCGCGGCGGAGTTCGCGTGGACGAAATCGACCATGCGCTTCCAGCCCGCCGCCTGGCGTTCGTTCCACAGGCCGAGGCAGCCCGGCGTGATGCGGGCATCGGGCGCGACGCAGGTCATTTCGCCGAACACCAAGGCGGCGCCGCCCATGGCGCGGGCGCCGAGATGCACCAGGTGGAAATCGTTCGGCTCGCCATCGACGGCGGAATACATCGCCATCGGCGAGACCACGATCCGGTTGGGGAGCGTGACGCCGCGCACCGCGTAGGGCGTGAACATCGGCGGCGGCGCGCGGCCCGTGTCGGGCACGTTGAGGCCGGAACTGCGTGCGAACCAGCGTTCGTACTCCTCCAGCCAGGCCTTGTCGCGCAGGCGCAGGTTCTCGTGGCTGATGCGCTGCGAGCGCGTCAGCATCGAATACATGAACTGCTCCGGCTCGAGCGTGTCGGCATAGCGGCGGCCCACCACTTCGAACCATTCCATGGCGTTGCGCGCCGCGTTCTGGATGCGCGCGACGTCGACCCGGCGGACCTCCTCGTAGGCGGCGAGGGCAACCGGGATCTGACCGGCGCCGTGCCCATGGCCCTCGAACTGCCGGGTCAGCTCGATCGCGTCGTCGATCGCGAGCTTGGTACCTGAACCGATGGCGAAGTGGGCAGTATGGGCCGCATCGCCCATCAGCACGACGTGGGCGCGTCCGTTGAAGTGGCTCCAGCGGCCGCAGATCAGGCGCTGGAAATTGAGCCAGGCCGACTCGCGCAGGTGCCGTGTGTTGCTCATCAGCCTGGCGCCGCACAGCACCTCGGCGAACAGCTTTTCGCAGAACGCGATCGAGTCATCCTGGTCGAGCGCACCCAGCCCATGCGCTTCGAACGCCTCCTCGGTGGTCTCCACGATGAAGGTCGAGGTGCTGTTGTCGAACTTGTAGATGTGCGCCTGGAACCAGCCGTGCTCGGTCCGGCGGAAATCGAAGGTGAAGGCGTCGTAGGATTTATTGGTGCCGAGCCAGATGTAGCGGTTGGGCCGCACGACCAGGTCGGGCTGGAATGCGCCGGGGTAGCGGTTGCGGATCCTCGAATTGAGACCGTCCGAGGCGATGATCAAATCCGCGCCGGGAAACTCGAGATCGGACTCAACCTCGCGCTCGAACGCCAGCTCGACGCCGAGCTGCTCGCAGCGTGCCTGCAGGATGTTGAGCAGCTTCTTGCGGCCGATGCCGACGAAACCGTGGCCGGTGGTGCGCTGCCGCCGGCCCTTGAACCAGACCTCGATGTCGTCCCAGTGATTGAAGGCGTCCTGGATCTCGGCGGCGGTCTCGGGATCCCAGGCCTTCATCGAATCCATGGTGGCGTCGGAGAACACAACCCCCCAGCCGAACGTGTCATAGGGCCGGTTGCGCTCGACCACCGTCACCCGGTGCGCCGGGTGGAGCTTCTTCATCAGGAGGCCGAAATAGAGCCCCGCCGGTCCTCCGCCGATGCACACGATGCGCATGCCCAATCCTCCAGTCGGATGCACTTCACCCTAATAACTTGAAGATTAAAACTTTCACATCTGAAATATATTCCGCCTGCCGTCACACGTCAAGCAGCAGGCCGGCCAGGGCCGATCCAGGATCGGCCAAATCGTCAATGACATCATAGTGATGGCGGCCCTTGGCCTGGCGCTCCGCAATGCGGGCGCCGAGGCCCGTCCAGATGTTCGCCAGGAGCGCGTTCTGGCGGATGAACTCGGGCCGCTCCCGGGAGCCGACCCAGCACGTTACCTTGGCGCTGGGCGCCGGCATCAGCAGCGCCGGGCTTTCGCGCGCCGCCTCCGCTGCATCCATGCGCAGCGTCTCGTTCATCGTCGTCTTCAAGAGCGGCCGCAGGTCATGGACGCCGCTGATCGAAACGGTGTGCCGGACGCGCGCCCTGATGGCGGCCGGCAAAGGGCCATCCGCGCAGGCGAGGCGCGTCACCAGGTGGCCGCCGGCCGAATGGCCCGCGAGGACCAGATCACCGGGGATGGCTTCCGCGATCGCGGTGACCGCCTGCGCAACCTCCGCAGTGATGTCCGAAATCCGAACTTCAGGGCACAGCGTATAGCCGGGCATGGCGACGGCCCAGCCACGGGCAAGCGCCCCGGCGGCCAGATGCGACCAGCTCGACTTGTCGAACGCCGTCCAGTAGCCGCCATGCACGAATATCAACACGTCCTCCGGCGTGTGCGTGGGCAGGAACAGGTCGAACCTTTCGCGCGGCCTGGAGCCGTAGGGCTGATCGAGCTTCGCGCGTCCTGCGGCCGTCATGGCGGTGCGAAACGCTGCCGCGTCCGCCGCCCATTTCGCCGGGAAGGCGCCGCCGTCCGGGATGTAGGCGCTATTGGAATAGGCATCGTCCCAGAATGCCGTTTCGGCGGTGGCGCTGGCGGAGGATAACGACAAGGCAGCGCTCCTTGGCCGGCTAGTCGGCCTCGAGTTTCTCCAGATGGTGCTTGAGGGCGCCGAGACCGCTCAGGAGCTGGTGCTTGGCGGAGCCATCCAGCCTCGCGAGCAGGCTGATGATCCACTGCTCGTGCTCGGCTGCCATGGTGAGGAACCGCTCGCGGCCTTCGTCGGTCAGGTTGAGGAGGGTGGTGCGCCGGTCCTCGGGATGCGCCTCGCGCACGACCAGCCCATCCTCGACCAGG